>CALESB010000048.1 GCA_937906995.1 uncultured Sutterella sp.
AGCGGTGTTGAGTTTTAGTTCGAATGAGTAGTTGAGCATCAGTTCCATAGCTTTATTTTAGCAATAGAGATCAATCAACGATTCTTTCGACTAATAGATTTACAAAGTCTCACGACTTTGCCGTCTTATATTCCATGATTGAAATCATGGGTTTTACGACGGAGGCTATAACCTTCGCAGCAAAAAGTCTTAACTGTTTGCAAAAAAGTCTACTTAACTATCGAGTTTTTCGTGGTTTTGGTTATACTTGGCGGTTGTTATTTTTAGAGCGAAAGGGACACTGAAAATGAAGGCGATTGGATTTGATAATCAAAAGTACCTCAGAACACAATCTGAGCAGATTCGTCATCGAATCGACCAATTCGGAGGCAAGCTCTATCTTGAATTTGGCGGAAAGCTATTTGATGATTTTCATGCTTCTCGCGTCCTGCCTGGCTTTGAACCCGACAGCAAGATCCGCATGCTTCAGCAACTCAAAGACGATGTGGAAATTGTTATCACAATTAACGCAAGTGACATTGAGTCTAGCAAGGTACGCGGCGATTTAGGTATCACGTACGACGAGGATGTGTTGCGTCTCATTGATACCTTCCGCGAAATGGGACTCTATGTCGGCAGTGTTGTCCTTACGCAATACACAGGCCAAAAAGCTGCTCAAGCTTTCTTAAAACGGTTGGAAACTTTAGGAGTTCCACACTATTGTCATTACCCCATCCCTGGATATCCTTCTGATGTCGACTTCATTGTTAGCGAAGAAGGTTTGGGACAAAACGAATACATTGAAACGACACGTTCATTAATTGTTGTCACAGCACCAGGCCCGGGCAGTGGCAAAATGGCGACGTGCTTAAGCCAGCTGTACCACGACCACAAACGTGGCATTACCGCCGGCTACGCTAAGTTTGAAACATTCCCTGTTTGGAATTTGCCGTTAAAGCACCCGGTTAACTTAGCTTATGAAGCTGCCACCGCTGACTTAAACGACGTTAATATGATTGACCCCTTCCATTTGGAAGCTTATGGAAAAACCGCCATTAACTACAATCGCGACGTTGAAATTTTCCCAGTTTTAAATGCTATCTTTGAACGCATCCAAGGGGTCTCTCCCTACAAGTCTCCGACTGATATGGGCGTTAATATGGCTGGTAACTGCATTGTTGACGACGAGGTCTGCCGCAAGGCTTCTCGCATGGAAATTTTACGTCGTTACTATGCAGCAGGCGTCAAACGCATGCGCGGCAACGCCAATGAGCATGAAATCAATCATTTGAAACTTTTGATGAATCAATCCGAAACAACGCCGGACATTTTCCCTGCTGTTGCTGTTGCTTTGGATAAGGCCCAACAAACAGGAGCTCCTGCTTGTGCATTAATGCTACCTGATGGTCGCATCATTACAGGCAAGACCTCTAGCACATTGGGATGTGCCTCTGCGATGCTTTTGAATGCATTAAAAGTACTTGCTGGTATTGATCATGATGTGGATCTAATTTCTGCTCGCGTGTTAGAACCCATCTGCCAATTAAAAACTCAATATTTATTGCACAAGAATCCTCGTTTGCATATTGATGAAGTGCTTTTGGCTCTCACCGTGTCGGCATTACGCAATGAAGTTGCTCAACAAGCTAAGGAACAACTTTCTAAGTTGCGTGGTTCTGAGGTTCACTTCACTGTCATCATCAGTGAAGAAGATGAACGCATGCTTCAACGTTTAGGTATCAATGTGAGTTGCCAACCTCGATACGAAACAACTCGCTTGTATCACAAATAGTCAAGCTATTTGAGAAAAAGGCGCCAAAAAAATCCGGCGCCTTTTTCATATCAGTCAGTAAAAAAATCTAAGCCGATTGAGTCGCTTTTTGCTCCTTAACTTTCTTTGAAAGCGTCTGACACAAACAAGGCTTATCTTTATTGCGAGCATGATCATGACCACAACCACAGCTGGCGACATCATGATCAAATTCCCATTCGGGCTGTAATGTCACGTGATCAATATTAAATCGCTCTTTCACGTTATAGCGAATAGCATCCAAAATCAGAGGCCAACAACGATGCGACTCAATATGCACATGCGCACAAATGGCTGAATATCCTGGACTCATACTCCAGACATGAAGATCATGAACACTAACAACACCTTCAATAGCCAAAATTGCTTCGCCCACCTCGTCATAAACAACACCATCGGGCACTCCGTCCAACAAAATCGGCGTTGTTTCTTTTAAAACACCCCACGCAGCATGAGCTACCAAAACACAAATTAAAAGTGACAAAATCGGGTCAACGATTGTTGGACCACCAAAATAAATCACGGCACCCGAAATAACAGCGGCTACCGATCCTAATAAGTCGCCCAAGACGTGAACCAAGGCTGCGCGTGTATTAACATTTTTTTTGTCTCTAGATAAAGACCAAGCTACCAAAATGTTAACTAACAGGCCAATGCTGGCAATCAACATTACACTGCCGCCGGCAACGTCATGTGGATTTGTCAATCGGTCAATGGCCTCGTAGCAAATCCACCCTAAAACAACAAACATCGCCAATGCGTTAATAAATGCGGCAAGTACTTCAATACGTGCATGACCAAATGAGTGGTGACTATCTGCACCCTCACGGGCTATCCAGTTTGCAATTAGTGCAAATAGCAAGCTTGCCGCGTCAGTTGCCATATGACCTGCGTCACCAATTAAAGCGAGAGAATTGCTTAGTAAACCACCGATTAACTCAACTGCAGAAAAGCCCAAGGTCAATAAAACAGCAAAACCAAGCACACTGGTTTTTACTTGTTGTGCTGCATGGTCACTTAGACTATCCCCTTCACCATGACTTGAGAATTTTTTTTCAGTTTTAACTTCCATGACTGATTCCTTTCAACCTGAAAGTGTACTCGCTTTGCCACTCGGTATAATAGTTCAAGTTTTAACGAAGGCAAAAAACATCGATAGTTTTCACTTAACCTATTGATGTTGTGTAATTTTTAATGAGTTCGGTATATTTTTTAATTCCAGGCTTAAGACTTCCAATAAGCCAGTTAACCAAAATTGTGGACACGACTGACTTTTCAATTCTTCGAGACCTTGGTAACGGAGCTTCTGAAGTCATAGAACAAACCCTTGTCAAACACCCCTTGCTATCAGGTGCAACGCATTTAGTTTGGCTCTGGCAAGTCATTTGTAAATCTTCGGGCATCCCCGAGACAGCTGCATTTGAGTGGGAAGCTGACGGCGGCCCAAGCATGAGTACCCAAACCTGGCGCCTTTGGAGCACTCACAATGAGCTCAAGGAAGGGCAAACGATCACTCACGCCCCTACGCGAGAGCTCAACAGTCAAGAAAGAGATCTATTACATGATCAGGTTCTTGCATGTGTTCGTCAATATGGCTTTCAACTTCAGCAATGGGAAGGTCGATGGTACCTAACGAGAAAAGATGACTGGAACGTTGATGTCCGTCCTTGGTATGCACAAAACCATCAGCCATTTACGAATGACTCAATCAATGGCGCAGGAGTTGAGGACTTCAAGCAGCTTCTGAAGGACTTGGCTGCAATCCTCCAAGATAGTCCTGTAAACCAACAGCGCATAGCGAACTCAGAACAAACCATTGACGGTTTTTGGCCTGACGGGGGATCTCGCCGACATCTTTTCAAACCCTCTACCCTAAGAGGGGTCATGAGCAACGATTCTTTTGTTTGGGGCTGGGCCCAAAATGCAGGTCTTTTGAATTTCCGAACTACGGCAGTCAAAGATGAGTGGCCAGAATGTCCGGAAGGGGATTTATTGGCTGTTTTAGATGACTTATATGATCCCTACCGTTGCCAAGATTGGCAGCGTTGGAAAGATAATTTACCAAAAGTTTTAGAGCAGCTCTGGCATCTCACAGACTTAGCTAAAAAACGTCGTTGCCAGAAACTAGTGGTCGTTGCAACCGGAGCCATGGATACAAGAACATTTAGTGTGGAACTTAGTGGGACAAAAGGTTTATTAGCTCGATTTAAGAAAAAGAATAAGCTCGATTTAGCTCACCTGTTAGGCGAGGAGCTTTAGCCATGACTCAATTTATCACTCGCAATTATGCTTGTCCGATTGTCCAAAACTTGATTTCAGAGGGTTTTGCTCCTGCACTAGCTCGGGTTTTAGCAGCTCGCGGTATTGAATCTCAAGCCGATTTAAAACCTGACTGGCAAGGAATGTTACCGCCAAATACTTTAACTGGCACACAAGTAGCAGCTCAGCTATTAGCTGATGCCATTGAGAGCAAAAAACGTATTATGGTCATCGCGGACTTTGACTGTGATGGCGCTACTGCATGCGCCGTCGCCGTTCGAGGCCTTAGAGCGATGGGGGCTCGCGTTGACTACCTTGTTCCAGACCGTTTTATTTACGGTTATGGTTTAACTCCTGAAATCGTAGACCTCGCTAGCCATCAACAACCCGATCTTATAGTCACTGTTGACAATGGGATGGCAAGTATTGAAGGGGTTCAACGAGCTCACGAATTGGGCATTGAAGTCATAATCACGGATCACCACTTACCGGCGGAAGCTCTTCCTGATGCCGAATGCATTGTTAATCCAAACTCCCCTCACTGCAACTTTCCCAGTAAAAATTTAGCAGGTGTTGGAGTGATGTTTTATGTCCTGATGGCACTAAGAGCTGAAATGCGAAGCCGTGGACACTTCGATGCCAAAACACAGCCTCGATTGGACTGTTTAGTTGACTTGGTTGCGCTTGGTACTGTTGCCGACGTCGTCAAATTAGATCGTAATAATCGCATTTTAGTGCAACAAGGCCTTGCCAAAATTAGATCTGGACATACCCATCCAGGAGTTCATGCGTTATTTGAAGTTGCTGGCCGCTCAAGTCGTTGTGCCCAAGTCAGAGACTTTGGTTTTGTCATCGCTCCTCGTATTAATGCTGCTGGGCGCTTAGATTTAATGAATGCTGGCATTGAGTGCCTTATTAGCGACTGCGAAACCACTGCTCAAAAATACGCAAAAGTATTAGATGACTTTAATCGAGAACGCCGTGAGCTTGAGCAAAATATGCAATGGGATGCTGCGTTAATTCTTAATCAAATTGATGTCTCAAAAAGACATACCCTAACTCTATACGAAGAAAACTGGCACCAAGGCATTGTCGGACTTGTTGCTAGCCGTATAAAAGACAGCAAGCATCGCCCAACTATTGCGTTTGCGGATGCTGGAGAGGGTGAACTCAAGGGATCGGGCCGATCTATTGAAGGCATCCACCTACGTGATATGCTCGACCTAGTCACCAAACGCTCCCCAGGTATCATTAAAAAGTTCGGTGGCCATGCTATGGCAGCTGGACTCACGATCGATGCTACTCGACTTGAAGAATTTACCGAAATCTTTGAACGAGTTGTTACTGAAGCAACAGACAAAGACACTTTCGAACGACACATTTATGTAGATGGTCCCTTGGCACCCGAGGAAATCAACCTTGAACTCATTGAGGCCATTAATGAACAAATTTGGGGACAAGGTTTTTTACCCCCTTTATTTGCTAATGAATTTAAGGTGATTAATCAAACTTTGCTAAAAGGCGGTCACCTCAAGCTCTTGCTAGAAATGGATGGCGTCCGCTACAGTGGAATTTTCTTCCGGCATTCGGCAGAAATTCCATCCCAAGCCCGCTTAGCCTACCGACCGGAGATTAATGAATGGATGGGACGAAAGAGTATTCAATTGGTCATTGAACAAATTGAAACGCCTCATGAACCTTGCTAGCTACTGGTAGTAGAAAATAAGGCATTGTTTTATGAAAGCTTTTTCGATAAAATAATGCACTTTCTCTATATTTTTGAGGAATTAAACCGTGAATCGTAAGCCTTTTGTCGTGGCAAACTGGAAAATGAACGGGAGTCTTCAGGCCAATTCACAATGGATGCAAGACGCTTTACCGTCCATGGGGGGCACTCGTTTGGCTTGTGATGTAGCCGTCTGCGCACCCAGTATCTATTTACCTCAACTTGTTGATGGATTTTCTAAAAGTGCAGTGATGGTCGGCGCAGAAAACTGCTCTGAATATGAATGTGGAGCATACACGGGCGAAATCTCTGCTTCAATGCTGGCTGATATTGGCTGTGACTTAGTCATTTTAGGCCACTCTGAACGTCGCACACTTTTCAACGAAACTGATCTAACAGTTGCGAAAAAAGTTAGCTTGGCCTTTGCTCATGGTGTCATGCCAATTGTTTGTGTTGGTGAAACTCTTGAGCAACGTGAAGCAGGAAAAACGATTGAGGTTGTAACTGCACAATTGAAAGCTGTCCTAGATGCGGTTGGCATTATGCCTTTGGTAGCTGGTGCAGTTGCATACGAACCTGTTTGGGCAATTGGAACAGGTAAAAGTGCCTCAGCTGCAGATGCGCAAGAGGTTCATGCTGCGTTACGAGCTGCATTAGCTTTAGTCGATGAAAATGCTAGCCAACGTGTCCGTATTCTTTACGGCGGCAGTGTCAAAGCAAAAAATGCCCCTGAACTTTTCGCTCAAAAAGATATTGATGGAGCTCTCGTAGGTGGAGCCTCATTGAAAGCTGAAGATTTTTTAGCTATTTGCCAATGTGTGCAAGTTGCTTAAGTTGTTAACTAAAGGAAAACAAAGAAAATGTCGTTATTGATCTCTATCGCTGTCGTAGTTCAAATTATTTCTGCGATCGCCGTGATCATTTTGGTTTTACTGCAACACGGTAAAGGTGCAGACCTTGGTGCTGCTTTTGGTAGCGGTGCTTCTGGCTCCATCTTCGGTGCTTCTGGCTCTGCCAACTTCTTATCCCGTTCAACTGCAATTGCAGCTACGTTATTCTTTGTTTCAACCATTGCTTTGACGCTTGGCTCTGGTGCTTTCTCCAAGAAAGTAGAAGTAAATGGTGTATTAAGCACTGAAACTACACAAAATATTGATGTAAATCAAAATAACAGCGCAGAAAGCTCCCAAACTCAACAAATTCCGCGCTAAAATACACATCTCTGATTTGCTGATTCTAGTTTAAATCAGAGATACAATCTGCGGCCGTGGCGAAATTGGTAGACGCACCATCTTGAGGGGGTGGCGGAGAAATCCATATGAGTTCGACTCTCATCGGCCGCACCAGTTTCAAAGGACGCTCTAAGTAAATTCTTAGAGCGTTTTTTATTTTCTTCACAGTATCCACTCGGACTTTCTAGCATAGAAAACAAATTCAATCGATAAATGTAACAAAATAGCCAAAATTTAAATTAACTAAGCCCCCCTCTTAATCCATCATTAAATGGCTATTTTTCTAATATTTTCAAAATGTTGTTAATCCTAAGGCTCGCGCCAAAACCAATCCCAAAATGTAACAAATCCCCAAACATATTGTTAATTTGAGGACAAAGCTACACTTTAATCAAACTTTTATGTATTCACTCCATACGATTAGGGTTTTTATTAGGCTTAGTCTAAGGGCATATAAGTAAAATAAGATTGTTTTAATTTATTTTCTCTTGGAGAAATCATTATGACTCTTCTTAGCTGGGTCGCGGTTGTCGTAGTGATCTTAACGGTCTACGCATTGATTAAACGCTTTGAAACGCGTTTAGTCCTTTTCACCGCAGGTTTAGTTTTATGCACGATCTCTCTTGATCCGATGCAAGCATTAAATTCATTTGCAAGTTCCATGACCAAAGGTAGTCTTATTACGGCTATCTGTTCTTCCATGGGTTTTGCTTACATTGCTTCTTACACTAAGTGTGACCAACACTTGGTTCAATTCCTTGCATCGCCGATTCGTGGTTTAGGCATTTTCTTGGTACCTGTTTGTACGGCTGTGACGATGTTCATTAACATCGCAATCCCGTCTGCTTCTGGTTGTGCTGCTGCTGTGGGTTCTACGTTGATCCCTGTTATGTTGCGTGCTGGTATTAAGCCGGCTGCCGCTGCTGCTGCCGTGATGATGGGTACGTATGGTGCTGTTGTCTCTCCGGGTTCAGCACACAACGTGTACGTTGCTAAGATGTCCAATATGGACGTTATGGAATTCATTGGTTTCCATACGCCGTATAGCTTGATGCTCTATGCAATTGGTGTCATCGGCATCCTCGCAGTTGTTATCCTTTTCCGCGACAAGGGTGAAGCTACTGAAAATGTCCAAGTGAAGGTTTCTGAAAAGGTCCAAGCTGTTGAAAAGCCCAATATCCTCTTCGCTCTTATGCCGTTGGTTCCTATCGTCATCTTGTTGTTAGGTAACACGGTTGTTCCTGCTATGAAGATGGGCGTTGCTCAAGCCATGGTTTTGGGTTCTATCGTTTGCTTGCTCATTACCCGTGCTAATCCGCAAGAATTCTCCAAGAGCTTCTTTAGCGGTCTCGGTAAGGGCTATGGCGAAATCATGGGTATCATTATCGCCGCTGGTGTGTTTGCCGCAGGTTTGCGCGCAGCTGGTTTGATCGATGCTTTCATCGCCTTGTTGCGTGAATCTAATGACATCGCTCGCTGGGGTGGTTCTATTGGTCCGTGGTTGCTCGGTGTGATCACTGGTTCTGGTGACGCTGCTACGTTCGCCTTCAACGAAGCCGTTACGCCGCATGCTAATGACTTCGGTATGCAAGTCCCGAACTTGGGTGCCTTGGCTATGTTCTCTGGCGCTTTGGGTCGTACGTCCTCCCCGATCGCTGGTGCTATGGTTATCGTTTGCGGTATTGCTATGGCTAACCCGATCGAAGTTGCTAAGCGCACGGCAATCCCCTGCTTGACAGGCGTCATCGTCTTAGCATTGATTTTGGTCTAGTACCTTAACTAATTACACTCAAAATAAGCGGTACAAATGTACCGCTTATTTTTTGTTCAAAAAAAAGCCAAGTTCTTTGAACTAGGCTTTCTTTAATGGTTAAGGACTAAATATTATGAAATTGTCCACGATAATGAAGCCACTTTTCATCTATCGGAGATCCTGCGCGTCTCATTGCGCTTTCGCAAATACTAATTGCAGCTGCATACATAACCTCACCTGCTTTAGCCTTAGTCAACGCATCGCTCAGTTCCATCGATTTAAATTGAGATACAGACCCATCTCGATTGACAGGATGAACACCCGCCTTCACATCTGCATCAAAACTCAGCACAATCTCTCTGACCATTCCCTCGGGCACTGCAAACTCTTGAACAAATCGAGCACCTTCTGAAATCTTCACATCGGATGTTGTGAGGCCTGCCTCTTCATAAAGTTCACGGAACAAAGCTTGTTGAGGTTGTTCACTAGCTTTAACAAGACCTGCTGCTAAACTATCCCACTTCGAAGCATCCACCGCCTTACATGCCGCTCTTTGAGCTAAAAGAAGCAAACCATCTGCATCATATGCATTCAATCGAACAGATGTAGTTAATAATCCCATCACGCGCGCTAAATTGCGTGGAGCTTGACAATAAATTGGATCGTAAACAGATAATCGAATATCGACCAATTCGGAAGAAATACCTGCGGGCAACAATTTGAGCATTGCTAATAATTCTGCAGCCTTACGCAGAGCTTGAGTGCGAGTCGCTGCACTAATACCAGACTCATCGCTAAACGAAAGAACTTCTGTCAGGCGAAAGTCGCTCGTAGCCCCAGCTAATTTCACTGCTATATCCTTACGGATGTAGCCTATTGTTTCTTTCTTGTCTGCAAAACGAATAAAACCTGCTGGAGCAGTTTGAATAATTTTTTCTTTAATGTCAGTATATGTCGACATTACTTTTACCATATCCACCATAATTGGCTCCTTTCTTTTTGAGCTCGCTATGTTTAAACGTTACTCATTTTTTATTGCTCTTATCAATATCTTGACTCAATCCATGCCATTTATCAACAAAAAACCGAGCTTACGCTCGGTTTTTTGTCAGTCATAAACACAAACGTGATCTACAACAAATTAAGCCTCCGGACGCATATGCGGGAATAACAATACGTCACGAATGCTAGGTGCATCGGTTAACAACATAACAAAGCGGTCAATGCCGATACCGCAACCACCCGTCGGAGGCAAGCCAAATTCAAGAGCACGGATGTAGTCAGCGTCATAGTACATGGCTTCATCGTCGCCATGAGCCTTGGCTTCAACTTGTGCACGGAAACGTGCTGCTTGATCTTCCGGGTCATTCAATTCAGAGAAGCCATTAGCCGTTTCACGACCAGCCATGAACAACTCAAAACGCTCCGTCAATTCAGGATTTGTATCTGAGGCACGTGCCAATGGAGAAATTTCAACCGGATAATCAATAATAAACGTCGGTTGAATCAACTTGGATTCTGCAACTTCTTCAAACAAGGCCATTTCCAAAGCACCCATACCCACATAATCAGGTTGTGGCTCTCCCAAACGCTTCAATTCATTGCGCAAGAAGGCCTCATCACCCAATTGTTCTTCCGTGTATTGAGGGGCGTATTTCAAGATGGCCTGACGAGGTGTTAAGCGATCAAAAGGCTTACTGAAATCAATATCATGACCCTGATAGTGCACAACAGCAGATCCAGTTACCTTTTCAGCAACCGTACGCAATAAGCCTTCTGTGAAATCCATTTGGTCCTTGTACGTCCAATACGTAGCATAGAACTCCATCATCGTAAATTCAGGATTATGACGAACAGAAACACCTTCATTACGGAAGTTACGGTTGATTTCAAACACACGTTCAAAGCCACCAACAACCAAACGCTTCAAATAGAGCTCAGGAGCAATACGCAAGTACATATCGATATCCAAGGCATTATGGTGCGTAATAAAAGGCTTAGCATTTGCACCACCCGGGATCGGATGTAACATCGGAGTTTCCACTTCCATGAAACGATTGTTCAACATGTAGTTACGGATTTCCGAAATAACTTGGCTACGCTTAACAAAACGTTCACGACTTTCTTCATTCATAATCAAGTCGAGATAGCGTTGGCGATAACAAATTTCTTGGTCGCTCAAACCCTTAAACTTTTCAGCCAACGGACGCAAAGCCTTGCTCATCAAGCGGAGTTTTTGAACTCGGACAGACAACTCCCCACGCTTTGTACGGAAAACCGTACCTTCAGCAGCAACGATATCACCAATATCTAAGGTCTTAAAATTGTCATAAGCTTCTTGACCCATTTCGGACGGTGTCAAGAAGTATTGCATCGTACCAGTAGCATCACGCATCGTAGCAAAGGAAGCTTTACCCATGACGCGTTTGAGCATCATACGACCAGAAACAGCGACATGATTGGCTTGAGCTTCTAAGTCTTCAGTAGAGGTCTCGGCGAAACGTTCGCGGATATCGCCGAAAAAGTCTTTACGAACAAAGTCATTAGGGTAAGCATGACCTTCTTCGCGCCACTTCGCGAGCTTTGCACGACGCTCGGCAATAATGTGGTTCTCGTCCTCAGCTGCTGCTGTGGGGGTAACGATATTTTCTTCTGCCATTTTTAGCATCCTTTTTGTTGTCTTTAGGTGCTTTACACACCTTGCTTGAGGCTAGCCTCAATAAAATCATCCAAATCACCGTCTAACACAGCTTGAGTATTACCGGTTTCGACGTTGGTTCTTAAGTCCTTGATACGCGATTGATCCAACACATAGGAGCGGATTTGATGTCCCCATGCAATATCGCTCTTAGCATCTTCAGTTTGTTGCTGCACCTCACGGCGCTTGCGCATTTCCAACTCATAAAGCTTAGCCTTTAACTGGGCCATTGCTTGTTCTTTATTGCGGTGTTGACTACGGTCATTTTGACAAACCGTCACAATCCCTGAGGGCAAGTGAGTGATGCGCACTGCAGATTCTGTCTTTTGAATATGCTGTCCACCAGCACCAGAGGCACGGAACACGTCAATACGAAGGTCTGCCGGATTAATTTCAACTTCAAAAGAGTCATCAATTTCCGGATAAACATACACACTTGCAAAGGACGTATGGCGACGAGCATTTGAGTCAAAAGGACTTTTACGAACTAAACGGTGAACCCCCGTTTCAGTTCTTAACAAACCGTAGGCATAATCACCTTGTAAATAGATGGTACAGCCCTTAATACCGGCCACATCACCATCTGTTTCTTCCTGCAACTCAACCGTAAAGCCTTGGCGTTCACCATATCGAAGATACATACGTTCAAGCATGCTTGCCCAATCCTGGGCCTCGGTACCACCAGCACCGGCTTGAATTTCAACGTAGCAATTGGCAGGGTCCATTGGTTGATCAAACATTCGTTGAAACTCTAATTTTTCAACGCTTTTTTCTAAGGCAAAAACATCCTCTCCGACGACCTCTACACTCGGATAATCTTCTTCTGCCATGGAAAGCTCAAAGAGTTCGGCGGCATCATTGACGCCATTGGTGAGCTGTTTGAATAGACCAACCGTGTCATCAAGTCGTTTTTTCTCACGGCTGACTTTTTGTGCATTCTCAGGATCATCCCATAAGGAAGGATCTTCCATCTCGCGATTGACTTCTTCTAATCGACGCTCTTGACGATCGATGTCAAAGATACCCCCTCAGCTCAATCAAGCGAGCTGTGAGGTCTGAAATCTTCGCCTCAATTTGATTTATACGTTCCGCTTCCATAATTAACTTATGTTATCTCAGTGGAAAAGATCAATTATACGTTGTTTTTCAAGCCTTATCGGCTCAAAACACTGTAAATCCCAGCAACCAAAGCAAAAGAGAGCTACCTCTATAAGCTTTCAACTGCGTCTAAATTATTCACAGCTTTAATACCATCAAGCCATTTTTTAGCAGGCAGCTTCCAAGCTTCACGTAGATGCTTGGCCCTATCATACATTTCCGTCCAATCTAACGGACAACGCGTACCAGCAAATGCCAAAACAATACGATTACCCTCATCAATTTCTGGCATAACTAACACTCGCCCCTCAAAAGCTTCTGAAATCGCCTCAAAACTAGGCTCAAAACAACTTCCGAAAAGATTAAAACTAGCTACACTACCGGACTTACTCATTGCACGACGACACATCGTATAAAACTCAACATCGTCATAAACGGGGCCTTGAGCCTCTGCATCGTAAAGGTCAACCTGAAGCCAATCTGCCGCATCATAACCTCGACGATGACCAATAAACTCTTTGGCATCTGCCAAATGCACCGTTAGTCGATCATCTTCTTCTGGTAATTTAAACCATTGATACGCTGCAGCAATAACTCGTTGAGACACCTCCACAACATCCACTTGAGCTTCAGTATGTCGGTAGCAAAACTTGGTCAATGAAGCTGCTCCTAGCCCCAATTGCAGAATATGACGTGGCTGTGGATAAAAAAGACCGATAGCCATCATCTGTCGAGGATACTCCAGAACGAGTTCATAGGGCCGCCGAACTTTCATAGCCCCTTGAATCCATGGGCTACCAAAGTGCAGATAGCGGAAACCATCCTCTTCTGAATAAAAAATATCTCCACAAGGATCCGAATGAATATGCTTTCCCATTAGCTTTATCCTTTAATAATATTGCTTCATTTTAACGTGTCTGTGCCCGTATTGTTCTAAATCAAAAACCCCATAAAAAAGCCAACTTTCATAACAAAATCCACTGAAATTTTCTTTGACCTACCACAGAAAAAAGCCCCCAGCCAATCCTTAAGATTTCTCGCTCTAAAATTTTTTATAAAAATCGAAAGGAAATGCCGTGCCTTTATCAAAGACACACATCAACCTAATGGTGGCCATCGCCATCATGAGCTCTCAGCACTGTGCAGTTGCAGCGGAGTCTCATCATCAACTCTCTTCTACAACCATCTCCGAAATCCCTCAAAATGAATTGGGACCCAGTTCTATTTTTGACATAAAAGAAGGAGAAAAACACGTATTCTCAACATCGGACAAAGCTCATTACACTATTTCCAACAATAACAATGAAGTCAACGAGATTAGCTTCATTAATGCATTCAACTCTAACTTAGTCTTTAAAGATCATTTTGACTTGACGATTGAAGCGTTCAATGTTGAAGATGGATTCGTTGGCATCCTATTGGAAAATCAAAATCAAATATCCATCGGAAATTCTTTCAGCCTCAGCACTACCGTGCACAATGGAGATTCAACCGCCTTTTCTATGCTGGAGTCTCAGTTAAGTTTCAAAGACACTAATGCTCAGTTGAATTTTGTTTCTAGAACAATCATAACTGACGATAGAGACAATCAAGCCGTTGCGATTGCGCTAAGTTCAAGTCTTTTAGATATTCACGCCAACACTCAAATTAAGGCTTTCAAGCAAGTTAACAATAAGACCAGCCCCGGAACGGCAATTCGTCTCATTGAGCAAAGTTATCTGGCTTTGGAAAGTGCTGGCCATAGTCTTATTTTTGGCGATATTGAATCCGACGAAACAAGCCATATAGATCTTCAATTAACTGGTAATCATGATTTTTGGATCGGAAATATCAGAACCACTAACGCTAATGAAAATACTAGCCATAATGACAGTAAATATATCAACGGCAATTCATCTTTGAGCATCACCAATGGTGCCACTTGGGCCCCTTTAAAAGATAATAGTTACAAAAACCTTTTCTGGGGTAAGAATAGCGTCATTGACTTGAGTTATACCGACCAAAAAGTCCGTCTTGGTCTACCTAAGTCAGAACACCTTGACTCTCATGTCCCCTCGTGCACACAAATTGAAGATGGAGCTATTCTGAGAGTTCGCATCACAGACGACCATGTCAATCATGAACTCGGAATTGGTAAAGAAGCTTATTTACTCAACGTTGAAAATGCCCAAGCCTTCGGTAATGAGAACATTCAAATCACTGTTAATGTTATAGACGATAGAACGCAAAAAAACTCTTCTGCACCTTTGGAAATTGAACTCATTCATTTCGATAAAGTGACCGGTGGCATTACCTTAAAGTCGGATACTTACGAATATGAAACTGGACTTGGAAAATTCCAAACTCTGACGGAATTTGGCAGCGGTATTTCTGGAGGATTTGTTATTAATGATATTCGTACTGATCTTATCGGGCCGTCTAGCCTAACTAACAATCATCTTGACTTCACGTCAACGGAAATGATTGCACTTGAGCGCCTCGGAAATCTGCAATTAAACGCACTAACAGATAGAGCACTCTTTAAAAAGCAAAAGGGATTGTGGACTGAGGCGCATTATGGGCAAATTGAAACCCATTTTGACAATAATAGAAAACACACCATTAAAACAGCTTCTCTCATCATGGGATACGACAGGGACGTTGTTCTGCCTTACATGAATGATACTTTTGCTGGCACTTTAGTTTACTTTTCACAAAACGACATTGATTTGGTTGAGGGCTCTGCAGAATCGAATGCCTACGGTTTGGGAGTTTACGCTGGGGGTCTTAGTACCGAGAAAAAATACCGATTGATGATGCAGGCCTATATCGGAGAGACAGACTCCAAACTTTCTAGTGCCGGGTTTATCAACGGACAAGCGCACACGCTGGACTTTAACAATAAAGCTAAACACTATGGAGTCGGGCTCTATTTAGGTTTTGTTCAGGCTCAGTACGATGCATCTCCCTGGTTTTGGGAGCCCTTTATTGCAGGACAATCGTACTGGATTAAAGGATACAAAACCAATGAAGTTCAAGGGCTGAGCTTCGAAAAACCAGAGAATCATCAGTCTGTTGTAAAACTAGGAACGACAGTAGCCTACCAGTGCCCAAGTAACACCTCTAATGCTATCTACACACAGTTAGCTTGGATTCATCGCTTTGGTAAATCCATTAATGTCGCAGGTAAAGAAGGCTCTCAAACCATGTCCTTTCATAGCCCCGACTTACAAGAGTCTTGGGGAGAAATGTCAATTGGCGCAAATTGGAGCTTAAATAATCACTGGGACTTGCATTTCAAAACAACAATGGGATACGCTCAAAATGTCAAACCCAATTATGACCTCAATGCATCGGTGACATATGCGTTTTAAAACGCTAAAGAACAATCGATAGTTCATCCAACATTGAAAGGGGATGTATCACCAACACCGTTAGGGAAAATCTAATTAAACCCAACTAAGCATATTTAAAAAATATACTCATTTAGACTTTTAGATTTTCTTCCTTCATCATCGGGGCGAGTTTCGTATCAAAAAATCCGATACCAGAGCTCGCCTCTCACTAATGATTTCCTCATAAAGTTAACCATTAGGCCTATCGGGGTCTTGTGCTGAGTTTTCTCCCATTGATAGGCAAAGGCGTTGACCGTGTAACTCACGGCACATCTAGATCAATAAAAATCAACCTCGATGCTCAGACTGATAATTCTTTAAATTAATCGCTGCATTAAAGTCTCTATCGGCTATCAACTTCTATTAGATCAAATTAAGCGTTTCACCCGTTTCAAGATCTGAACTGCCGGAATGATCCCCTTCTGTTTCTTTACCCTTTTCTGTCTTGGGTGGTAAATTCGCAACAGCAAGTGCCTTCCAACGAATATCAAGCTGCTTACCCTTACGAGCACGATGGCCCATGTGATACTCTAGAACAGCCTTCTTAACTGCGTATTCACGCTCCTTACCGCCTCGGCCAACGCCTGTTACCAAAACCCCATCAGCTCTTACGGGTTTGGCCATAACCAATTTTTCAGCCTGATTTAGATCCATCAAACTCACTCCCTTACCCCCACCAGGCAGTTGGCGAACTTCATTTAAATCATAAATCAGTAATCGACCTTGTTCTGACAGGCAAGCCAACAAGGGCTCATCATCGCCCACAACTTGAGGTAATAAGACTTCTGCGTACTCATCAAGTTTTAAGAAATTCTTACCGGCCTTCAAGCGAGCCAAGAGATCCTTAAATTGGCAAACAAAACCCATCCCCATCGTCGTTGACATAACAACTTTTGCTTCAGGCTTTGCCACACAGTAGCCAATAACCTTTGTGCCCGACTCTAAATCGATGAAACTATTAATAGGTAACCCATCCCCACGAGCACTCGGCAAATCGGCGACATTAATGGTGTAAACGCGACCCGTATCGGAAATGGCTACCATTTGGTCTGTTGTGCGGCATTCAAAGGACCATGCATGACTATCGCCCATCTTGTAGTTCATAACGGTCGCATCATGACCATGCCCAGTTCGCGCACGCACGAACCCCTTCTGGCTGATCACTACCGTCACCGGTTCGTCCAAAACAGTTTGCGACATCTCTGCACGAATTGCTTCTTCCACCAACGTACGACGTTCATCGCCAAACTCTTCCATATCCTGATGAATTTCTTTTGCCACCAGGTTGGTCAATAATTTTTCACTTCCTAAAAGACGCTCGAGAGATGAACGCGTCTTATTGAGCTCAGCCAACTCAGCTTCAATTTTGATGCCTGCTAAACGAGCTAATTGACGCAAGCGGATTTCCAAAATGTCTTCTGCTTGGATCTCTGAAAGCGGGAAGCGCTTCATTAAGGCCTCTTTAGGATCATCTGCATCACGAATGATGCCAATAACCTCATCTAAGTTGAGGTAAACCAAATGACGGCCTTCTAAGATATGAATTCTCTCTAATGCCTTTTGTAATCTAAACTGTGAGCGACGACGAACCGTTTCTCGACGGAATTCAACCCATTCGGTAAGAATGCTTACGAGATTCTTTTGGCAGGGCTTACCATCTAACCCCACCATTACCAAATTCATCGAAACATTACCCTCAAGACTGGTTTGCGCCAAAAGGGCATTTACAAACTCATCTCGATCAACGTTTTTTGTCTTCGGTTCAAAGACTAATCGAGTGGGATTATCTTTATCTGACTCATCTCGAACACTTTCGAGCAAAGCTAACATCGCAGCCTTAGCCTGTTGTTGCTCTGCACTTAATGTCTTTTTCCCAGCTCGAATCTTTGGATTGGTGATCTCTCCGATTTCGTTTAAAACGCGCTGTGCGCTAGTATTGGGTGGCAACTCCGTCACAATTAAGCGCCAATGACCACGTTGCATCTCTTCGAAGTGGTAACGCGCACGAACCTTTATACTGCCTCGTCCACTTGCATAGGCATCTCGAATATCCTCTTTCTTGCTAATGATCTGACCTCCCATCGGAAAGTCAGGAGCTGGCAAAATCTCCATCACTTCATCTAAGGATGCTTGAGGATTATTTAAAAGCAACAAACAGGCATTGGCCACTTCTTTCAAATTATGAGGTGGTATTTCGGTTGCCATACCTACGGCAATACCACTAGCACCATTTAACAAGACAAACGGTAATCGAGCCGGCAACATAGCTGGCTCTTTAAAATGGCCATCGTAATTGGGATTAAAGTCCACCGTCCCTTCGTCAATTTCCTCGAGCAGTAAACGAGAAATTTTTGTTAGACGGGCCTCTGTGTAACGCATAGCTGCAGCGCTATCACCATCTCGGCTACCAAAATTACCTTGGCTTTGAACCAATGGATAACGCATATTGAAGTCTTGCCCCATACGAACCATTGCCTCATAAGCAGCCGAGTCGCCATGAGGGTGATATTTACCTAGCACGTCACCAACGACACGAGCACACTTAACAAAACGAGCTTCTGGACGGGCTAGCCCCATTTCGTACATGTCAAAAAGAATGCGACGTTGCACAGGTTTTTGACCATCTCCAACATCAGGTAAAGCTCGTCCTTTCACAACCGACATCGCGTATTCCAAATACGCATGACTTGCAAAATGCGCTAACGTTAAGCGTTCGCCATCATCGCCAGATAGGACAGGTCGATTCTGCAAAGGAATTGTTGCTTCCTCTGTCACTTCAGGAGCGTCCTCTACAACCACATCTGTTTCTTGCGCTTGTTCACCCTGATCAACGACTTCAATCGCAGGTTCTTGAGGCGTTAGGTCATTTTGAATTTCAATGACTTCTGAATCTGCATTTTTTTGATCTTCGGAAGCTTTTTCCTCAAAAAGATCCTCAGAAAACAATTCATCTTGCTTACCCACGTCCTATCTCCTTAAATATCCACTTCCACTTGATCGCCGTTATGTTCCATCCAAACACGACGCATAGCAGCCTCTCCACGCCCCATCAGCATGTCAAACATCTCAAGACTTTCCTCGTATGACAAATCACCGAAACTAACAGGCATTAATCGACGCGTTTCTGGACTCAATGTTGTCTCTCTTAATTGCTCATCAGACATTTCGCCCAAACCTTTAAAGCGAGATACTGAAACGTTGGCCATATTGACCTTTTCCTTTTCCAGTTTCTTGCGCTCACTTGCAAGCTCTCGTTCGTCCAAACAGTAAATCGTACGAGCCGGCTTACGCCCTGTCTTAGGAACATCTACACGAAATAAAGGCGGTCGAGAAACAAAAATGTGACCTCTTCGAATCAAATCTGGGAAGTGTCTAAAGAACAGTGTCAGTAACAATACTTGAATATGCGAACCGTCCACATCGGCATCGGCCATAATGCAGATCTTTCCATAACGCAATTGACTCAAATCAGGAGTGTCATTAAAGCCATGCGGATCGACACCAATGGCCACTGAAATATCATGGATTTCATTATTGGCAAAAATACGATCTCGATCCACTTCCCATGTATTGAGGACCTTACCACGCAAAGGCAAAACAGCTTGGAAGTGCTTGTCTCTAGCTTTTTTTGCAGAACCGCCTGCAGAGTCACCTTCAACTAAAAACAATTCGTTGATAGCAGTATCCTCACTTTCACAATCAGTGAGTTTGCCTGGTAAAACTGCGACACTCGACCCCTTGCGTTTAGTCACTTTTTTAGCAGAATTTTGACGAGCCTGAGCCTGTTTAATAACGAGCTCTGCTAACTTTTTACCGTCATCCACGTGGCTATTGAGCCAGAACTCAAATTGAGTTCTCACAAAATTGCTTACCAAACGTAAAGCATCACGATTGTTCAAACGCTCTTTAGTTTGACCTTGGAATTGAGGATCCAGAACCTTCGCACTCAAAATACATGAAGCGCGGGCAAAGACGTCTTCGGTTAATAGTTTAACGTTCTTTTGCATTAGTCCATGCGCTTCAATGAAAGCCTTCATTGCAAGGAATAAGCCTTCTCGTAAGCCCGACTCATGAGTGCCACCGGCTGGGGGGGGAATAAGGTTCACATAGCTTTCACGAACAGTGCTACCTTCCTCGTGCCAAACAACAACCCAAGAGGCACCCTCCCCTTCAGCAAACCCCATTGAATCATCCGTCGCATACCCTTGAGACTCAAACGGCGCGATCAATGGTTCGTTCGTCATCTCGCTTAATAAATACTCTCGAAGACCTCCATCGAACTTCCAACTCTTACTAACTTCGGTTTTTTCATTATTTAAGACAACTTCGCAGCCCGGCATTAAAACTGCTTTGGAGCGCAATAAACGAACCAACTGTTCAACTGGAATATTCGGGCTATCAAAGTAGCGAGGATCTGGCCATGCGTGAACACGTGTTCCCGTCTTAGACTTAGGGCGAGGACTCTTAACACTGGTTAACGACTCAAGCACATCGCCATCTGCAAAAACAATATTGTGCTCTTGACCTTCACGCCATACTGTCACTTCCAAACGGGTAGAAAGAGCGTTTGTTACAGAAACACCAACACCATGTAAACCACCGGCAAATGAGTAAGCCCCTCCTGAGTCTTTTTCAAACTTACCACCTGCGTGCAACTGGGTAAAAACCAACTGAACGGCTGGAACGCCCTCTTCCTGATGAATACCAACCGGAATACCACGTCCATCATCCTCAACCGTAACAGATCCATCCTTGTGTAACGTGACTTCAATGCGTGAAGCCCCACCAGCTAAAACTTCGTCACTGGAGTTATCGATAACTTCTTGGATGATGTGTAAAGGGTTATCCGTCAAGGTATACATACCCGGACGTTGTTTGACAGGTTCTAGGCCTTTTAAGACCTTAATACTCGATTCACCGTAATCAGTACGCTTACTCGTTGCCATTATTTACCCAATAAAATCAAAAGATTACATACAGTTAAAACCGTCCCTTAAGCTCAATACGAATTACAGGGACTAAACAAGATATTATGCCTTTTTTTAGGCTTTATCGCCAAATATCAGCTAGGGGAAAAAGAAGAGTAAAAACAATCAATTAGAAAACAAAAATGCGTCAAATCACTCGACCTGACGCATATGTTGCAATGGTATCCCCGCCGGGACTCGAACCCGGAATTACAGCTTAGGAGGCTATCGTGATATCCTGTTTCACCACGGGAACACTCACCATCTTGAAGCTCTGAATTGTACTAAAAAATTTCCATTGACCCAAATTTTCATAAAAATACTTGCACAATTAAAAAAAGTTCTATAAAATGCTGAATTCTGATTCCCCGATAGCTCAGTCGGTAGAGCGACGGACTGTTAATCCGCAGGTCGTTGGTTCGAGCCCAACTCGGGGAGCCAAGTTTCATATAAGATAGTTTCTTGAAAACTATTTTATTCCCCGATAGCTCAGTCGGTAGAGCGACGGACTGTTAATCCGCAGGTCGTTGGTTCGAGCCCAACTCGGGGAGCCATTCCAAGGAGAGGTCAAAAACCTCTCCTTTTTCTTTATCTAAAAAAACACCCACCCATTCATTTGTTACATATTTAAAGGCTGCTTTAGCTAAAAATTGTAACTGTAACATTTAATTTTTCTTTATTTTCCAAAGACTTGTATTTTTTTCATTTTTTTTTATTTTTTTCCTATTGCCCCCATGGGAATTTAGTCCTATCATCGCGGTGTCAACAAAACAAAATCATTTTGATGACCACCGTGTCGGGGGAGAAAACCCTCGAAATAAATGGAGAGATGGACGTTTGGACGACGGACATCTTTTTACAAACAGGTTGCTAATGTCAGACTAGCTTCGAAGCGATTTATTCGTCGAAGACAAGATCCTATGTCCTTGGGTAAGAGGCCTGTACCCTCGGCGCTAGAAAGCAGAAGCAACACTTTGGGGGAAAGGCATGAACAATCGCTCCCAAAATGCTACGGCGAATAACGAGTCCCAATTCCAACGCTCAATGCAATTGCGTCACCTTATTATGTTAAGTTTGGGAGGCGTGATTGGCAGCGGCCTTTTCTTTGGAACTGGTCACATCATCGCAAATGTTGGTGCTTTCGGCACTGTTTTGGCTTACTTGATCGGTGCCTTCATGGTTTATCTGATCATGTTAAGTCTTGGTGAGCTTTCTGTTGCTCACCCAGATCCGGGCTCCTTTCACCTTTACGCTACAAAGTACATCTCGCCTGCCGCAGGTTATGCTGTTGCTTGGTTGTACTGGCTTAACTGGACCGTTACTTTAGGAACCGCCTTTACTGCAGTCGGCTTTGCCATGCAATATTGGTTTCCACAAGTACCGATTTGGTCTTGGTGTTTAATTTTTGGATCAATCATTTTCTTACTTAATGTGATTGATACGCGCTTTTTTGCTGAAAGTGAATTTTTGCTCTCAATCATCAAAGTTGTCACGATCCAAGTATTCATTGTTTTGGGTGCTTGTGCCTTCTTTGACGTGATTCCTTTCGGCGAATCTGGCTCTCCTGGCCTAACGAATTTAGTCGGTGACGGCAATTTATTGCCCAACGGCATTACACCGTTGTTATTTACGATGGTCACCGTCTGCTTCGCTTTTTCAGGAACTGAGCTCATTGGGGTTGCCGCAGGTGAAACTCATAATCCGGAAAAGGTCATTCCGATTGCTGTGCGTGCGTCTTTGTTGCGCCTGGTAGTTTTCTTTGTTGGTACCGTTTTGATTGTTGCTGCATTGGTTCCAGCAGAATCCGCCACTGTTTCAAAGAGTCCTTTTATTACGGTTTTTGAACAGCTCGGGATTCCTTACGCTGCTGACGTCTTTAACTTTGTGATTATCACGGCGATCTTGTCATCGGCAAATACAGGGTTATTTGCCTCTGGCCGTATGGTGTGGTCACTGGGACACGACGGCATGATGCCTGCAAGCCTTGCTAAGCTCAATAAGCGCGGCGTACCAGTTAATGCACTGGCTTTTAGTATGCTTGGAGGCTTACTTGCTCTTGCCTCTAGTGTGATGGCTGCGGATACTGTATTTGTGATTCTGACCTCTATTGTCGGATTCTCTACAGTAGGCGTTTGGTTGAGCATCTGCATTGCCCACTACCGCTTCCGCACGCAATATTTAGCCAATGGCGGTGATTTAAACAAGCTTAAATACAAGAGCCCCTGGTTCCCGTTTGTGCCAATGGCAGGCGGTTTAATGTGCATTATCGTCATGGTCGGGATGGGCTTTGACCCTGACCAACGCATTGCCTTATTGTGCGGTATTCCGTTTACTGTTACTTGCTTCATCATCTATAACTTGACGCAAAAGATAAAAAAAGCGTCCCGGATGAATCAAGTGGTGGATGACATGCCGGGCCGTGAAGCGATCCCCTAAACGCTTCGTAGCCACAACTCGGACTTTATTTGCCTCTTCCCCTCAGATATGTAAACAAAGTCCCCGTATCAACATGAAAACAAAGGGGGAGTTCTAAAAAGAACTCCCCCTTTGTTATTCTTATAAACATCAAAAAGCCGATCGATCCTCTAAGACATCCACTCCCTTAGGAACCTTGAAATCAAAGTCTGTTTTCTTCATTGGCACATTGCCCTTAACACCAGTAAAAACAAGCTCTGTTCTCTGACCAAAATTATCTTTTAAAATCATTTGAGCTGGTAGCTTTTGCTTAAATGCAATTCTCACCTCACTAAAAGGTGAATTGCTATCCTTGGGTGTCGCAAGTAGCCAATTAAGGCCCTTTTGACTTGGCAACTCTTTGACTTCAAAATCTTTAGAAAAATTATTATTACCAAACAATATTGAAGCTGGCGTGGCTGGAAGAGCTGAAGTCAACTTCTTAACGGTAACTTGAGCCATCTCAACATCATAAAGCCATAGCGTTTTACCGTTACTCATCATAAGCTCTTCAAAAGGCGCCTCATAATGCCAACTAAAGCAACCAGGCCTTAAAAACTTAAATGTTCCTTGACCTGCGCCATCGGGGTTTTCTCCCTTATCCGTTATAACCTTTTGTTCAAACTGACCAGTAGCTGACTGCGTATTTTTAAGAAAAGAATTTAAATCATTCAGTGCTCCAGCTACCGCAGACAACGAACAGCTTGCCAAAACAGCCAATGTGAGTAATTTTTTTTGCATACTACAGCTCCAATTGATCTGCACGAGCATTAATCGTACGGCGTCCACTCGAATCTGCCGGACTCACAATACCTTCAGCTTCCAACTCATCAACAATATTTGCTGCACGTGGATAACCAATACCAAGTCGGCGCTGCAAGAATGTCACAGAACACTTATTGCTATCGAGAATGATTTGAACGGCTTTATCAAATAGCGCATCTTTTGCTCCACCTAAACTACGGCGTCCTTCTAATGCTTCAGTCTCATTTTCCTCATCTGAAACAAGGACCTCATCCACGTACTTTGGCTTGGCCATTTGACGCAGAGCCGATGTGATGCGCTCTAACTCTCCATCTGTGACAAAGGCACCCTGAATACGTTCAAGAGCCTGTAAGCTCGGCATCTTAAAGAGGAAGTCACCATTACCTAAAAGGTTTTCAGCTCCCATTTGGTCCAGAATAATTCTGCTATCAGAGCCTGTAGCCACTTGGAACGCTGCACGGGAAGGAATATTGGTTCGCAAAAGACCTGACAAAACATCTGCACTCGGACGTTGCGTAGCTAAAATTAAATGAATACCGGCTGCTCGAGCTTTCTGAGCTAAGCGAATTAACGAATCCTCTACTCCCTTCTTATCAACCATCAAAAGATCCGCCATTTCATCAACCACCACGACAATGTATGGCAGTTCCTCAAGTGGCATGTCCTCTTTAACGTCTTTAAGATAATGAGAGAGCATCGTAGTACCGCTAGCTTGTAACTCGCGTACCTTTTGATTGTACGTCTCAATATTTCTTACCTTTAGCAAATGGGCTAAATGGTAGCGTCGATCCATCTCCTTCACACACCACTGCAAACTGTGCTTTGCCTGATTCATTTGATCTACGACTGGGCATAATAAATGAGGGATATCCTCATACCATGCGAATTCCACCTTTTTCGGGTCAATCAAAATCAAACGTAACTTAGAAGGTTCAAATCGGTATAGCAAAGATAAAATCATGCTATTGACGCCAACTGATTTACCAGAACCCGTTGTACCTGCCACCAATAGGTGAGGCATCTTTGCCAAATCCTGAACAAACGGCTCACCAGTAATGCATTTACCTAAGCAAAGAGGCAATGCCCCCTTAAAACGCGCAAAATCCTGAGAGCCAAGCAATTCAGAAAGCTTAACAATTTGACGTTTGGGATTTGGGACCTCTAAACCCATATAAGGTGTTTTTGGCACAGTCTCTAACACACGTACTGATTGAACACTGAGTACCCGTGCTAAATCACTTTCCAAATTCTTAATACTTGCACTTTTAACGCCTTCTGCTGGCTCAATCTCATAACGTGTCACAACAGGACCTGGATTGGCAGCCTTAACCATAACTTTGACGCCATAACTCGCAAGCTTACTTTCAATCATATTGCTCATGATGCCCAATGAAGCCTTATCAATCGAGGGCTCCGCATTGGTCGCTGGGTCAAACAATCGAAGATCAGGTCGAATTGGACTTGAGGTATTTTCAAAGAGACTTTCTTGCTGTGACTGTAACGCAACAGTGCTTTGTTCTACCTTCGCTTGTGGCTTAATATCAATAGCCAACTCCGGTTGATTGGACTCAGTCTGTTCCTCTTGTTCTACTTCTGAACGTTTAAATATTGAAAATGTCGGAGCAATTCCTTCTTTTTTCTTCTCTGGCTCATTGAAATCAGCTTTCACAATTTCTTCACGACGATTATCTCGCTTATACAAACGCTCAATGCGAGCTCCTAATCCCTCAAAAACATTCAACCAAGAAAACTCAAAGTAAATACTCATCCCCCAGGCAAACAAGACAACCATAATAACGGTTACCCCAATAGCGCCTAAGTAAGGAACAGTTGCGGTCATAACAGCCTGTCCCAAAATACCACCAGCTTCACCAGGCAATCGATCGGCATAAGGATAGAGACGTAACGATTCTAAAGTAGTGCTAGCACTAAAAAGTAACGCCAATCCTGTCAAATGATAGATTCGAGAAAAAGGCGTCTTAACATAACGAGGAGAAAGCAAACGCCATGTAAGCATTACGCCAACGGCTATCAATATGTAAGCACTCCAACCAAATGTAAAAAGTGTGATATCCGAAACCCATGCCCCTACCAACCCAATTAAATTTTTGGGAGTGACATTGGGAGCAGCATGCGTAAAAGAAGGATCAGTCGGTGTATAAGACACCAACATCAAGGTATAGAGCACCGTTGTTAGGGCAAAAAACATCCCTACAACAGGAGCGATATGAATCTTTCGCTTTGGCTTGGGGGCTACTACTGGCTCCGTTTTAACCACTAATTCACTACCAGGCTGAATCAGCTTACTCTCACTGATGGCACGTTTTCGTTTCGACGGGGCTTTTAGTAGATTTTTCGAGGCTTTTTCCTTATTAATGGCCGGTTTTTTCATTCCAAATTACAACTTATTTAATCGTTTGTTAGAACTCATAATTTTACGGTTTCATTCCACTAATAGGGCATCTAACACCCGAGTTTTTCAGGGTTTTTGCAGGTAGTTACGTTTTTTAGCCTTTTCGATAATAAAAACTACCTTAAAGATCCCCTCTTCTAGCTAAAATGCAAATGGTTATTAACACGCGTACGAAAAGGAAATATTATGTCTAGTCATAAGCATGCTCAAGTCATTGTTTTAGGTTCTGGTCCTGCTGGGTACACTGCTGCCCTTTATGCAGCTCGCGCCAACTTGGAACCACTTTTGATTACAGGGATGGAACAGGGTGGGCAATTGATGACCACCAGCGAAATTGATAACTGGCCTGCCGACGTTAATGGTGTCCAAGGGCCTGAATTAATGCAACGCTTCTTAGATCATGCTAGTCGCTTTGGTACTCAAATTGAATTTGACATGATTACCGAAGCCCATTTGAAAGAAAAACCCATCCGTTTAGTGTCAGATCTGGGTAATACCTACACTTGTGATGCATTGATTATTGCCACTGGCGCTTCTGCTAAATATTTGGGACTTGAATCTGAAGCTCTTTATAAGGGACGTGGTGTCTCTGCATGTGCCACTTGCGATGGCTTCTTCTATCGTAAGAAAGTGGTCACAGTTGTCGGCGGAGGCAACGCCGCATTAGAAGAAGCTCTCTACTTATCAAACATCGCTAGCCACGTTAATCTCGTCCACCGCCATGATCGTTTCAAGGCTGAACCCATCATGGTCAAGAAATTAATGTCTGCCGTCGAAGAAGGTCGTATTCAACTGCATCTGTTCCGCGAAGTAGCTGAAGTACTTGGCAATGACGATGGTGTCACAGGCCTTCGCTTAAAGAGCACCGATGGTGCACCAGAAGAAACGTTAGCAACCGATGGTCTTTTTGTGGCTATTGGTCATACGCCAAATACAAAAATCTTTGCAGATGAATTAGAGCTCAATAACGGTTATATTGTTACCAAGGGAACGGCATCTCACACGGCAACTGCCACTAATATTGAAGGTGTATTTGCCGCTGGTGACTGTCAAGATCAAACCTATCGTCAAGCGATTACCTCTGCAGCTACAGGCTGCATGGCGGCGCTTGACGCACAACGTTATTTAGAAAACCAAGAGTAGAGATATGAAAAGTAAGGGTTTTGAAGCACTCAAAGGAATGAAGGTTCGAGCCTTTGATGACACTCAAGCCCGTGATGAGCAGGCTGCTGAAGAGGCAGCCGCTCGTCGTGAGCAAGAAAAGATTAATAAAGCTGAATTTAGCGCCGAAATGCAGCGTCTCGGTATGGTGACAAAAGAGACACAAGAGGACTCTGCTGATTTATTCTCCAAAGAAATGCAACGCCTTGGCGTTGTTGAATTGGACCAGTCCAACAAAAAGCATCCTGGCGCACGCAAAACGACGAAAAAGCCGATTACTGCGGCTACGAGAGCACGAGTCGAATTTAAGCTCTCTGATAATTACGATGCTACCAGTATGGATGACTGGGCTGATAGAGATTATGTTGCTGTCGGCT
The DNA here is from genome assembly GCA_937906995.1 of uncultured Sutterella sp. GTDB lineage: Bacteria > Pseudomonadota > Gammaproteobacteria > Burkholderiales > Burkholderiaceae_F > Aphodousia. The sequence continues at coordinate 28,067 of CALESB010000048.1, forward strand.
GCGGCATCGACCTTGCTAGCAAACTCAAGCGTAACCTCTGGCCCGTAGGTGCTCATTTAGACCTACATGGCTACACAATTGAAGAGGCACGTTCTGCATTGACAACCTTCATTATCGCAGCCCGACAAGAACACATTCGATGTGTCCGTATTGTGCACGGCAAAGGCATGAATAGTGACGAAGGTCCTGTACTGAAAATGATGGTCCGTCGTTGGTTGCGTCAGATGCCTGAGGTTCAAGCCTTCATTCAAGCGCTTCCTGGTGAAGGTGGTTCTGGTGCTGTTCGAGTCTTACTCACCAAAAAACTTTCCTAAAGGAACAAAACGATGGACATTCTGGAATTAATGCAAACGCGCTACACCACAAAGCACTTTAATCCTAACCGACAAGTGAGTCCTGAGGACATGCAAACTTTGCTAGAAGTGCTTCGTCTTAGCCCCTCATCTGTGAATTCTCAGCCGTGGCATTTCTATGTCATTGATACTGCGGAGGGGAAAGAAAAAATTCGTCCGGCCATTAAAGACTTCAATGTTCATCGCCTAACTGCCTCTCAATTTATTTTCTTAGCGATTCCCACTACAACAGAGATGAGTTATTGGGAAGCCTTATATGAAAAAGAAAAAGCTGAAGGTCGTTATGAAACTTGGACTGCTAAAGAGCGCCCCGATAGTCTTCGCCTTGCCTATGCAGAGCAATTCGCAAATAATCCGGTAGCTTGGCAAACATACGCTAGCAACCAAACCTTTCTTGCAGCTGGTTGCCTAACCGTTGCTGCCGCTCAAATGGGCATTGACTCCACACTGTTAGGAGGCGTGGATTTCAACTTGCTTGATGAGCTCCTTGGCTTAAAAGACAAGGGACATCATGCAGTTTTGGGGGTAGCTTTGGGATACAGAGCTAGTGACGACAATAATGCCAATCGCCCGAAATCTCGTTGGAGCAAAAAGGACGTTGTTCATTACGTTCGCTAGATCGAGTAGGGGGAGTTTTTAGGCTCGCCCCTCTCACACCGCAATTACAGGC
>CALESB010000049.1 GCA_937906995.1 uncultured Sutterella sp.
ATCTTTCCCATCATTCACCTGCTGCATTTACACCGAGAGTTCCGTGTAGCTTTGGACTTTAGTTTGCTATGCAACCTTACCCACTCTCACATGCCTGATGCAGTTTCTGTTCGTCAGGTCGATGGTTTGCCTCGGGCTTCCTTCAGATTCCACCTCACGATGGACACCCTTGCCTCCAGCTATGCGCTTGGTGCTACCCCCTGCGCTCGGGACTTTCACCCGTTAGATTATGCGCGTGCCGCGCACACATAGGTTTAAAAGCCGCACCTTAGTGCGGCTTTTTCTTTCCTCTTTTTAGGGTTTAAAGGTTTTAACACCTTCAGAGGTACCTAAAAGCAACACATCAGCACCGCGGTGAGCAAACAAACCAACCGTTACGACTCCGGTAATTTGATTAAGCTTTTCTTCCCATGCTTTAGCATCGGCCATTTCCCATCCGTGGACATCGATAATGTTATTACCGTTATCTGTCACGAAGTCACGCACGACTGGCTTTCCTCCCATTGATTCAACGATACTAGCAACCGCACGAGTTGCCATTGGAATCACCTCAATCGGTAACGGGAACTTGCCCAAAACATCAACCTTTTTACTTTCATCGGCGATGCAAACAAAAGTGTCGGAAACCATGGCTACGATTTTTTCTCGCGTCAATGCACCACCGCCACCTTTAATCATGGCAAAGTCGCCATCAATTTCATCGGCCCCATCAACGTAGACACCAATGCGATCGACTTCATTAAGATCGACCACTTTATAGCCTAAAGCTTCTAACTTTTGGGTCGAACGAACGCTACTGGAAACGCAAGCCGGCACTTCAATACCGCTTTCTTTTAGCGCATCAATGAAGCAATCCACGGTTGAGCCCGTTCCCACTCCCAAAATTTCACCGGGCTTAACATAAGCAACGGCAGCTTGACCGACTAATTTTTTAAGTTCTTTCAGATCCATCGTAAAAACCTTAGAGAAAGTAATGATGCACTAATTTTAAAGGACGGTTAAGATTCAAGGGTAACTTTTGAATCATTTTCTATTTTAATCGTGCAAAGACCCTCTTCTTTATTCGCCGTTGATACTTTTAAAACGCTAGGCAACAAGACCTTTAGCCGCCAAAGCATGTTCGGGGTTGTAATGACCTGGGTTGTGTTAATTAGCGTTATTGTTGGTTTGGTTTACGTTGGTCGCATCATTCGTATTCAAGACCAAAAATCTCACCTCAGCCAGTTACACCAAACCACTGAATTGTGGGCTGAAGCATTTAACTTACGTCTTATTTCTGACATTGACCGCCTTAGTCAGATGGCTTTGCCTCTTTCCACACGAACGGACTACACCGCCAACTTGGGTACATTTCATGATATTGCTCGTACCTTAATGATTGACCGAGCAGAAATTCTTGAAATCGCGCTTATCAACACCAATAATCGCATCATTGTCTCTTATGTATCGCCTCGTCCTTTTGGCGATATTACGATGCGCAAAAATCAAAAATATGATCGTACTGAAACAAAAAGTGCTGTTGAAAAGGCTCGTCGAGTAGGCACGGCTTCTTTCTCAGATCCCTATGCCTTGCCTATTGAAGGCTCCCCTTTTATTGATTTGATCGTTCCTGTTCACTTTGATAACCAAAACTTCTTGTTGGTCTCTCGTATTTCCCTTTGGGTTTTACTGCGTGAAACCTCTATCAATAACCCTGAATACCGTGTGAGTCTCTATTTCGAAAAGCATCCCATTATTGCTGCTAGCACTAATAACCACAGAGACTTAATTCGTGCCAGAGTTCCTCTTAGACCCTTATCATCGGACTTCCAATTAGAAGTCTCTCGTTATGCAGAAGGACTACTGACTCAAAACACACTTTTCTGGGTGATCACTGCTCTAGGCATTTTCTTGGTGATTGCACTTTTAGGCATCATACGATTTAACTGGCGTCAAAATCGGATCGAAGAGGCTCTACGGGCTGAGTCTGCTTTAAGAAAAAACATTGCTGACAGTCAATTGTCTGGTCTACAAGTCACTGATATTAGTGGCCGAATTATTTATACAAACAAAACATTAAATGATCTTTTAGGATTGAAAAATGATCATTCGTTAATCGGTCAAATCCCGCCTTACTCCTACTGGCCTAAAGGTGACCAAGGCTTTCGTTTGATGGAGCTACTCAATGGGGTTAAACGAGGACAGTTGAATAACACTAGCTATGAATTTCCTGCGGTGCGAGCCGACGGCCAATCATTCTGGGTACTGTTGCACATTGTGCCAATGCTGACGGTTGAAGGCGAGCAAATCGGCTGGTTGTGGACATTAACGGATATTTCCGAAATCCGCCAAGCTCAGGAGAAACTCTCTGCTGCTCACGAACGCTTTAACCGAGTTTTGGAATCCATGCTGGATCCTGTCAGTGTTGTTGATCCCAAAACCAATGCGCTTCTCTTTTCAAATAGCTCTTATGACAAAGCTTTTGGTGAAGACGCGATTGGACACATATCTGCATCAAAAAAATTGGCCAATCTATCTGCTAAAGAAAAATCGCGCTCACCTTACATCTACATGGAAGAGCTTGAGCGGTGGTTTAGTGTCCGCAGTCGTATGATCCCATGGACTGATCGCACTGAAGCTGAGTTGCAAATTCTTACTGACATCACCGAACAACGCCGAAACGAAATGTTATTGGCTGAACAACAAGCGCGAAGCGAACTCAACTCGCGTTTAGTGAGCATGGGGGAAATGGCAAGTTCACTGGCTCACGAGTTAAATCAACCTCTTTCGGCTATCTCTAATTATGCATTTGTGGTTGAAAGCCTGATGATCAAAGCGGGGGTCCCAGAAGACCACGAAATGCTCTATTCGATCAAACGCATTGAATCTCAGACAAAACGTGCTGGTGGCATCATCAAACGCATTCGGTCATTTACTCGTCGCAGTGATCCTAAAATGGAACTTATTGCCGTTAGCACATTGGTCAACGAAGTAATGGAACTGGCCAATATTCAAGCACGTCGTCACAACGCAAGTCTTGACTACTTTATTGCTCCCGATGTTGACAAAGTTTACTGCGATGAAATCATGATTGAACAAGTGCTACTGAATTTGATCAAAAATGGTATTGAAGCAGCAGCTAGCATTGAAGGCAATAAACCCATTGTTACTCTCACAATTTATCGCAATGCCAATGACTATTTGGTCTTTGAAGTAGCTGATAATGGAACGGGTATTAAAGATGAAGATAAAGAACACCTCTTTGACCCCTTCTTTACAACAAAATCTGCCGGCATGGGGATGGGTCTGAATATCTGTCGAACCATCGTCGAGTTACACCATGGTCGATTGTGCATCTCTAACAATCTCTGTCAGGGCTCGATTTTCACGTTATCACTACCTACGAGGAAGACGATTTCGAGTTAAAATGAAGAGTTATTGTTTATATTTTGGTGCTAAGGGTTTATCAAAATGGTTGCATTTCCCACTTTTAACTTTAATCCCTCACAAAAGGAACCTTTGGGAACGATCTACGTTGTCGATGACGATATCGATGTCCGCGACAGTATGCGTCGCATGCTAGAGACGCAAGGTTATCGCGTTGAAGCCTATGAAAGTGGCGAGTCCTTCATTGCCAAATACGATCCCAACGCAATTGCAGTGTTGTTGCTCGATGAACGTATGCCTGGCGGTATGAGCGGTAGCGAAGTTCAAGAGCACTTGATTGCGCGTAAGGCAACCCTTCCAATCATTTTCTTAACTGGTCACGGCGATGTCCCAATGGCAGTCAATGCTTTGAAAAAGGGCGCCCATGACTTCTTACAAAAACCTGTAGACACTCGTGAACTTTTGCCAATTTTGGAACAGCTTTTGAAAAAAACACGCGAACAACGAGTCCAATTGGAAAAGCAAACGCTTAATCAAGCCATGCTCTCAAAGCTCACGCCGCGTGAACAACAAGTGCTTGAACGTATTGTTGCCGGTCGTTTAAATAAACAGATCGCTGATGACTTAGGCATCTCCATTAAGACGGTTGAAGCTCACCGTGCTTCTATTATGGATAAAACCAACTCTGGCACCGTTGCCGATTTGATGCGAGTGGTTTTAGGCGCTGAAGGCCACTAAGCTATTTCGTTTGAAATTGAAAAAGCCAGCATTTATATGCTGGCTTTTCTATTAGAATAGACGGACAAAAAATTGGATAGGATAAAAAAACATGAGTGCCAACTATATTGATGGCAAAGCCATTGCCAAATCAATTCGCGAAAAAACAAAAGCTGCTGTGACACTGTTGCCCCGAAAACCAGGCTTAGCTGTTGTAATGGTTGGAGAAAATCCAGCAAGTGCTGTTTATGTTCGCAATAAACTTCGCGCCTGTAATGAAGTTGGCATTGTCTCTATCGAATGCTATATGCCTGAATCCGCTTCACAAGAGGAATTATTAGAACAGATTGAGCGTTTAAATAATGATCCTGCAGTTGATGGAATTTTGGTGCAATTGCCTTTACCAGCACATATGCAAGCGGGTCCCATCTTAGAAGCGATTGACCCCAATAAAGACGTAGATGGTTTTCACATCTATAACACCGGGAAATTAGTCACTACGGGCGGTGGATTCAAGCCTTGTACACCTGCCGGTATCATTGAGCTACTAAAAGCCATTGACTGCCCTATCGAAGGTAAACATTGCGTTATTCTTGGTCGCTCAAACATTGTCGGCAAACCATTGTCAATGCTGATGTTGCAAGAAAACGGCACCGTTACAATGACGCATAGTCACACCCCTGATATTCGTCGCTATACACTGGATGCTGATATTTTAGTGGCCGCCATTGGACGCGCAAAATATGTCAAGGCCGATATGGTTAAAGAAGGTGCGGTTGTTATTGACGTTGGTACAAACCGAACGGAAGACGGCAAACTCTGTGGTGACGTGGATACTGAAGAGGTTGCCAAGGTTGCCGGTTGGATCACACCAGTTCCAGGTGGTGTCGGCCCAATGACCATTGCCATGCTAATGCATAACACACTTCTTTCTGCCCAAAAAAGATTATCTTAAAAACAAACACCTTGCTCAAATATGGGCAAGGTGTTTATTTTTAACAGTAGTCATCATCACAGTCGCTAGCAATAACTTGCTGAACGACATCAAATGAAAATCCACGGCTAGCTAAAAAGCGAACTTGTTTGGTCTTTTCTTTAAAGTCTTCTGGACGCTTTCCTTTAAAACGTTTAAGCCATAAAGCTTTTGCTCGATCAAACTCACTTTCCAATGGCTCTAAGGCTTGCTTAACAGTTTCGTTATCCAACCCCTGTCGACGAAGCTCAAATTCAATGCGAGCATTACCAAACCGACTACTGCGAAGCCTCGCTCGAGTACGAGCATAACGTTCATCTGATAGATACTTTCTAGACTCCAGTTCATTAAGTACTTGTTCGAGCTCTGATAACTGATCCTCTGAGTCAACATAGCGTAATAATTTATCTCGTAACTCTAATCGTGAATAGTCTCGGCGAGCCAAGTACTGAACGGCACGAGCCTTAAGACTCGGCTGCTCACGACGACGCTTCGGAGGCTCTTGATCAACCAAAGCGTCGTCCAAGCCTTGATCTGAAAACTTAGACCAATACGTCATCGTCGGCCTTATCGTCCTCTACCACAGCCGTTGCTTTCCCTTTAACACCCTTTAACTCACGAATACGGGTTTCAATTTCTTGAAGAATTTCCGGATTGGCCTTTAAAAATTCTCGAGCATTGTCTCGGCCTTGACCAATCTTGTTGCCTTGATAGCTATACCAAGCCCCCGACTTATTGACTAAATCTAACTCAACCCCCATATCAATCACTTCACCTTCGTGAGAGATACCATCGCCATAAAGAATGTCGAATTGAGCCGTCTTAAAGGGAGGTGCAACCTTATTCTTAACAACCTTCACCTTCGTATCAGAACCAATCACCTCATCACCCTTTTTAAGGGCACCGACGCGGCGAATATCCAATCGAACAGAACTGTAGAACTTCAAAGCGTTACCACCGGTTGTTGTTTCAGGACTACCATAGCTCACGCCAATCTTCATACGAATTTGGTTAATAAAGATCACCAAAGTATTCGTTCTCTTAATCGAGGCCGTTAACTTACGCAACGCTTGGCTCATCAAACGTGCTTGCAAACCAGGTAAAGCCTCACCCATATCCCCTTCAATTTCAGCCTGAGGCGTCAACGCTGCCACAGAGTCGATAACGACCATATCCACAGAACCGGAGCGAACCAATGCATCACAGATTTCCAAAGCTTGCTCACCCGTGTCTGGTTGAGAAATCAATAAGTCACTGAGATTAACACCTAAACGTTGGGCATATTGAATGTCTAAAGCATGTTCCGCATCGATGAATGCACATGTACCACCCGTCTTTTGCATCTCGGCAGCAACATGTAATGCCAACGTTGTCTTACCAGAAGACTCTGGACCATAAATTTCGATAATACGACCGCGAGGCAAACCACCAATACCTAAAGCCAAGTCCAAAGCTAAGGAGCCAGTGGAGACAACATCAATATCTTCACTCATGCCCTTATCGCCCATGCGCATGATTGAACCTTTACCAAATTGTTTTTCAATTTGAGCCAAGGCGGCAGTCAATGCTTTTTTACGCTCTTCGCCTTCTACTCGTTCGACGCGGGGTAATGTACGCTTCTCAGCCATTTTGATTCCTTTTAAATTACTTAAATCAATTAATATTAAATTCAATAGATTTATTAAATTGCATTAATTTAATATATCAATTAGCTTAAATTCCTTTGAATTCAACTAGTACGTTTTATCAATAACAAAATTATCTACTATACAAGATCATTTGTCGAGACTTTTTAAAGTCTACTTTGTTAGTGTTTACCCCAATATCTGAATCTATCATTGATCTATTTATGGTTTCATTAAGACAGAGATAACGAAAAAAATATTTGACATTCTCGAAATAAACCTTCATAATTCGAAACTCGTTGGTTGGACACGTGGCCAAAGGGCTTTCCCGGCAGCGTCAAGCGACGGGTCGTTAGCTCAGTCGGTAGAGCAGCGGACTTTTAATCCGTTGGTCGAGAGTTCGAGTCTCTCACGACCCACCACCAATCCAATAGCTAGAAGGTTTGGGAGCGTAGCTCAGTTGGTAGAGCAGCGGACTCTTAATCCGTCGGTCCAGAGTTCGAGTCTCTGCGCTCCCACCAGTCTTCTTGCACAATTTGATTTATGGCATTGGGAGCGTAGCTCAGTTGGTAGAGCAGCGGACTCTTAATCCGTCGGTCCAGAGTTCGAGTCTCTGCGCTCCCACCAAGCCTACTATATTGAAGCTGATCACTTGATCGGCTTTTTTTGTTTCTATTGGTCAATAATTTCATTTTTTCGGCAAAATTTGTGGTATTTTCATCGATACCCTTCTTAATTGACTTTGCCTCTAGGAATTAAAGTGACAAACATTACCCTTCCTACTCCCGAAGACACTGACTTGCTCGGCCAAAAATTGGCGAATGCCATTTTAAATGCCCATGAAGGCATTGCTACGTCCGGTTTGAATATTCGTTTGGAAGGTAATTTAGGTGCTGGCAAGACTTCAACCGTTCGCTCGATGTTGCGCCATCTTGGCGTCACAGGTCGCATTAAAAGCCCAACCTTTACCCTTTTAGAAACGTACCCACTCAATGACGGCCTAGAAGCCTTTCACTTTGACTTCTATCGCTTCGAAGATCCTGAAGAATTTTTAGATGCTGGCTTTAGAGAAAACTTTGCCCCCGGCAACATCACACTCGTTGAATGGAGTGAAAAAGCTTACCCTTGTCTACCACAGGCAGACATTACCATTACATTAACTCATCTCAACGAGGGACGTAATGCTCTTCTTGAGGCTCATTCTGAATTAGGTAAGACGATTGTTGCAGAGGTTGTAAACAAATGGCAGTAACACGTCGTCATTTTATTGCAAGCACTTCGGGAACGTTAGCCCTCTCTATCACACCATTTCAACAAGCTCTTGCAGCGGAGATGGTGGATGTACGTATGTGGCCAGCTAAAGAGTACACTCGCGTTACGCTTGAGCACAGTCAACCGATTAAGTTTAAATACTTTCTGATTCGCAATCCCAAACCCTGTCGACTTGTTGTTGATATTGAAGATCTGCGATTAACGGCCCAACTACAAAAGATGATCTCTGCAGTTTCTCCCAATGACCCGTTTATCAAATCGGTCAGAATTGCACAGTACTCTTCTAAGGTTGTTCGTTTAGTGATGGACCTAAAGACTGAAGTTCGTCCAGAAGTCTTTTCGTTGAAACCGGTTGCCAACTACAAATATCGTTTAATTTTCGATATCTATCCCGTTGGTGCTGCCGCTGTTGCCGCAACTGACCCCATTGCCAATGTCATATCTGGACTTGACAATACCAGCAAACCTGGCGACCCCTTAGCGGACCTGATTGCCCGCAACGAAAAACAAAATCTGCCAAGTAAATCGCAAGTTAGTTCGAACAACAAACAACAACCCCAAAAGCAGGCGCCATCAAAACCAGCTTCTACTCAGAAGGGAACTCGAAAAAAAGACATCATTGTCGTTGTTGATGCTGGACACGGCGGAGAAGACCCGGGGGCCATTGGTAAAGGTAAGACCTATGAAAAACATGTGGTTCTTTCCATTGCAAAGCGACTTCAACAACTAATCGCTCGTGAAAAAGGAATGAAGTGCGTTATGACACGTACCTCTGACCACTTTGTGAGCCTTAGCCAGCGCGTTATGATTGCTCAGCGAGCCAAAGCACATTTATTCGTCAGCATCCACGCTGACGCCTGGACAAAACCAAGTGTCAAGGGAACAAGTGTCTACGCGTTAGCCGAGCGAGGCGCAACATCCTCTGCCGCTATGTGGCTAGCTAAAAATCAAAATGATGCTGACCTAATTGGTGGTGCCAATTTCAAAGAAGTTGATCGCCGCCTTCAATCCGTGCTTGTGGACATGACAACCTCTTGGAAGATCAATTACAGTTTGGAACTTGGCCATAGTGTGCTATCACGTTTGAGTAAGGTCAATACGCTTCATCGTCGACAAGTTGAACAAGCTGGATTTTTGGTCTTAAAAGCACCGGGCATTCCTTCCATTTTGGTTGAAACGGCCTTTATTAGTAATCCTCAAGAAGAAAAGAAGTTACGTACTTCGGCCTATCAACAAAAAGTGGCTGTCGCTATTCTTGAAGGCATTAAAATGCAAGTGGCTAAAAATGACTCCATCATGCAGGGCTGAAAATTTTGATAATTCCTCGATTTTTCGGGCACTTTCTACATTTTAAAGCTAAAATATCGCTATCTTTTTTATATATAGTTTTCTTAACTAGGACATCGCAATCATGGCTCTTGTCTCTTTACGTCAATTATTGGACCACGCCGCCGAAAATGGTTATGGCGTGCCCGCATTTAACGTCAACAATTTGGAACAAGTTCAAGCAATCATGTCGGCCGCTCAAGAAGTAGGCGCTCCCGTGATTATGCAAGCTTCTGCTGGCGCACGTCGTTATACTGGCGAACTCTTTTTAAAGCACCTGATTGAAGCTGCTGTTGAATCCTATCCGGATGTCCCGGTCTGTATGCACCAAGACCACGGTCAAAACCCCGCAGTTTGCCAAGGTGCCATGCGCATGGGCTTTACCTCTGTGATGATGGATGGCTCTTTGGAAGCTGACGGAAAAACGATTGCTTCTTTCGACTATAACGTCGATGTGACTCGTCGCGTGGTTGAAATGGCTCATTGCATCGGTGTCAGCGTTGAAGGTGAACTAGGTTGCTTGGGCTCTCTTGAAACGATGCATGGCGATAAAGAAGATGGTCATGGCACCGATGCCAAGATGACGCGCGATCAACTTTTAACTGACCCGGATCAAGCAGCCGACTTTGTTGCCCAAACACAATTGGATGCTTTGGCTATCGCTATCGGTACTAGCCATGGTGCTTACAAGTTCTCTCGTAAACCTACGGGCGATATCTTGTCCATCGAACGAGTTAAAGAAATTCACCGTCGTTTGCCCAACACTCACCTTGTAATGCACGGCTCTTCTTCTGTTCCTCAAGAATATTTAGCCGAAATCCGTGAGTTTGGTGGTGACATGCGCGAAACCTATGGTGTGCCTGTTGAAGAAATTCAAGAAGCTATTAAGCACGGTGTTCGCAAAGTTAATATTGACACCGATATTCGCTTAGCGATGACGGCTGCAACACGTCGCTACTTAGTGGAAAATCCCTCTAAGTTTGACCCACGTGAATACTTAAAGGCTGCTCGTAAGGCTGCTTACGAATTGTGTAAGAAGCGCTACCTTGAATTCGGTTGTGAAGGTCAAGGCTCTCGCATCAAGGCTGTTGATCTTTTCACAATGGCCAAGCGCTATGAAAATGGCGAATTAAAACAAAACATCATCTAAGCTATCGATGATAAACAGGGCAGCCCTTGTTGCTGCCCTTTCTTTTTTCTTGAACATGACAAATCACCCTCAAGACGCAAAAGATCTTAAAGGCAAAACTGGGTTACGCCGCCTTTATAACGCCTTTCACTATTCTAGAGATGGTTTTTTAGCCGCTTATCAAAATGAAGAGGCTTTTAGACAAGAAGTATGGCTTGTGCCCATTGCTATCTTGATTGCATCACTGCTACCGCTGTCTTGGAACTGTGTTGCCATCATTGCTGTAGCCCATATTTTTCTTTTAATTGTAGAAATTTTAAATTCTGCAATTGAAGCGTGTATTGATCGTATTGGCCCTGAGCTACACCCCTTATCTAAGCGTGCAAAGGATATGGGCAGTTGTGCGGTTTTGATGGCAATTGCCATTGTTATCATCACCTGGCTCACGATCTTGATACAAGCTTATTTCGGTTAGTACTTTTGATAATATGTCGCACAAACTTTTTTCCGAGTTTTGCGAAAATCATTAGAATAGATAAGGTTACAAACAGGCTTAATGCCTACCAACATTTGAAATATTTAGGGATTGAACGACCATGCCCATTCTTGATACTTCGTTGCACTCCTTGGAACGCGTCTATCGCGGCAAAGTGCGTGATAGCTACCTCGTCGGTGACGACAAATTACTCATTGTTGTTTCTGACCGTATCTCTGCCTTTGACGTCATTCTTGATGACCCGATTCCTTACAAGGGCCAAGTGCTTCAGGCTTTAACTGATTTCTGGTTTGAAAAGTTTAAGGACGTTGTTCCGAATCACTTAACTGGTGTTGCTCCTGAAAGCGTTGTGGCTGCCGATGAAGTTGACCAAGTCAAGGGACGCTCTGTCGTTGCTATGAAGCTCAAGCCGATCCCAGTTGAATGTGTGGTTCGTGGCTACATCATTGGTGGCGGTTGGAAGGATTACCAGGCAACTGGCAAGGTCTGCGGCATCGAATTGCCCGCAGGCTTAAAGCAAGCTCAAAAGTTACCAGAACCCATCTTTACACCTGCAGCTAAAGCTGAAGTTGGTGAACACGACGAAAACATTTCTTTTGAGAAAGCATGCGAGTTAGTGGGTGAAGACATCGCTAAACAAATCCGCGACTACTCTATCAAACTTTATAAATTAGCCAGTGAATTTGCTTTGACCAAAGGCATTATCATCGCTGATACCAAATTTGAATTTGGTTTAGATGAAAATGGTACGGTTCGTTTGATGGACGAAGTTCTTACGCCGGACTCTTCCCGTTTCTGGCCTGCTGACCAATACAATGAAGGTATGTCTCCCCCGTCGTTTGATAAGCAATTCATGCGTGACTGGCTTGAAGAACAACCTTGGGATAAGTCCTCTCCTGCGCCTCGTGCTCCGGCTGAGATTTTGGAAAAAACATCCATGAAGTACCGTGAAGCGTTAAAGCGTTTGACCGGCCGTGATGTTATCTAAGACACCGTCTCATTGAAAAGATCTGTGGCGCGAGGGCAAAAAGCCTTTCGCGCCCTTCTCATTATTGAATTACTGTTTTTTTAGGATAGACAATATGCAAAACGCTCCGATCATTGGTGTGGTTATGGGCTCCAACTCTGACTGGGATGTCATGAAAAATGCCTGCGATATTCTTAAAGAATTTGGTGTACCGTTTGAGGCTCGAGTCGTATCGGCTCATCGCATGCCGGACGAAATGTTTGAGTATGCTGAAACTGCCCAAGATCGTGGCTTAAAGTGCATCATTGCTGGTGCTGGCGGTGCTGCTCACCTTCCGGGTATGTTAGCTGCAAAAACCGTTGTTCCTGTCTTAGGCGTTCCCATTCCCTCTCGCTATTTAAGAGGTGAAGACTCCTTATTGTCCATTGTACAAATGCCCAAGGGGGTTCCTGTTGCAACGTTTGCTATTGGTGAAGCAGGCGCTGGCAATGCTGCTTTATACGCTATTCAAATGTTGGCAGCTGCCGGTGATGAAGCGATGCGCGAAAAAATTCAAGCCTTCCGCAAGGCCCAAAATGAAAAAGCCCGTAACATGGTGCTTCCGCAATAATTGAAGGAAATGACACAGATGCAAAAGAAGTTACCCTTAAACCCGGGTTCAATGCTTGGCATGATGGGTGGTGGACAATTAGGCCGTATGTTTGCCATGGAAGCTGCCTATATGGGTTATCACGTGACAGTTCTCGAGCCGAGTCAAGGTTCACCTGCGGCTGAAGTTTCTCTCAAGCATATTGCTCAACCCTATTTGAGTGAAGAGGGCTTAAAGCAACTTGCTCAAACCTCCGAAGCTGTTAGTACGGAATTCGAAAACGTCCCTGCACAAGCTTTAAATACCTTGGCTCAATCCTGCTTTGTAGCCCCTCCGGGCTCTGCTGTTGCCGTTGCTCAAGACCGCAATGTAGAAAAGCACTTCATTGAAACGGTTGCTCATGTACCTGTTGCTCCCAATGCACCTATCTTAAGAGCCGAAGATATTGAAACCGTCTCTGAAGACCTCTTCCCCGCCATTTTAAAAACGGCACGTTTGGGTTATGACGGTAAAGGACAAGTGCTTGTTGAAAACCGAGATGAGCTTCGTCATGCCTTTGCCGACCTCAAAGAAGTTGACTGTATTTTAGAAAAGCGCTTGCAATTGCACCGCGAAGTGTCTGTGATTGTCGCTCGTGGTCACAATGGTCAAACAGCTACTTTCCCAGTGTGTGAAAACTTGCACCGTAGTGGCATCTTAGCTGTCACAGTTATGCCTGCCCGTGTAGACAATGAAACCAGCCAAAGAGCACGTCAATATGCCACGCAAATTGTGGATGCCTTAGGCTACATTGGCGTTCTTTGTGTTGAATTTTTCGTTCTCAAAAATGGGGACGTTGTGGCCAACGAAATGGCTCCACGCCCTCATAACTCTGGACACGCCACCATCGATGCCTGCTGGAGCAATCAGTATGAACAACAGCTTCGTTGCATGACTGGACAACCCCTAGCAGACACGACACAACACTCGCCGGCCGTCATGCTCAATCTGTTGGGTGACATTTGGTATGAAGGCGAAACGATGCGCGAACCGGCTTGGGATAAAGTATTAGCGATTCCTGGCGCTAAGCTTCACCTTTATGGCAAGGCTCAAGCACGACGAGCACGTAAGATGGGACACGTCACTTGCTTAGGCCGCACCATGGAAGAAGCCTTGGCCTGTGCTAAGCAAGTTGCCAGTGTTTTAGGTTTGCCGGAGCCGATGTAATGCAAACACCTGTTGACGAAAGAGCAATTAGAGCTGCCGTGGATGTTTTGGAGTGTTCTGGGCTTGTGGCCATGCCTACCGAGACAGTCTACGGCTTAGCTGCAAACGCCGATGATGAAAAAGCAGTCAAAAAAATTTTTGCTGCTAAAAATCGTCCGGCCACTCACCCGTTAATTGTTCATATTACGGGAGAAGATGCCTTAGACCATTGGGCGGTTGACATCCCACAATCTGCCTATGATCTTGCTCGCAAATTTTGGCCTGGCCCATTAACCATGATCTTGAAAAAAGCCGATCATGTTGGCAACTGGGTAACGGGTGATCAAGATAGCGTTGGACTTCGTGCACCTTCGCATCCCTGGGCTCGTGCTTTAATCACAGCATTTGCCGGTAAGCATCATCGAGGGATCGCAGCTCCTTCTGCGAATACCTTTGGTAGGATTTCGCCCACCACTGCTCAACACGTCCGTGATGACTTAGGTGAAAAGCCCAGAGGCAAAGTTGACCTCATTCTCGACGGTGGCGAATGCGATGTTGGTGTAGAGTCAACCATCATTAATCTCTCAGGAAATCAACCTGAAATTCTTCGTCATGGTGCTATTACTCGCTCCATGTTAGAAGAGGTATTAGGTTGCGCGGTCCCTGATGGAAGCAAAGATTCTCCGCGTGCCTCTGGCACTTTGAAGAGTCACTATGCACCGAAAACTAAGGTCATTTTGGTTGATGATATTCAAGTTGCTTTTGAAACCTATGCTGATAAAAAACTAGCAGTGATGGCACCTCAAAATCAATTAAGTGTCACTCCCAAAAATGTGATGAAATGGTTTGCAGCTCCTGCTGAAGCGGCTGATTATGCACGAGTTCTCTACGCTCGCTTACATGAATTGGACGCTGTTGGCGCTGACTTTATCTTGATTGAAAATCCCGCTCAAGGGGGCTTATGGGATGCTGTACACGACCGTTTAGGGCGTGCAGCTGCTTAAAACATACCTGTGGACATAACCGATGGCAGAAGAATTAATGCGTTTATCAAAGCGCTTAAGTGAATTAGGATTGGCTTCACGCCGTGAAGCAGATAGTTGGATTGAAAAGGGGTGGGTTCGTGTTGATGGCCATATTGCCACATTAGGCGAAAAAGTAACGACATCACAGAAAATCCAAATCTCCTCGAAAGCAAAGGCAGCACAAAGCCAACAAGTGACGATCCTATTGAACAAACCCGTCGGTTATGTCAGCGGTCAAGCTGAAGACGGTTATGAGCCTGCTCGTGTATTAATTACACCAGAAAATCACTGGTCAGAAGATCCCTCTAATAAACAATTCTCACGAGCGCAATTATTGCATCTGGTTCCAGCTGGACGACTTGACATTGATTCAGTTGGCTTACTGGTTCTTACACAAGATGGGCGCGTCGCAAAAACCATCATTGGTGAAAACAGCACAATTGATAAAGAATACATCGTACGTGTTGCCATGGCTGACGGCTCAGCTCCAACACTATCAGCAGAGTCTTTAGCCCTTTTAAACCACGGGCTTAGTTTGGATGGTAAAGCGCTTTTGCCAGCAAAAGTGACGTGGCTCAACGAAGACGAATTACGTTTCGTATTGCAAGAAGGTAAAAAACGCCAAATTCGTCGTATGTGCGAAGCTGTCGGTTTAAAGGTTTTACGATTAAAGCGCGTCAGAGTGGGTAATGTTCGTTTAGGCAAGTTACCTGTTGGCCAATGGCGCTACCTTGATAACAACGAACACTTTTAATCTCAGAAATGGTTGACCATCGTCCTTTTTACGCTCAGTGGTTATTGATTTTAGTAACGCTACTTTGGGGTAGCACGTTTTTAACCATCCACACCATTCTGGATTTTATTGATCCGGTCATGTTGGTGTTATGTCGATTCACTTTGGCATCACTGATCATGCTTGTGATCCTTAAAGGACGCGTCGATCAAATCACTTCGCATGAATGGAAAGGGGGCTTTGTTGTTGGCTCCACAATTTGGGCTGCATACACACTTCAGTGTGTCGGCCTACAAGAAATCAACAGCAGTACGAGTGCATTCTTAACTGGGCTTTATGTCGCTTTTGTTCCCTTATGTCAATGGGCTGTCTATAAGCAACGCCCTTCTGGCATGATCATGCTCGCGGTCGTTTTGGCATTTGTCGGCATGTCGCTTTTTGCCAATCCTTTCGAAATGAGCTTCACGGGGCAATGGGGTGAATGGGTCACAATTTTGAGCGCCTTTATTTGCGCATGGGAAATCTTAACGATCAGTAAATTCGCTCCAGGATGTCGCCCATTACAACTCAGTTTTACTCAGCTTATTTTTGTAGCGGGTATGTCTGCGGTCACCTTGCTTTTTTACGAACCCGTTCGACCGACTGTGATTTGTCCTGAGCTAATCGCTGGCATTGCAGCGCTTGCCATGATTGTTGCATTTGTACAATTTGGTATTGGTTGGGCCCTCAAATACGTTTCTGCGTTAAGAGCTACACTCACCTACTCGCTTGAACCCGTTTTTGCTGGCATCATTGGATGGATTGCTGGTGAACAAATGGGCTTATCAGAGTTTGGTGGTGCTGCGCTCATTATTTCTGCCGTGATGCTCAGTGCATGGCAACCAGGAAAACGTGGTCCAGATAAAAATAAGGATTAGATATGCAAGATCAAGCAATCGGCTTTTTTGATTCAGGTTGGGGCGGTCTCTCAATTTTTAATGTTGCCCGCACCTATCTACCTTATGAGGACATGATTTATGTCGCCGATTGCGGTCATGCACCGTATGGTGATCAAACACATGACTTTATCGTTAGTCGTGCATTAAGCATTGCCAATTTTCTTTTCTCTGAACAAAAAGTAAAAGCTCTTGTTGTTGCTTGTAATACCGCAACCGTTGAGTCAATCCGTACACTCAGAGAGACTTTTCCTGATCGTATTATTCTTGGTGTAGAGCCAGCCATTAAACCAGCTGCTGAGTTTTCGCTTCAACATCGTATTGGCATGATTGCAACTACTCGTACAGTCAGCTCCACTCGTTATCAAGAGTTGTTAAAAGAACATGCAGGAGAAACAAAAGTCTTTTCTCAAGGTTGCCCAGGGCTGATGGAATGCGTGGAAAATGGTGAGTTACAAAGCCAAACAACGATCGAGCTTCTACACTCCTATCTCGACCCAATGATTGAAGAGAAAATTGATGCATTGGTCTTGGGCTGTACTCACTATCCATTTCTAGCTCCTGCCATTCGTGGCATCGTTGGGGAGTCCGTTACTCTCTTTGAACCCGGCCCCGCAGTGGCAAAACACTTAAAAAATCAGCTCATTCACCGCAATGCGCTTCAGTCTCAAGCCCGTCAAGGAAGCAATTTTTTCTATGTTTCTGGTTTAAATGATGTGCGAAAAAAAGTGGCACAAAGCTTATCACCTTATGCCACATTATTTTCAGAACTAAATTGCTAATTTAGTGGAAAAGTTGTTTGACCTTCAAAGTAAAACTTTTGCATTTTCTCCCTTAATTGGTCAGGGATAGGTGCAGAACGTCTCGAGTCAGGATCAACACAAACCATCGTTTCTTCGCATTTCACGTGAAGATCCTTACCCTTATAAAACTCAATCTGTACGGTAATGGAGCTATTGCCTAAATGTGAAATCCACAGGCACATTTGGCCCACATCTCCAATGTGAAATGGCTTAAAGAAGTCCGTTTTGATGTTCACGACTGGAATAATCACTTCCGCAGTGCTCATGTTCTCCCAAGGTAAATCCAATCCCTCACGAAAAAGATCCTCTAATAAACCATTAAACATCACATAAAAATTGGGATGGTAGACAATGCCTGCAGGATCGCAGTGGGCAAATCGAATAATCTGATCTTTCTTAAATACTTCTGGCATCGAATCAATTTTCCTTTTTAATTAAAATGGCTCGCACTGGGCTTGCTTCAAGTCCCTTAATTTTAAGCGGCAAAGCAACTAACTCATATATCCCTTCGGATACATCTTTCAAAACCAAATTTTCCAAAACCAGCATATTGTTGCTCATCGCAGCTCGATGGCCGGCCAATGTATCGTCGTCTAAACGATCAATACTCGGCGTATCAATGCCAATAAGATTAACGCCTAAAGCCCCTAACTTTTCAACAGCAGACTTGTCTAAATAGGCAAAACTGTCTGTCCAGACTTTTGGCATAAGAAAACCCGTTTTAATCAATACACGAGGAACTGCCAAATGGTCAGGAATGTGGTTAGCACGAATAACATCCACTCCTGACAGATCTAATACGAAGCACTCACCCATAAGCCGAGCGAGATCAATCTCACATATGTCGTGTTGGAAGTAAAGGTGTTTTGGGGCATCAACATGAGCTCCAAGATGAGCAGACATGCGAAATGCACTAACTAATGCCGGTTTTTGCCCTGTTACCTCTATAGACAAAGCCGCGTCCCCAGGATAAACAGGAGTCGCGGCTTCAATCGTTGGCGTAATGTCGATAATTTGCATCAGAATTGACGCGGATCCATCTGAGCGTTTTTATCTGCGGAAAGCTTCGCTGTAATATCGCGAGCCAAATCAATCATCGTTAAAGGTGCACTACCTTCTGCCTTATTATTGGTAATGACAAAACTCTTTTGACCGCTCTTATGAGCAAGGCTAACCAATTGGACTAAGCCAGCCCGAGTAGCAGGGTCTGGATGGACAATACGGTTAAATGGTGCATACGTCATCTTGGCTACACCGTGACGTTGAATCGGATTGAGCGACCAACGTACCACCAACGGTCCCTTCATCGTCCATTCTTCGCCCTCTGCTTCTGGATCTTCAAAATAACGAAGAGCAGCCGTTTGACGAATCACATCCGGCATCGATGGATGAACACCTACGACTAAACGAACACCAGTACCGCGCAAAGCATTCAATAAACGCTTGGTATAAATTGCCGGCGTACGAATTTCAACCGCATACGTCGGCGACTCACCCTCAACTTCCTTAGGTAAGTCTGCAAAGAACTGCGCAATGCGGTCAATGTAGGCGTAACACTCCGCTTGAGTTGGCAACAAAGGACGCGGGATGGGAGAAAGTTGGAAAACCAAAGGACCTGCATTTTCGCCTAAACCATTAATAACGGGATAGACAAACTCATGCATGGTTGCATGGATATCCAGAAAGTCTTGGTTTAGAGAACGGAAGCGCCCCTTGGGATCACGCTTGACAGCGTCGGTCACCGTCTGAGGAGCTTTAACCAAAAAGCGGAAGCGCTCATCAACTTGTTGAGCCATAGCAGCGTAAGCCATCTCATTGAGCGTCCCAAAGAATGACCAATCAACACCCACAGCTCGAAGAATCGGATGCTTACAATAAGCGGACAAACCACGGCGCGTCAGATCCTCAACTCCACTGGTATCCCCCCAAACAATCCCTTTCCAACCAGGGAAATTCCAACTAGCACAACCTAGGTAAATATCAGAGGGCAATTGACGCCCTAAACGAACAACATCTTGACTGGGAGTGACTGCCGTAATTGGAGAGGAAGTAACATCATCAAAACTGTAAGGTTCTGTCGCAATAAATTGGTTAAACATAATTAATAATCCACTTTCGCAGTAAACATCTGCACAGAAATCGAAACAGATCTTAATTCACTCTTTTCGAATCAATGCCTACTCTTTTAAACACCAACTTTTGATTTATTTTAATAAAAAATGTAATTCTGACTCTTAGAATTTTCCTTTAAAAATTGTAAACTTAAGGGGGGTTTATAGGTATTTTATCTTACCTTTGTTACCTCCTACTTTCCTTCAGAGGTAGTTACCTCTCACCAACGTTTCCCTAACTTACACCATCTTCTAAAAATTCATAATGTTATTTCTTCTAACAAGGTCAGCAAAAAATGACTCGTAAAAACTCTCATGAATAAAAAAACAGTGCAAACGATTCAATAGAAAGTTTCATCATCGAAGATAAAATGACACTTCTTTACTGCGTTTGCACTTTGTCAGTTCAGTACTTGTTTAGGGCTTTTCTGGAACTCTAGTTTTTTGCAGATCTTCTTTTAAAGAATGGTAACCAGACGGTTCAACCAAGTGACCTGTTGCGACAATGAAATCGAAACGCTCCATTTGCTCTGGTGTTAATACATTTTGTAGCTGTGCACGTGCCTTCACAAAACCATCAAAGGCTTTTGCTTGCTTCGTCATCCAATGACTACGATGCTCCAAAAATTCCTGACGTGACATATGACGAAAATCTTTATGACTTTCATGGTGTTCATAGCGAGCCGCTGCCAATGCTACAAAGCTTTGAGAAAAGACGTTCCAGGCTGCCTCTTGTTTTTTTGTAATATTGACAAGTTTTTTAACGTCATCTGCATAACTCTTTGCTTGCTTTTCATCCATACCAAAGGTACGAACAACCGGACCAAAAGTATGTCGTTGTACACGGTGACCTCGCATCGCATGAGGAGCACGTGCGTCGCAATGATCAAACCAATTTCCTTCCCCACGTGGTCCGAATTCCCCATCCCAACCTCGATGGCCATCACCATGCCATGCATAGGAAGACATCGGCATCATCGATACCATCGCAATCAATCCCATTAATGTTTTTTTATTTACAGGGGTCATTAGACTAACTCCAGTTTTTTAGACTTATTCTAAGATAAAAAAATACCCCTAAAACGGAAACCTCATTTAGGGGTTTTAAGATGTTAACTTTAGCTCTGCTAATGACTTGAAGTTTATGGAAGATAAAGGAAAAAATCCTTTTACTTATGTATGTATTTGTTAGGAAAATTGCCGTCTATTTACAACTTTTTTCACTGATTTTTAAGCAATCGTAACACCATGCCTTGCCAAGCCTTAAAAACCAAGGCTTCTATGAGCAATATCTCAAGAAAAACAAAAGAGAAAGCATGTCTTATTTGATACAATTGTCGGGTCGATTTTTTTAATTTTGCTAGGACTAGAAAATGGAACTTTCTGCATTAACCGCTTTGTCCCCGCTCGACGGTCGCTATGCTCGTCAAACTGAAGCCCTTCGAGACATCTTCTCTGAAGCTGCTTTTATGCGTGCTCGCGTTCGTGTCGAAGTTGAATGGCTCATCGCTTTGAGCGAATTCGACTTACCTGAATTGCCCCATATTTCAGAGCATGGCAAGGCTTTTTTGCGTAGCTTGGTTGAAAACTTCACAGTTGAATCCTGCCAAGCCATTAAAGATATCGAAAAGACCACCAATCACGACGTGAAGGCAGTGGAGTACTGGATCAAAGAACAAGTCTCTCATGACGAAGAACTCGCTAAGGCCAGCGAATTCGTTCACTTTGCTTGTACCAGTGAAGACATCAATAACACTTCCCATGCTTTGATGCTGACCGAAGGCCGTGCCGCTATCGTCGAATACTTGGAACAAATCCGCGCAACGATTGTCGACTACGCTAACCAATGGGCTGCCGTTCCGATGCTCTCTCGTACGCATGGCCAAACAGCTTCCCCGACAACGGTTGGTAAAGAATGGGCCAACATCTCTATCCGTTTAGCTCGCGCTATCGAATCCATCAAGAGCGTGAAGATTCTTGCCAAAATGAACGGTGCCGTTGGTAACTACAACGCTCACTTGATTGCTTACCCTGAAAAAGACTGGGAAGCTTTCTCTAAGAAAGTTGTGGAAGAACGCTTGGGCTTGAATTTCAACACCCACACCATCCAAATTGAACCGCATGATTACATGGCTCAAATTTTTGATGCTGTTGTTCGCGCCAACACCATTCTTTTGGATTTAGATCGTGACGTTTGGGGCTACATCTCTTTAGGCTTTTACAAGCAAAAACTCAAGGAAGGCGAAGTGGGCTCCTCCACGATGCCGCACAAGGTCAACCCGATTGACTTCGAAAACAGTGAAGGTAACCTTGGCATCGCCAATGCCATTTTGACGCACTTGGCCCAAAAGTTGCCGATTTCTCGTTGGCAACGTGACTTGACAGACTCCACTGTGCTTCGTAACTTGGGCGTGGCATTTGGCTACTGCTTCGTTGGTTATAACGCTTTGAACCGTGGTTTAGGCAAGTTGCAATTGAATGAAGACCGTTTAGCTCAAGACTTGGATCACGCTTGGGAAGTTTTGGCTGAAGCTATCCAAACTGTGATGCGTCGCTATGGTGTTCCTCACCCGTATGAACAACTCAAGGCTTTGACGCGTGGTAAGGGTATCACCCCTGAAACGATTCATGAATTCGTGAGCGGCCTTGATATTCCTGAAGAAGCTAAGGCTCGTTTGATGGAATTAACCCCGGGCACTTATATTGGTAAGGCTGTTGAGTTGGCTAAGCGTGCTTAATCTAAAAATTTACGATTAAATCGGATAGGAGGCTGGGGATTAGTTCCCTAGCCGTCCTTCCACACCACCCACCGTACGGTTCTCGTAGTGAACTGCGCCCCCCTTATTCTGACGGAGTCGTTTCCAAGCCTCATTTAGGTTGGTTCGACTCAGGACGGTTTCCAATGTTGGCAAAGCGTTCTCTTTCTGCAATGTGGAGGTGTTTCTTCCTTTGTTATGCTTAGCATCATTTCAACCATAAATACCTCTGTGATTCCGTCACTTACCTCTTCATGGCGACCTTTTGATCATTCTGAAACTTGTTGATGCTTCGGTTACTTCAGGCATCTCCGTTATTAATTT
>CALESB010000050.1 GCA_937906995.1 uncultured Sutterella sp.
TATTTAAAACAAAAACTTTCACAAGTTTCTCCTTAACGGATACCCGCAGGTTCCGCTCAACAACATCGGATAAACCGATGTTGAGTTAACATCCTTCGCCAATGTTGGAATGGGTTTCTAGCCTGCAACACCGCTCCTACCTCTCAGAGCTTTTAATCACAGACCGCAGAGCGTGGAACTAGGATGAACATCCCACGGTGCCTATACATTCCAATCCAACGTAGTTCACCTTCCAAAGAAGGATCACTGAGGCTAGTCAATCAGGGCTTTTTCAAGCCTCTGCCTTTAGGCAGGGGTTATTGACGGTGGGTTTAACGAAGGCGACGGTCGGGACAGGTTTTTCGCTTGGAGCGTACTTGCGAACGTTAATAAAGCATTGGTTGTATCGGCCACGTTTTTTAGAGGTGTTTGAGACGCACCCCAATTCTTCGTTAATGAAGTACGTGTTTTCGTAGCGAATACCGCGGATGACTTCAGTCACCCGAACGATTTCAAAGTGCTTGTCTAACTTCATAATGAACCTCGGCAAAATTTTTTAATTATTTTAGTGAAATTGGTGACAAGAAACATACTAAATAACTATAAATATCAGATATTTAACTACCATCGAAAGGGTCTAACGAGGAGCGTCATTTTTGTTGTATTAACGCAACAAAAAGCTCGGATTTTTGCCGAGCTTTTTTCAGAGACGAAGCAACTCACGGTTGAGCGTTTTCTTCTTTGGAAGGGTCTTCTAATGGGGATTCTTCTGTTTTATTAGGTTCGCTCTCTGGTTCAGTTTTGGTTTCGGTTTCGGTGTGGCTCACGTCTTGGGACTTTTCCTCTTTCCTTGTTAGGGAATCCACTTTTCTTTTCTTATTTGGGTTTTGTTGTTCTTGGGTCTTGCGTTCTTCCTGACGTAGAGTGGTCACGTAACGCCACACTTCCAGTCGTAGGTCTCTAACCTTAAAGAATAGTTGCGTGAAGCGACTTGTCCATTCTGTGTGAAGCTTTTGCTGATCTTCATCGCTGATGATGCCACGAAGGGTGGCCGAGTCGATTTTTTGCATCAATTCATCAAAAATCACAATGAGCTCTAAGAATTGCCAAGACATATAGCTTTTAAGAAGCGGTTGGTAGGTGTGGGGTTTAGTAATGACACCGAAGCGTTTTTCGTTGGGGTTCGAGCCAATGGCAGAGTTGAGGTGATGAAGACTTTTTTCAAGGTCGCTTCGAAGTTCATCAAACATCGCATTAAGCTTGGCCTTATGGGTTTTAGCATAGTCGTTATAGCGAGCAATGCCCCAAGCAATATGCAATCGTTGAAGGGAAAAGTTCATTCCTTCATAGCGTTTTTCTAAAACGCGTTGAGCGTACTGCGTGTTCAAGTCAATGCTGATTGCTTCATAGTATTGACTATAGTCATCGGAGCGATTGCGCTTGATTTCGGTGATTTCGGCTGACTTGAGTTCAGCCTTACCAACGATATGACGTAGGGGTTCGGTCTCTGACATGGTTGTCTCCGTAGAAAAAGAATACGAAAACAATAAAGCCACCCCTTGTTGGCTCTTGGGCTAAAGCAGGACTTTTTACGAAATTACAGACGTGCTGCGCTGAAGCTGTGTTTTATAGTCCTCTTATCTGAACCCATGTGTCAGAAAAGATTTCGTGTTCGGTTAGAACACACGTGAATCCTCGTTCTCACGCTAAACAAGAGGTAGGATCAGATGTCCTAGTACCGTAAGGTATCAATATCTGGCAATGCGCCCTCTCAGCGCAGATAAGATGAGTTAGTAACGCTCACCCAGCGTTTTATAAGAAGGGTTTTCGATTTTATGACTTGATGACGAGTTGTCTCGGATTCGGGGTCTTTTCTCGATGCGACAAGCATTGTGAAAAGATGTTTTTTTCTCTTTCAAAGAAAAGAAGTGCACGGCTCCAGGGGTTTGACCTCTGGCCGTTGCAGTTTCTCTTTCGTATTTAACCCGCTCGGGAGCACAAGTTCCCGAAGGGGCATTTTGTGTCCTGATGCGTTTTTTCGTAGGTCACATCATGCACACACCAAATCTAGAAATGAAATCGGTCAAAGACTTGTTCGGTATTGACGGGACAATGCAAGTTCCTGTGATGCCCAAAAGCGAAGCTTTGGCTAGATTTGTTCCTTCGATGAATCCGCACTACGTCTTTAGAAAAGACGTGGTTCGTAACCTTCTTGCGTTTTTGCTTCGTCCTCACGGGGACGCACTTTGGATCACAGGGCCGACAGGCTGTGGGAAAACAAGTGCCGTTTTGGAAGTCGCGGGGAGATTAAATTGGCCTGTTGTCTCCGTTACCTGTAATGGAGCAATGGAGTTTCAAGAGCTTCGCGGTCAATTTGTCCTTGCATGCCAAAAGGCGGGTGAGACGCCCTCGATGACGTTTCGTGATGGCCCATTGGCATTGGCGATGAAGAAGGGTTACATCCTTTTATTAAACGAAATCGACATGTTTGATCCGTCAGAATTGGCGGGACTCAATGACGTGTTGGAAGGTCGCCCCCTTGTCATTGCGGAAAACGGTAATGAGGTCATTGAACCTCACCCGAATTTTCGTGTGATTTGCACTGCCAACAGTGCGGGAGCGGGCGATACCACTGGCCTTTATCAAGGCGTTCAAACCCAAAATCTCGCAGCGATGGACAGATACCGTACCATCGAGGTGACGTATCCTACCGCTGAGATCGAAGAAGACATTCTTTCGCGATTGGCTCCGGGTTTGGGAAGTGATATTCATAAATTAATGGTGAAGATGGCCAACGACATTCGCACTGCCTTTAAGGGTACGGACGGTATGCCGGGGACGCTCTCTGTCACCATGTCCACTCGAACGCTTGTGCGTTGGGCGCAACTCAGTCTGGATTTTTTCGGGGCTGAAAATGCACTTCGCTATGCGTTAGAACAGGCACTGCTAAATCGCTGTAACGGCGTAGAACGCGAGTCGATCGAGCAAATCGCACGATTGTGTTTTGGTGATGCTTGGGACAAGAAAGCCAATAAACGATGAAGTAATCGCTTCCAAGGCGTATCTAACGATTTTGTTTAATGCAATTACTTTATTTTTCGGCATTGAGGTTTTTGTCCTAAACGGGGCGTTTTATCCTTTTTTAGATCAAGCCTATTGTTTGTCTTTCAAATAAACAACTCACAATAATATCAAAGGCTATTAATTGCTATTAAACGCTATTAAATGGTGTAAGATATAAGGGAAGTTTATGGAGATAATGATGGCAACCGTGCAAATGAATTTAAGAATTGACTCTGAACTGAAGAGTCAAGTAGATGCCTTATATGAACAAATTGGTTTAACCACAGCCGATGCGATTCGAATGTTTTTGAAGCAATCAGTGTTGACTGGGGCTTTGCCTTTGCATACCAATCCAGTTGCTTTAAGGGCAGCCACTTTACCTGAAATTCAACTTGCTGAAGAGGGACGCAAGCGTTTCTTGTCTTACCTTGAAAATCCAACGGGGTTCGGAGAAGCTTATGCCAAGCACCAATCTGAGTATGAGAAGTTCGCAAAAGAACACAATATAAGGATTGATCATGTTGGTTGAGCTATTAGATAAAAAGCACAATCGACAAACTTTTCAGAGTTCCAGTCAGGAATTAACTGACTATTTTCACCGTTATGCGATGCAAGATCAAAAGCGATTGCTGAGTCATTGTTTTGTATTAGCGGACGAAGATCGAATTTTAGGTTATTACACTCTAAGTGCAAATAGTGTCGATATAGCATTACTCCAACCGATATTTTCCAAACGAAAACTTGGAAGTTATCGTTGGATTCCTGTTTTTTTGTTGGGACGATTAGCTATTGATGTATCAGTACTCGGACAAGGATATGGAAAATTCTTGCTCCAAGATGCGCTCAGACGTTCTTTTCAAAACGATATTCGACCATTTGGTCTTTTGGCTGAAGCAAAAGATGAAAAAGCTCTTCAATTTTATTTGTCTCAGGGTTTTAAGTACCTTGAGGATAATAAAGTAATGTTCTCTTTCACTGATATGCTTTAGCTTCATTTTATTTTCATCCTCACTGGGGAAAACGCTTTTGCCCCAGTGGGGTAGACGTGTTTTCTCCTTTTTTTATGGAGACAATTATGTCAAACGTGAAAAGTATGAACAGCGTCATGCTGGTGGGTCGTTTAGGTTCTGAACCTCAAGTGAAAACGTACGAATTCGGTGCGATTGCATCGTTTTCTGTCGCGATAACGAAGGGGTACAAGGACAAGAACGGACAATGGCAAGAATCCACCACGTGGATTCCTTGCTCCGTGATGGGAGCTCAAGCTGAAAATGTGGCGAAATTCCTTCACAAGGGGGATTTGGTTTGCGTTTCAGGGAGCATCTCTGTTCGAGAAACGACAACAGAGTCGGGCAAACGTCAGTTTGTCGATGTCCGTGTGGGAGAAGTGCAAGTGTTAGCCAGAAGCGCAACCGCACAACCCCAAAAAGCCACACCCGTTGATGAGGTGCAAGAGGTTTACGAAAAGCCAATTCCTAAGGCTTACGCTAAACGTCAAACAGCACCCTCTCAAATGAGTGGCTATCGTTCATCTTCTTTGGCGGCAACATCAGGTTATCCCAAGCGAAGTGAATCGAAGTACACAAATACGCCGATTCCTTCGGAAGAGATTCCTGATCTGTAACCAACACCTATGAAGTCATTTAAAATAAACAATTATTTTTTGGGTTCATAGAATGTCTGAAACTATTGAATATTGGCTTGATGCTGTTAGTGCAACAAAAACCAAACTTGAAGCTTTGAGACCTTTATCTGAAAGTGCTGTCTTTCGTTTACGCGAAGAGTTGAAAGTGCTTCACACTTACGATTCCAACGCTATTGAAGGCTCACACTTGACGTTAAGAGAAACTGCACTCGTTGTGAAAGAGGGTGTGACTGTGGCGGGTCGTCCTATTTCACACGTCAATGCTGCTCGTGGATATGCGATGGGGTTTGATGCCATTTTTGATTTTGTTGAAGGTAAGGTGGACTTATCAGAAGACATGATCAAAGATTTTCATCGCTACGTTATGGTTGGTGCAAATCCTAAGTTTTGTGGTTTGTATCGAGATACACGCGTTCAGATTGCGGGGTCAGTGACAAAGCGTCCTGACTTTGCAATGGTGCCCTATCTCATTGGTGAGTTAGTGCAATGGTGGCGTGATGAAGGACAAACGTTGCATCCAGTGCTCGCCGCTGCACTATTTCATGCTCGCTATGAACATATCCATCCTTTCATTGATGGCAATGGCCGTAGTGGGCGGTTGCTTCTTAATTACCAACTTGTTCGCGCGGGTCTTTGGCCTGTGAATATTCGGTATGCCGAAGAACGTTTGAAATATTACGATGCATTGGAGCATTGGGATCTTTACCAAGACATTACGCCTTTGGTCGCTCTCATTGCTGAACGCGAAATTGCGCAGTTGCAACTTTGCATCGAGATTGCACAAGAGCAATCTGCTCAATAACGAAAACTTCTTTTCCCATCGGGGACACTCATCCCCGTTGGGGTCGTGGTGTCCCCATTTTTTGGAGTTCCCCATGGCAGAACAAAGACTCGCAACGGCTACAACTGCCGTTCAAGCCCAACAAGAATCCATGCTGGCACGTTTTGGTAAGCGTTACGGCATGAGCGAAGACAAGTTCTACAAAGCCCTTGTCTCAGTCATTTATAAACCCAATGACAAGCGTCAATTAAGTGTTGAAGAGCTCACCGCCTTTTTGGTGGTGTGCGAACAATACTCGCTCAATCCTTTCTTAAAAGAGATTTATCCCGCGATCAGTCCCAACAATGGTTTATTGCCCGTGTTGGGGGTGGACGGGTGGCTCAAGCAACTCAATCGTCACCCAGACTTCGATGGTGTTGAGGTGGAATACTCCGAGGAGGAAATCACCGTTAAACGTCAATCGTTAAGTAGAACCGACCTTCGAGAGCACGTCACGAGTGGGCCGAAATGGTGCAAGGTGTCGATTTTCCTTAAAGGAAAATCGCATCCCATCGTTGTTAAGGAATACCTCAAAGAGGTTTTCATGCCCACTAAAGAATGGAAAGACAAACCCTACCGAATGTTGCGTCACAAAACGCTCATTCAAGGGATTCGTATTGCTTGTGGCATGAGTGGTGTTTACGACCGAGAGGAAGTCAATACCATGATTGAAGAAGAGCACTACGAAAGTTCCCACCATATGCCCGAACGCACCACGCAAGCCGTAGAACAACTGCCCAAAGCCGTTGCCCCAAGGCAGTTTGGTGACGAAGGCAAACGTGATCTCTATGTTCAACGCGTCATTGAACGTTGTGCCCAACAGGGTGTGACGGCACAGGCGTTGGACTTCTTCACTGAAACGCTCGAAGGTGAAGACCTTCGATACGCCGTGAGGAAAGTGCAAGAGCGCATTGAAGCGGATGCCAAAGCGGTGATCGAGGACGCAAAGGAAGTCAACGCTTCGTCTGAGGTTTTGCCACAGGGCAAGATAAAGGACGAAGACCTTCCGTTTTAGGAGGGGGTAATGAAGTGTGTTCATCTTCAACAAAAGTCGCCCGAGTGGAAACGCTGGCGACTAGACGGCATTACGGCGACCGACACACCTGTGATTTTAGGTTGTAGCCCTTACAAAACCCCTTGGCGACTTTGGGCGGAGAAGGTGCAATTGTTGCGCACACCTGACCTCAGTCACGTTCCAGCCATTCAATGGGGCATTGCCCACGAAGATGTTGCTCGCAGCATCTATGAGCAACGTTTTAACGAGATTTTGTTGCCGTTTTGTGCCACTTACGATGCCAATCCCATTTTTCGGGCATCGTTCGATGGCATTGACAGCAACGGTATGCCCGTTGAAATTAAGTGCCCCGGGGAAAAGACACTCGAAGACGTGAAGGCTAGAAAGCGTGATAGTGATGCGTTTAAGCTCTACTATGGACAAGTCCAACATCAAATGATGGTGGCCGAGTCCGATAAAGCGCGATTAATCTTTTACGACTCCGATGCCAATGACATTGTAGGCTTTGAGATCATCAGAGACGATGCGTTTATCAAACGTATTCAAACCGAAGGCCAAGCCTTCTTTGAGTGTGTTCAAAGTCGCAAAGCTCCAGAGCGTGATCCCAGTCGCGATATGTTCATACCGCAAAGCGAAGACGATAAAAAGCGTTGGCTCTTGGCGGCGGGGCATTTGGTGGCGTTGGAGGCGAAAATTCAAGAAAAAAAGCTTGAAATGCTCGCGTTGGAATCGTCTTTAAAGCAATACAAAAACGATGTGATTGCCATCATGGGCGACAACGACTGCGTTGCCGACTATGGCGGTATAGCAGTACGTAAAAGTATTGTGACGGGGAAAGTGGACTACAAACAAATGGTCTGCGATCTCTTAGGACGTGAACCCAAAGAAGAAGAGCTAAAGAAGTATCACAAAGACGATACGATTCAGTGGCGATTTCGTTCAACGGGTGTCGCGAGTCTTGAGATCATCGATGAAAAAATCATCGAAGATATCGAGTCGCACGCTTGTCACCTTGAGCCCAGTCTTTGGTTTTAATTATCCCTGTTAGGGGCATTTTTTGCTCCTTAACAGGGCTTGAAATGCCTCTATTTTTTGGAGGTGTTATGTTTTTCTTTCAAGTCAATTTCAAGATTTCTTCAAAGGCCGATCCGTCTGAAAAAGAGGTTCGATACGCTTTCGATAGACCCGTCAAAATCGGCAATACGTTCATCGTGGATACACCCATTGTTGTGAAGGCCAGTGCTTACCCGAAGTCTGGCCAATCCCTCATGAGTCAGTGCACTGCGCTTATGCCCTACTCCTGTCGTGGCGACACACCCGATGATCGAAGAAATCGAAAAATCGCAATGATGATGTTTGGCGCACTCTTGGGTGCGACTTTCATCGCTAGCCTTCTTGGCTACTAATCCAACCAACCGTGTGTGGGTACGAAATCGGCCCACACGGGTTGTTTTGTACCCTTATTTTTGAGGTACAAAATGGACAATATCGAAATTTTAGTTTTAAACAAGAACCCTAACTTGTGCTCAGAGCACGAGGCCGTAGACGAGCTCATTAATCTTCATCTGGTTTCTAACTACAAGGGCAAGGAGATTCGTAAAAGAATCACCGCCTTTAAGCGCGAAGCGATGGAAGAATTGGTGGCGCTTGACTCCATGGTTGGGGACTTTGATCCGAACCCATCCCAACGAAGCCAGTGGATTGTTCCTCTGAATCCAGAAAACGAAGCGGTTTTTCAAAATTATGCAAAACGCTTTCGTTCGGACAGAAGGTCTCAATTTCTATCGTTTGTTTTTTCTAAAAAGAACGCGATGGATACGTTTCGCCGAGAAGAGGGGAGCTTGCATACTGCTAAGATTTTGAGTTCGGTGCATGAGTATTTAGAGGCTCGAGTCTTGCAACCCAAGTTTGCCATGGTGAGAAAAACGATGACGCTTGAGGAGTTGGAACAGGCCTTAGTCAAAAGGCTTTTTCTTAGTGCCAATCAAGCGGAAGTCAGAATCCAACAAGCTAGGGTCTACTGCATTGACAATTGGGTGAAGGCCTATCCAAAGCTTCAAGGGTCAAGACTCTTGCAAGGGGCGCGAGCCATTGCGCAATTTTTCCAAGACAATGAAGAGTCCATTAACTTTGCAAACTTAAACCGCGTGTTGCTTCGTATGGACATCAACGATCCCGTCAAAACGATTGTGCAGTTTTGTCACTACATCGGCAAAGAAGCCGAAAGTCGTAGGGGCAAACAGATCGTGAGATATCTGGATTACGTCAAAACCATGAAGTTGCTCATTATCGATGGACCACTAAAGGTTCAAAGACCCTCGGCAATGTTGCGTTTTGAAGCCGTCTCGGAGGATTTGCGCCGCTCAAGCGTGTGGTTCTAATTCTTTTTCTTTTCCCCTGTGGGTACAAAACACTGCCCACGTGGGGGTCGTTTTGTGCCCATTATTTTTTGGAGTACAAAATGACTCATCAAGAACGTATTTCCGATCGTTTGGCGATCGTTGTACTGAACTTCCGTCAATGGACGGGTGAAACCGTCCTCGATAAGGATGACTTCCAATTGGGCCAAGGGGGCAAATTGCCCCCACAACACCTTGCGCATTTGGGCAGTAAACGCATCTGCAACCCAGAGGACCTTCGCGTCTTTGCTTCCATTAAGCAACGGGCGGTGAGATTACTGGAAAGTTGCGGTGTGCCTTATTTGGGCGGTTGGGCGGTACCTTTGTCGCAATCGAAGAAAGTCTTGTTGATGTTGGATGGCTACGTGCGCGAGTACGAAGTGGCCAAAGCCACGTTTCTTCAACGCTACGATGAAGCGGTCAAAGCGTGGATTGCGCAAAACCCTGAATTTGGTTCAGAGATTCTTCGCAGTGTGAAGACCAAAAGTCATGTTGAAGCTCGGATTCGTTCGGGTTACAGCGTCTTTAAAGTCCAAGCGTTCGAAGGCGATGCGAGCTCTTTTGATCTAGCGGAAGCGGGATTAGGAGAGACGTTACTCACTGAGGTCGCTAAAACCGCCCGTGAACTTTATCGCCGAACCTTTGCGGGGAAAGATCAAGTCACCGCTCGTGCTCTCGACCCCATTCGGCGGATTCGAGCGCGGCTCGCGGGATTAGCCTTTATTGATAAGGGCATCTTTCCTGTCGTTAACGCTATCGACCAAGCCCTCTCGCCACTATCGAAGTACGGCCCTTACAAGGGCAGTGACTTTCATCAACTCACCTCCATCGTTTTAGTGCTTTGTGACGAAGATCGCATGAGAGACCTCTCTGAAGCGGTTGTCGATCAACAAAGCACGCAAAGCGCAGAGGACTTTGCGTTGATGCCAGAAGCGCCCCAAACCTCATCGAGTGGTTGTGTTCAACACCAAGACTCTCCCAAAGTTCTCCCCTCTCAAGGGGATAAGCAAAACGATCGGGATCAGGACTTGTCGTTGGACTGGGAGGCCCAGCTTGATGCCTTTTTGGAGTCGAAAAAGTCTGAGACGCACACTCATCAGGAATCTCTGACCCCAGCGAGCGACTCAAACGCTGAAAACGTCAAGAACACTTCAGTGGAGAGTCAGAAAGAGCAAACGCCTGTTTTGCCCTCTTTTGCTCAAGAGAACGCTTCTTCAATGTTTTGGTAATTCGTTAATTCACTTTCCGCAAGGGACATGCTTTTCTCCCTTGTGGGGGTAAAGGCTGTTCTTTGCGGTTTTTCTCTTGGAGAAATCGCTATGAACAATACGCTATTTCAATCCTTGCCCATTGTGGCGCACGCCATTGGTCAGCACTGTGGTGTTTGCGTTGAGGTGGGTGGCGAGACCGCTTACACAGACGGTCAAACGGTCCATCTGCCGAATCCCAAGGCCTTTGATCGTGACGTGCTTTTGGGCTTTTTAGTCCATGAAGCAAGCCACGTTCGATTCTCGGACTTTAGACCACTCAAACGTATTAAAACGCCGATTGTTAAACACCTTCAAAACATCTACGAAGACGCTCGCATCGAGCGTTTGATCTGCGGGGTGTATCGAGGAGCGAACGGGTTTTTAAAAAGAACCGTCAAACACGTTTTCGGTGATGCATATCAGGTCTCTGAAAATGTCACTTCTTTAACGATTTTGATGGACTTTATTGCGTTTGATGTCTGGGATCGTTTTCGTTTAAGCGGGGGCATTTTGACCCCTCACGCGAGAACAACTCGTCAGTTGGCCCAAAGGCTTTTCCCTCATGCGTTTCTTGATGAGCTTTGCGCGATCAATGACAAAGTCGCCCTTGCCAAAAGCTCGGACGATACTTTGGTATTGGCAAACGAAGTACACGAGAAGCTCAAAGCCTTTTTTAAAGACCACCCTCAAGCGATGCAAAGTCAGAGTGACTCTGCTTCTACAAAGAGTGACGCTTTCAATGAAGGCAAGGGCAATGACAAGCAAGGTAATCCTTCCCTGTCAAAGACAGACGTTAAAGATGACGCCAATGGCTCACAAGCTTTGGATGCCTCAGGTTCTTCTTTACCAAGTCAATCTCAACCCAACGGTTCAACGACCGCGAGAAAGACAAGCGCTGAGAAGACCAAGCCACTTCGAGCTCAAGTTCTAAAAGCCTTGGACGCTTATGAGGACGCTTCAAAAGACCTCGCCAAAACCTTGGCGGGCGATATTGCCCAACAGGTCAAAGACAGTGGCGTTCACGAAGAACCCCTTTCGCACTCGGCGACAAACGTTCCCGCTACACGTCAAGAAGACGTGTTGGCAAGCGACTTTTTAAACGAGTCTCGAGCGTTAAGTCAGGGACTCAAACGTCAGTTAGTGGGGCTGGTAGAAGCGGCATCTCGCCGTCAAACGAAGACGCGTCAAAGCGGTCGAAAGATCGCCAAGACGAAGCTGGCGCGTTTGGCCTATTGGAACACTCGCGTGTTTGAAAAGACGGTCGAACACACGTCAACGGCAAGCGCCGTTCATATTCTTTTGGATATGAGTGGTTCGATGCGAGGACGCGAAGTCGTGGCCGCCAAAGCGGCAACTGCTCTTTTGATGGCCTTGATGAGTCTGCCTAAAACCAATCCCGCCTTATCCATTTTTCCAGCAACGACCGTCAAAGCCGCCTCTGAAGTCATTGTGGCTCACGGTGAAAAACTCACACACGGTGTCAATGGACGATTTCATCGTTTTTTTGCTTCGGGAGGAACACCGCTTGCGCGTGCCTTAGCTGAGGTCGTGCAAGCGTTAGCCCTCACACGAGAAAAACGCCGAATCGTCATTGTGATTACCGATGGGGCACCCGATGACGAAGGGGCGGCGAAAGCGTACTTGGAAAAAATGAAGCTTTCCGGGATTGACATCTACGGCATTGGGATTGGCTATGACGTGAGCCACCTTTTTGACAACAGCGTGACGATCAAAAGCGTCCATGAGCTCACGAAGGTGCTTTTTGCGTTAGCTAAACACACGTCACTTTTAGCTGTTCACTAGGAGGTTTCAATGAAAGGGTACAACGCCCGTGAAGTGAAACTCTTGGCGCAAAACCAATGGAAGTTCATCTTTCTTCAATTAGCTCCCGAGCTTAAAGAAGCGATTGAACACGTGGGTCGTCACGTTGCCTGTCCCGTTCACGGGGGAGGCGATGGTTTTCGGCTTTTTCCTCGGTTTAACGTCAAGGGTGATGGGATCTGCAACACCTGTGGAGCAAAAACCAACGGCATTTCGATGCTGATGTGGGTTAATCACTGGACATTTTCCGAAGCGGTCAATGCTGTTGGAAGATTACTCAGTGCACCCATCTCTCATCAAGGAGAGATGGAAACGATTAAGCCTCAGTCTTTTGAGGGGTATTTCCAAGGCTTTTATAAGCGTCAAGCAAATAAGGGTGACAACGGAATTTATCTTTCAAAAACGGAAAAAAGCGATGAAATGCCAGATAAGAGCGCATTTTTTGTGCTTTACGGCGCAGATTTGGTGCGCGCTTGCCAAGGGTTGCGAATCAACGACTATGTGCAAGTCACACGCTTTGCACGTCAAAAGTTCGTGATTCGTGGTCGCGTGGTACACAAAGCCCTTTGGACGGTAAAAATCATTGCCACTCCCGAAGAGCGTTTGAAAAAAGCGCATCAGGTTGAAGAACTTCGTCAAGCACGTATGGCCCATCGCGTCCAAGCTATTGACAAGGTTTGGCAAGAGACGGTGAACGTGTCTGACACCGAGGAAAAAGCGCAACCCGTGTTGCGTTATTTCGCCAATCGATCGATTGCTTGTGTGTTGGATGCAGATAACGTGAGATGCGCCGACCGATTGCCTTTTTTTGAGAAAGGAAAGGTCGTCGGAGACTTTCCCGCTCTCGTTTGTGCTGTCAGAGACAGTCACGGACGTGTGGTGAGTCTTCATCGAACGTACCTCACGAGCACGGGTGAGAAGGCCAAGGTCAAAGACCCTAAGAAACTTATGGCGGTGCCTGATGATCGCACGATCAAAGGCGCGGCCATTCGTTTGGTGCAAACGTCCAAACACGTGATCGGGATCGCCGAAGGTGTGGAGACCGCTCTATCCGTTGTCACGGCAACGGGGCTAGCCTGTTGGTCGGTGATTTCTGAAGGCGGTATGCGACATTTCGAACCCCCAAAGGGGATTCGGTTTGTGCATATTTTTGCCGACAAGGATCGCTCAGGTGTGGGGCAAGACGCGGCGAAGGTTTTGCAAGCTCGACTGCAATCCATGGCCATTGGTTCGCGGATTTATCTACCAAAAGAGCCGATTCCAGACGATGCGAAAGGCATAGATTGGAATGATGTTCTGCAAATGGGCGGACGCTTTCCAAGGTTTGTTTAATTTTTTTACCCTGTTAGGGACATCAACCCTAACGGGGCGTGGTGTCCCTTCTTTTTAGGAGACACGATGGATAGGATCACTCAGTATAAAAAGTCGATTTTTGTCCTTTTCATGGTTATCGACCACTTTCTCAATTCTCACTCTTCAACGCGATTAAGAAACAATCTCGTTCGACAAAAGCTGGCTCTGCATCAAGCGCGAGACTTCAAAAAGGCGATCGACCAATTGCTCTCGAATAAGCCTGACGCACTGCCAGCTACGTGTGACGACATTGAAGCTTTGAAAAGTATTGCGAAACGCTTGGAGCGTTTTATCAGTCAATACGAAGGAGGGGGTGATGATTGAGAATTTTGCGCACAAAGGATTGGAAAGATTTTCCAAAACGGGGTGCGCAAGTGGAATAACCTCTTCGCATATTCCTCGGCTCAAGGCGATTTTAGCTCTGCTCACACAGGCTAAGAACCCCTTTGAGATTCAAGACGGTTCTTTGCACTCCATTGCCAGAGCCAGTGGCAATCAACGAGGGATTTATAGCCTCCGTCGTAAAACCCATGATTTAATGACATGGATCACTCCCGATACTCATATCACCTCCTGAACGAGAGGCCGGCTTGCTCACCTTGTAGTAAGACCAAAAAATAATATGGAGCCTTTTCGTCTTCACCCGCTATGATGAAGACGAAGAGCCCGAAACTTCTCACTTAGACTGCGTCGCTTTTTTTGGTGCATTATCACCGTTAAAAAATTGCAGTCTGCCCATCGTACCCCATATTGCTCTGCCACTGATGTGGCTAGGCGTATGAAAAAATGAGCTTACTTATAGAGTAAGTCTGCTTTTTCATATAACAGGACGTGAGACATTTTAAGGCTCTTCAGATCCCAACCTTCACATTAAAAAGGAATCGGATCATGAAAAAGTCTACACCTAAAACGAACTCCAAATTACAAACCACGACACAAATCCCTGAAAGTGTCATCGCTGCTCTTCACGAGTCTGCTATCGGCATAGATGTTCATGCCGAACTGTTGGTTTGTGCCTATCAAGCCTCATCCAAAACGCATACCATCGAAACGGAAATCGTTGAATTCGGAACAAAACGAAGTGACCTGGATGCCTTTGCCATATGGTGCAGATCCAAGAATCCCGGAATCATCGTCATGGAATCGACCGGTGTTTTATGGCGAAGCCCTTACGAAGCTCTTGAGCGAGTTGGCTTTACACACAAGGATTTGGCACTTCTTAATGCCCGTGACGTCAAGGCAGTTCACGGTCGCAAAACAGACAAAGCCGATGCTAAGCACTTAGCTGAACTAGCTCGACTCAGTGAGCTGAAAAAATCCTTTGTTCCTGATGCTGTATTTCGAGATATGCGTACTCTGGCACGGCGCTACCAAACAACGATGAAAGCGCTGGCTACGCAAACCAATGTTTACCACAAGCTACTTAATGGTATTGGTTGCCGCGCAGGCTCCGTCTTCAGTAATGTGAAAGGCGTTGCTGCCAGTGCTATTTTGGAGGCCAAAGTTCAAAATGACCCCAACTTTGAATCGATTGTTCGCAAAGAGTCGCGCCGGCTTAGAGCAACGGCAGATGAAATTCTGAATGCCTTGAACTTTGAAATCTCAGAACCTATTCGTCAGCAACTTCTTGGTGAGCAGAAGCGCATTAAAGAAATTCAGACTTTTGCTGCTGAGATAATGAAACGGCTAACGGAGTTACAGACACCATTTGCAAAGCAGATTGATCTTTTGATGACAATTCCCGGGATTAAGGAAACCGCAGCCAGGCTGATCTTTGCAGAGCTTACGGATAACCTGAAGCAATATTTCTCATCTTCAGAAAAATTTTGCTCTTGGATGGGAATATGTCCGGGGAACAATATTTCTGCCAATAAAAGTCATTCGGGATCTTCCGCGAAAGGCAACAAGTGGTTACGAAAAACTTTAGTTGAGTGCGCTCATGGTATCGGCCTTAGTAAGTGTGCCTTCAAAGAACGTTTTACCGTCTTTAAGATGCGACGAGGCACGTTGAGAGCAGTCATGGCTATTGCTCACCTTTTGGCAAGAGTCATCTTTGCAGTGTTGAGCAATCAAAAAGTGTTTACGTTGAGTTCCTTGCGGACATACACAGTTCAGGGAGAGTGCGTGAAACGCATTGAACAAAATGTGACTCAATTTAACCAGCTGACAAATGACTCGGTGGACGTTATGTTGGTTAACCGAGGAACCGGAGAAGTTATTGGTTAGCTGATCCAATATATGGATGAGTAATTGCGGCTGTCGCCGCAAGGGGCTTTTGTGCCCCAGAATTCTTCACTGTGGGGATGTCTTCATGAAAAAAGGGCCTGAAGCTTTACACTTCAAACCCTTTAGCCTCAAAATCAGATTTTTTTCCACAAACCTACGAGGCTGATATGAATCATAGCACGACACCCCAAACAGAACAGAATCTTTTCGCTCATTACTACATTGGGCAAGACCTGCATCAAGACAACGTAGTTGTCCACGTCTGCCGTAACGAATTTTCCAACGGTTCCATTCGCAGCAAGACCATCCTCTCCAAGAAGTTCAGCATTGTTGGCCCAGAAGCTATCGCTGCTTACTTCAAGGCGCTTGAACCTTACTGCTTCAACCAGCCGCATACGGCGATCGTTGAGTCGACCTACAACTGGTATTGGATGGCTGATGGGTTTGAATCCCGAGGCTGGAATCTTCTACTTGCAGACCCAAGCACAGTGAGTCGTGCAAACATCAAGTACGCCGACGACTACACAGACGCTGCTTATTTGGCTGAGTGCTTACGCACTGGGTCTCTTCGAACCACTTGGGTCATGCCGAAAGACGACCGAGCAATTCGTGATCTTGCCCGCTACCGAATGACCTTGGTCGAAGACCGAGCTCGCCTGAAAACGATCATTGTCAACATGATTACGAATCACCTGTCCATCAAACTGACTTCGGACAAGCTGATAAGGGAAATTGACAAATCGGTTGAGGCCGCCATCGAGTCACCAAGCGAAGAAGTGGCACAACAAGTGTTAGCAACTTACTTCGACCACAGGTTGGTGCGCATCAAGGTTGGATCGTTGCTGAACCGGATCCGCTTTTTGGCAACAGAGATTGAGCAACTAGATCAAGAGCTTCTCTCGTTACTGAAGCCAAATCTCTACTCCAAGTCTCTCCAGACGATCAAGGGTTGCGGATTTGTAACATCTATGATCATCGCTCTGGAGATCGGTGAAATCGAGCGATTCAACACACACAAGGATTTTGTTTCTTACTGTCGTCTGGCACCTACATCAAAGCTTTCAAACGGAAAGTCCAAGGGTGTAGGCAACGCGAAGAACGGGAACGCCTACTTGAGCTGGGCTTTCACGGAATTGGCCAACCTAGTGGTACGCTTCAATCCTGAAGCCAAACGCTACTACGACCGCCCCTTCAATCGCTCCCGTCTGCGTGTTAAGGCCATTCGCTCTTTAGCAGCCAAGATGGCTCGTGCAATCTTTATGATGCTCAAGCATGGCGAAACCTTCGATCTGAAGCGTTGCTTTGGTTGCTAAGGAGTAACAAGTGACGATAACGAACATCAAGAACACGTCGAACTTTCAAAGCCACGGCTGGAGGGATGGTCCGCCATAGAGACCCGTGATCCCGAATCGGATTGAGAGTTCGACGCCTCCTCAAAAGCTGGCTCTGGGCAACCAGGGCTGGCAACTGAGGTGTCAGTTGACAGCCTACACTTTCGAGCGTTGGCTTTGGGTAATTAAGGCCTATCTTTTAGATTGATGAAGTAAAGTCGCTTTCGCGGCATAAACGGCTGGCTTCGCCTCGCATTTATTCCACGACGACTTGACTTCAGCACCAAGGCTCTACCGTTGGCTGTCAAGTGGTAACAACAACCCACTGAATATACGGAAAACGACCGAAACCTGAGCCCTTTTGAGGGTGGACTGCTCTTCGGAGCACAACCGCAGTTCCTGAATAAATCCATGGGACAGATATTCGGCGCAGAGTCGAGTTGATGGGCTTTCAAGTGTGAAAGCTGGGACTTGCGTATGGACGAAGGCAACTTCGGCGCGCTTGTCTAGATCCGGATAGTGTGCCTGCTACGGGTTCCTTGAAGGGACCAGGGCAATTTACAACTCTATCGATACGTATGAACGTATAAGCACGTGGCCTTGTTGTGGGCGTCCATTCTTTTATCCCTGAGCAAGGAAATTCTACTTTATGGCTGGATAAACATCTGCCAGGGATTTTTACAAACTAAGCTCTATTGCTTGACAAGGGAGGTGAAATGTGTCCCTCCCGAAATGGGAGAGAATAAGTTTAGACAATTACTTTAAAGAGGACCCAT
>CALESB010000051.1 GCA_937906995.1 uncultured Sutterella sp.
TCGCTATGTGCATGGCTTGGACTCCAAGGTGTCCAAGAAATCCATACCATTACAGATGGTGGGGTGGGGAGTTGTCATTTATCTGTTGTACGTCCTTATTGCTCCCTACCTTCGAGTCACGGTCTTTACGGTTGGCTACTTTGCTTATCTTCTGGTTAATCCCTTTTTGCAAACGCTTACTGTGTCCACCGAAGTTACGACAACGGTATCGGAAATTACAACTGACAAGTCAGGGCAATTAGTCCAAGAAAGCGAAACGACGGCTAGAAATTTAGGACCTGCTGATAGTGAAACGGTGCAGAAGTGGTACCGTGCATTTTTAGATTACGAAAAAGAGCGCAGGGCAGTATTGCCTACGGGGCTTAATGCGAAAGATACACCGTTTGATATCGTGATCATGAATGTTTGCTCCCTCTCAAACGATGATTTGGAAGCTTCGGATTTAAATAATCATCCGATTTTTTCTCGCTTTAATATCCGCTTTGATCACTTTAACTCCGCAACCTCTTATTCAGGTCCTGCAACATTACGTTTACTTAATGCCGCTTGCGGTCAGGTAAGTCATGATGAACTCTATGAGTCAAGTCGTTCGGAATGCCAGATCATGAATCGACTTGAACAATTGGGCTATAAACAACATATGTTTTTGGACCACGCAGGGCAGTACGATAACTATATTGCGACGATGCGAGAAAAGGCTGGTTTAACGGCGCCTTTGGACAGTACGGGTTCGTATCCAATTCGCTATGTAGGCTTTGATGATGAACCAATTTCGGATTCATTGGCCGTTTTGCGAGATTGGCAAAAAGTGCTTGAAAAAGAAAATAATGTTCGAAGTGTGACTTTCTTTAATTTCATCGGCCTTCATGACGGCAATCGTCTGCCTCGACAAAGTCATTGGGAGCCTTTTAAACCGCGTGCAAAGCGCATGCTTGACGATCTCAACCAATTCTTTAATGAGTTGGATAAAAGTGGACGTAAGGTGATGTTCATTCTCGTGCCCGAACATGGCGCTGCCGTAAAGGGCGATCGTATTCAAGCACCACGTTTGCGTGATATACCAAGTTTATCTATTACAGAGGTGCCGGTTTTAGTAAAGTTTTTTGGCTTAAATGAGTTGCCACAAAATACGCTTCATGTTACGGGTCAGACAAGCTATTTGGCCTTAAGTAATCTTATTGGCAAAACGCTCGAAAGCAATTACTTTAGTGAGCCGACAGGCTCCGTGGCGTTGGAGATGTTAATTAAAGATTTACCAGAAACTAATGCTGTGAGCGAAAACGCTCAAGCTACGGTGCTTCGATATAAAGACAGAGACTACATCCGACAAAAGGGTGATGAGTGGTTGGTTTATCCAAAATAACCTTCTTAACGAAACATGCAAAGCGCCACAATTTAAGTGGCGTTTTGCATAGGTAGATTGGGCGACGTGTCTCTCATTTTGATTCTTATTTTTGACTGTAAAATTGGCAGCATATTGCAGCCATGTCAGTACTAAAGCTTCTAAGTAATGACTTATCCAGAGTTTTTTACAGTACTGTCAATAAGCGTACTGTCAGTACTCTTATGATTGGTACGTTAGATTATTGAAATCAGATATCAATAAAAGATTTGACTGACTTGCTGTTGGGGTATTTCTTTAATAAAAATAGTCTCTAGATATAACTCAAGTTCTTAACGGCTTTCGTTAAGTGTTCAACGGAAAAAAAGACATATATGTGCTTGGAGATGAGGTCTTAATCGTGCAGCCAATAATGGCATTAACCACGCTCAAATACATCTAATTGACGTCTTTGTTTTCAGACTCCAGACTGTATCATAATAATGAGACGCTAATATCACCGTGTATCAAACAGATGGTACATCATAGATATTATCCATTGAATTTATCCTGTTGAGATATATTATGTCAAAGCATTTATCAGTGCGAATAATCGAGCCAATCAACACAAGTGTTTTCAAGGTTGTTACGGTTTCTGGTTCGCGTTAGACGGATGAAGAGCTAAAGCTAAAGAAAATTTCCTGACGGGTGCTATTTTATAAACTTAATGCTGTCAAAGAGTTCTGTAGCGAAGTTGGGTAACTGGTGAGATTTAGGTCTAGCGGCACAGCACCTAATTGCTCGTGACATAAACTCTGTGAATAGCGGAGTTTTTATTGGATGTGAGTTCTTAATTAGTAAATATCTTCTTTATGGGGTTGGCGTATCGATATGATTTAAAAATAGTGACTGAATTAGGATTTGGATTGGAACCTATAAGGCAGGACAGCCACTATATCTAAAGGAAGGATCCTTT
>CALESB010000052.1 GCA_937906995.1 uncultured Sutterella sp.
AACTACTCATTCGAACTGAAACTCAACACCGCTCAACGTCGTTTCTTAAGTCAAAAGGCGGGAGCTGTGCGTTTCGTTTGGAATCATTTTCTAGCCGAGCAAAAAGTCATTCGTGAAAAAGAAAATCGCCCTACGCAAGCGGAGTTTGAGTGTCGTCAATGTGGCTACACGAACAACTCTGATGTGGTAGGGGCGATTAATGTCTTAAACCGGGGGCGGACAGCCCCTTCGATGCCTGCCAAGTGAACTAACGTTAGTTAGTCAGCAACAGGAACCCACCGAAGGTGGTGTACGGCATAAAACCATGCACTACCTGTAGGAATCCTCTCACTTCAGTGAGGGGAGGATGTCAATGTAAAGGAGTCATAAATGGCTGAAGAAAAGCAAAATTTAGAGCCGACGTTGCCGGCCCTTTTGCCTCAAACGAAGAGTGTCATGGATACGTTGATGGCCACAGAAGTGGTTCAAAAAGCTTTGAAGTTGGCTGTTGAGCAAGACCAACAATGCTTGGAAGACCAAATTGCCATCACGGAAATCCCCTCTGCCCCATTTAACGAACATTTGCGCGCTGCAGACTTTGAAAAGCGTTTTACGGCTTTGGGTCTTAAAGACGTTCATATCGACGAAGTCGGTAACGTGATCGGTGTGCGTCCGGGTGTTGGTCCTGAACCGCGCACGAAGCTTGTGATTGCTGCTCACTTGGACACGGTCTTTAAGATGGAAGACAACTTCAAGGTCCGTCGTGAAGGCAATTGCTACTACGCTCCGTCCATCGGCGACGACTCCCGTGGTTTGGCTGCTCTCTTGCAAGTCATTCGTATGTTCCAAGAATTGAACATTGAAACGGTGGGTGACTTGGTCTTTGTTGCTAACGTTGGTGAAGAAGGCGAAGGCGACTTGCGTGGTGTTAAGCATCTCTTTAAGGATCCGGATGTTGATATCGACGGCTTTATCTCTATCGACTGGGCGGATCCCCGTTGCGCTATCGTTGGTGCCACGGGTAGCTTGCGCTACCGCGTTCACTTCGATGGTCCCGGCGGCCACAGCTACCTCGGTTTCGGTCAACCGTCCGCTATTCACGCTTTGATGCGTACGAGCGAAACGTTGGCTAACCTCGAAGTCCCGGCTGATCCGAAGACCACGTACACGGTGGGTGTGATCCGTGGTGGTACGACGGTGAACTCCATCGCCGCTCACGCCTCCATGGACATCGACATGCGCAGCACCGATCACAAGGCTTTGCTTGCCTTGCGTGATAAGGTTGTGCCGTGCTTTGAAAAGGCTGCTGCCGACGAAAACGCTCGTTGGGGTATCACCGATGAAGCTAACCAAGTTAAGGTAACGCTTGAAAAGATTGGTGACCGTCCTGCTGGCCAACAGCCGCATGAAAGCCCGGTTTGCCAAGCGATCCGTGCTGGTCTTCTCGCTTTGGACTTGCCGCTTCACATGTACGCTTCCACCTCCGGTGACCACAACGTGGCCTTGAGCATGGGTATCCCGGCTTTGGCAATGGGCGGTGGCGGCCGTAACTGGAAGATGCACACCCTTGAAGAAGGTTATGAACACAAGGACGG
Source organism: uncultured Sutterella sp. (assembly GCA_937906995.1). Taxonomy (GTDB): domain Bacteria; phylum Pseudomonadota; class Gammaproteobacteria; order Burkholderiales; family Burkholderiaceae_F; genus Aphodousia. The sequence goes on from CALESB010000052.1 coordinate 1,575, forward strand.
CTTCCAAGGCCCGCAATTGACGTTCTTGATGGTGAGCGCCATGTCTGGTATTAATGGCGTTGTCGACGGCATTTTGCCCAAGCGTCAACACTAATCTAGACTTCTAGAGAAAAGGCTTGAAGCGTGCTTCAAGCCTTTTGTTTTGCCGTAAAAAACTCGACAGTCATCAATGTGATTGTCGAGTTTTTCTTTATTGGCTGTTTTTGCGGCGATGGCGAGCCACTTTGCGTGGATCTTCAATCGGTTTTAGATGCTCTCCCCTCATCCATGAGATGAAGTCTTGCACGGAACAATTTAAAACAATGTCTCTTGCTCCGATCGTCCAAGCGATCGTGGGCTGCATCTGGCGCTTTGCGCGTACTCTAACCTTGGCCATCGGCACTCTCCCAAATGTGTGCTAAGACTAACCTTAGCACACGTTTGTAAGGCTATTCAAGCTCAGCTGCAACCTTGGCTTTTTTAATGGCACTTAATTTTTTATGCGTGCGCCAATGCGCAAAACTTTGCAGCACCACAGACGCACAAATAAGCGCTAAACCAATATAGAAAGCGAAGTTTAAGTCCTTGGCTTCATGGAAAATCACCATCGCCAACAAAATGCTATAGACGGGCTCTAAGTTATAACTTAAGTTCACCGTAAATGCTGACAATCGCTTCAGGGCTTCAACCTGTAATGAGAACATCCCAACCGTACAGAATGAGGCCAACATAAAGAGATAGAAGAGGTCTAATGTTGACGGAACAATCGTTTCCACAGGGAAAAACTTCAGATAAATCGGCAAGACCAAACTCATAATGACAAAACTGGCCAACATCTCATAAAAGAGAAACGTCATCAAAGGATAGTCCGATCCCACACGACGATTTTCAATCGTTAAAAACGCACAAGCAATGGCCGAGAGAATCCCCAAAATAATCCCCACTTGATAGCGCGTGTCAAAGTGAAAGATTAAGGCGATACCTAAAATCGTTAATAGGCTAAAGGCAATTTCGCGGATAGAGAATTTACGATGACTCCACCAGGGATCGATGATCGCGGTGAAAAAGCCCAATGAGGCAAAACAGACAACACCAATGGAAACATTAGAGTATTTAATGGAGGCGTAAAAAAGCACCCAGTGAATGGAAAGCAAGAGCCCCACCCATGCAATACGCAAAATATCTTTAATCGGTAGGCGAATTTTCCCTTTTGAAAAGAGTAAATAAAGAAGGAAAAAGCCGCTGGCCATCATCACGCGATACCAGACCAATAAAGCTTCGTTGACGGTGATAAGGCGCCCCAAAACACCGGTAAAACCCGCCAATAAAATCGAAACATGTAGAACAAGAAAAGCGTACTTCATAATAATCACAGAAAAAGGCAGAAAAGAGGACCGCCGTAAAAATTTTGCCCATATGATACGGACTGAAGCAGAAAAAGAAAATCAGTGAAAGCATTGTGTTATAGTTTTTAAATTAACGTCTACTTTTGAGATCAATACTATGGACAAGAATCAAAATAACTCTCGCCCGGTTAGTAACGGAACGAGCTTTTCTGAACTCTTTCAAGACGTCTTTGGCCTTCAAGCGTGGGAAGAACAAAAACAATCTCACAAAGCCCAACGCTCTGTGCCCTGGCAATGGGTCCTTTGGGGTGGACTCTTTTTCTTCTGTTTAGGTTTTAGCTTTAGCTCCGAATCCCCTTGGATTGTGGTTGTTGCTATCGCTGTCGCCGTCATCCTTTTCTTGGCTCGCTCAACAGAAACCATTGAACCTCAAGTATTTCTTTTAACCGATGATCGCACGGATGAGCAAAAGAAGGCTTACCAAAAAAAATCACAAATGAAAGCCACAGCCTTTCCCAAGCCTGCTTCAGGTGGCATAGCTGACTTGGATGAGAATACCTCAAGTGATATCTCATCTGATGAGGTAGCTGAAAAATTAAATAAAGAAACTCGCACTCGAGTCAAGCGCCCACGTCGCAAAGAACGCTTTAAAACAAAGGATACCGTTGCTGACTATCCCAATGACGAACTAGCGGCTAGCCGTGAAAGCGCCGAGGCGAAACCCAAACCCAGAAAACCTCGTGCTCGCCATCTTCGACGCACACCAAGAACGACGCCAAAGGTTGAAGCACCGGTAATCACTGACGTGGCGCCATTAAAGACAGAAGCTCCCAAAGTTGACGCTATTGATCAAACCAAGGCTTCTGAAAGCGCAGCGCCTGTCCCCGTGCAGGAACAACCACACAAGACTGCAGTTGAAGAGGTTTCTCCCATGTCGGCAGCACCAGAGGTCAAAGTGGAGACGCAGCCTCAAGTCACTTCTGAATCTAGCACGGCAGCGCCCCAAGAGCCTCCAAAAGCATCTTAGTTTTTGACCCATCAAATATCTAGCCCGAAGTTAACTTCCACTGACTTCGGGCTTTTCCTATGCTCGAAACTCCTTAGAGCATTTCTCCTACACTAGCACTTTTTACCTATTGAAGAGAATAAAACTCCCTGTGTACGATGAATTATTAGACAAAATTGTTCTATTAAGGAGCACTCCCATGTTTGACAACATGATCTGGTATCTCTTCATCTGCCTGCTGTTTTTTGGCATTGGCGACTTTTTAGGCGTTGCCACCAAAGCAAAACTCTCAGCTGTTTTTGTTAGCCTCTTACTCTTTTTAGTGAGCTTTATGTTCGGGCTCATTCCGCCCGATATTATTAACCAAGCTGGTCTTTCTCAGATCGGTAAGTGGGCGGTCGGCTTTGTGGTTTTCAGTATGGGCACTTCCATTAATTTGCGCGAATTAGCCCAAGAGTGGCGTACGGTGACAACCGCCATTCTTTCCATGCTCGTGGTTGCCGCAACCCTTTTTGTCTTGGTGCCGGTCATTGGCTACAACGAAGTCATTGTGAGCGTTCCAATTATCAACGGTGGCATTGTTGCAACACAAATCATGACTTCGGCTGCTATGGAGCACGGTTTAACGATGGCCGCCGCCCTTGGCACAATTCTTTACGCCGTACAAAAATTCTTTGGTACACCCTTTGCTTCCTTTTTCGGTATGCAAGAAGCCAAACGCGTTTTAGCCATTTATCGCGAAACGGGTGTCAATCCGAATGCAACAGTGAAAACGACTAGCAACGGTCAAGCTCCTAAACCCACCTTCTTTGAACGTCACAAAAAGTTTTATGGTCCCTTCACATGCTTGGCCATTACCGCTGGCTTTGCTTGGATAGCCTTTTGCATCGGCAAGTGGACAGGTTTAAGTTACACGATTTGGGCCTTGGTTTTAGGCGCTTGCGTAAGCTCTACCGGCATGGTACCGAAAAACATTTTGATGCAAGCCAAATCCGCTGGCATCTTTAATGTGGCCGTATTTGCTTCGATTATCCCGAGCCTTGCAAAGATTCAATTAGGTGACTTGTGGGTTCTGAGTTTCAGCACCGCTGCCATCTTTGTGGTGGTGTTTGTCTCCTTATACGTAGCGTTCGGTGTATTGCCCTTGTGGAAGATCCAAGGTTCTCGAAACGTGGCATTAGGCGTTGCGGCGGGTCAATTGTTAGGCTTCCCCGCCACCTACCTCATTGCCAATGAAGTCGCACAAGCTGCCAGTGAAAACGAAGAGGAAAAGCAAGTTGTACTAGACGCTTTGATGTCGAAGTACTTGGTGGCCGGTTTTGCGACCGTGACTTCATTCTCTGTCATCATCGCAGGCTTTTTCGAAAAGTTTATCGTGCTCTAAATTGGCTTATTTTGTAGAAAGTGAGGATTCGAAATGTTTAAGTTTGATGCTCAAGACTATCCTTATGCTTCTAAGCGCAACGTGGTTTATGCCAAAAATGGTATGTCTTGCGTTGGTAACCCTTCTGGTGCTGCCGCAGGCCTTAAAGTATTGCTTCAGGGAGGTAATGCTATTGACGCAGCCGTGGCCGTGGCTTGTGCTCAACCCGTGGTAGAACCAACAGGTAACGGCTTAGGGGCAGACTGCTTTGCATTGATTTGGTTTAAAGGCAAGCTTTATGCCATCAATGGCTCTGGCCCCCTACCGATGCTCGCAAGCATTGAAGAACTTAAAAAGCGTGGCTTTGATGCGATTCCGCCTTATGGCGTAGAACCCATTAATGTGCCCGGTGCCGTCGGTGGCTGGATGGCCATGCACGAGCGCTTTGGGCGCTTACCCCTTGAAGATGTGATGGCTCCAGCTATTGATTACGCCGAAAACGGCTACCCCGTCTCACCCAACATCAGCCGTCTTTGGGAAGAGGCCTTTAATACCTACAGTAAATACAAAGATCGTCCAGAATTCCAAGGCTTTTTTGACACGTTCTGCCCGAAGGGTAGCTGGATGAAACCTGGTGAAGTCTTCAAGAGCCACGATATGGCAGAGACCTTGCGAGAACTTTGCCGTACCAAGGGCGAGTCCTTCTATCGTGGCGAACTAGCCAAGAAGATGGACGCTTTCATGAAAGAGCACAAGGGCTTTTTGCGCTATGAAGACTTGGCTAAATACCAACCTGAATGGGTTGAACCGTTAAAGACCAATTATCGTGGATATGACGTTTGGGAAATTCCGCCCAATAGCCACGGTATTACCGTCTTGATGGCCTTGAACATCTTAAAGGGCTTTGAATTTGGTGAACGCGACACAGTCGATACGATGCACAAGCAAATAGAAGCCATGAAGCTTGCCTTCATCGACACGATGGAATACGTTGCTGAACCCTCTCACATGATCGTTACCAACGAAGAACTCTTGTCTGAGCGCTATGCCGACGATCGTCGCAAACTCATTAAGATGGATTCGGCTTTAATGCCTGAGGTTGGTGACCCCCGCTACAGCTCTACGGTGTACTTTGCTACTGCAGATGCTGAAGGCAACATGGTGAGCATGATCCAAAGTAATTTCCGTGGCTTTGGCTCCGGTATTGTCATCCCGGGCACTGGCATTTCATTAAACGACCGTGCACAAAACTTCCGCTTTGATCCGGATCACCCCAATGCGTTTGAAGGTGGCAAACGCCCCTATCACACGATTATTCCCGCCTTTATTAGCCAAGGTGATAAGCCTATCTCTGCTTTAGGCATCATGGGTGGCTGGATGCAACCACAAGCTCACTTGCAAGTGATCATGAACATGATTGACTTCGGTCTCAACCCCCAACAAGCCTTGGATGCACCCCGTTGGCAATGGATCGGTGGCAAGAAAGTAGAAGTGGAACAAGATACGCCTAACCACATCATTCGTAAACTTCAACGCATGGGCCATGATATCGTGGTTCAACCCGATCCCTATCACATGGGACGCGGTCAGGTGATTTTACGCGATGAAGATGGTGTGCTTTGTGCCGGTACGGAAAAACGCACGGATGGACATATCGCAGCATTTTAGTTAGCTATAGCTGAAAATTAACCCGAGTTGTTTTCCTATCAACTCGGGTTTCTTTATATAAAAAAAGTGTATAAAACTACAATCTATAATCATTTATTCAAAAAAGTGTAGTAAACTACAACTATCTTTAAACTTTCATAAAAAATGTAGTTTTATACAATGTTTGTTCATTCTCGCGCTCTTACGGCCAGCGAAATTGGTCAAACCATTCGCAAACGTCGCAAACAATTAGGCTTCACTCTTTCTGATATCGAAGAGGCGACTTGTATCAGCAAAAAAACAATCATCAAAATTGAAATGGGCGGCGATGCTAAATTTTCAACGATAACAACACTTTTGAGCATCTTAGGCCTAAGTCTAGAGTTTTCAGAACAAAATCAAAAAGATATCAATGGCGATAAGGAAGAATCTAATGTCTGGATCTAAGGTATTTCTTTTTTTAGGAAAACAGCTAGTTGGAACGGTCTCCGAAAGTCAAGAAGACCAATCGTTGGTTTTTCAGTATGATCAGCAATGGCAAAAAACTGGCTTTGCTTTATCTCCAGTCCTGAATTTTCAACGATCTTTTTTTACATCAGATTTTCTAATCTTCTTGGAAAATTTTTTACCCGAAGGTCAGGCTCTTGATCGGCTCTCGATTTTAAATTCGATTTCTAAAAATAATGTATTCGCTTTAGCACTTGCCATTAAAAATGACTTAACCGGTGCTCTCAGCCTTTCATTTTCACCGACAAATGTGTCAAGCACAAAGAAACAAACTTTACGCAAAATTTCAACTTCAGAGCTTATTGAACGCTTAGAAAATCCGGACATCATTCCGATGGATATTTGGGACAACAAACCACGTTTATCTGTGGCCGGCATGCAAAGTAAACTCAATGTCTTGCAAATCAATTCAGAGTGGTTCTTAGTTGATGGCCCTAACATAGCTTCGAATTATCTGTTGAAATTTGAATCACCAGCACAAAAAAATTTGTTATTGAACGAATTTTTGACAATGCAACTTGCAACATGCTTGGATCAACCGGTTGCAAAAATTCACCTTGGAATGATTGAAAATCATCGAATGCTAGAAGTTGAAAGATTTGACAGAAAAATCATTTCATCGGACCAAGAACAGATCTATGTTGCAAGGCGTTATATGATTGATGGCTGTCAGGCCTGTGGTGTGCCATCCTCAAAAAAATATGAAAGAAATTTTGGCGATAATAAAGATGTTGCACACATTCGAGGCGGTGTGAGTTTTTCCAAACTTTGGCAATTACGTCGATATGCAAAAAATCCTATAGTTTTTGAAAATAATCTACTGGATTGGATGTTTTTCAATTTAATCGTTGGCAATTGTGATGCCCATGGAAAAAATGTTAGCTTTTTCCTGGATCACCAAGGACTTTCTGTTACACCATGGTATGACCTTATCAGCGTTTTGCTCATTCCTTCTGTTGAGCACACTATGGCCTTTTCAATCGGAGACGAATTTGAGCTTGGCAACGTACACGCTTTGCAAATTCTCTACGAAGCTCAAAACAATGGAATCGCTTTTGAACGAGCTTTCAAACGACTAAGTCGCATCGTTCAGAAACTTGAGTCTGGGCTTGAAATTTTGCACCCCAGTGATGATTGGAGCACTCAGGAGCTCGAATTTTTCCAAAAATACAAACAATTTCTGTTCGACAGAATTGAGTACTGGAAAAAAGAACTCGAAGTCATGCCCGAACTCATGCTTGACCATTCCTTATTTTGAAATTTGCCTTGCAATGATTAGAAGGTTGCCTCGCCCTCGCGGTAAACTGGCAACCTTGCTCCCATCATGTAAAGCGAAGCCTCAACATTTCGCAAGGCTCGATCGGACTTAATCCAATCTGGACAAGACGGAGAAAGCCTTGCCAAACGAATGGATTCGTTCACTAACCAAGACGCCGTAATATTGGATTTTGCGTAACTTCTTTCTTTTAAGGGACGCTTTTTGATCTTGTCGATCGGTGGAAAATTGTTGTTACCCCAACTGGCATTACGACCATTTTCTTTTTTATCTTTTCCCCACCCCTGTAAACGAACAAGTCGCAACTCCTCTGGTAAGTCAATCTGATGCGTCAAGCAAAACTCACGAATAAATAATTCAAGGCCTGCTGCAACTCGGCTATCAAACGTAATACTGTTGGGCAGAATAATCGAATACAAACGCGACAAAAATGAACTCATTCGAGGCCCATACTGACGACCAAAGGCGTCATAGTCAGGGCTTTCATCAGAAAATTGCTCGCAGGCAAAACTCACTAAATTAGCCAACTCATCTTCATGGTCCTGAAGCCATTGGGCATTATTTTTCACAATGAGTTTTGAAGGCATCACATCTAAAATGAGCTTGTGTAAGCTCGCACTATCTTTAGCTTTCAGCGCTTCTTGCAAAAGCGGACGCATTTTTTCAATACGCTCGTAAAAGGCCTTATTTTCAGGTTCAAGCATATATTGCTCATAAGCATCTTCGAGATTAACAAAGCAGTAATTGACCTTAGGACGTCGTGTCTCAGTCGTGTAGGCTGGATCAAAATTTTTGCCTAGCAGGTAAAGCGCAAAGTATCGACAAAAATTTTCTACAACCGGCAAAGATAAACAATGTTCTCTAGCTGAAATTAACGAATAGGAAGAAAGCATGCTTGAACTCTCATTGTTTTATGAATGAGCTTCTGAATTCTCTTCATATAAACACTAAAGTAATTTATAACATTGTCATCATAGCGCAATAGAAAAAAGAGAGGTGCAAATCCGATTTAGATCTGAGTTTGTGAACTACCTCTGAATAAATTCAGAGGCTTCATGGGACCTGACTGAATCGGT
>CALESB010000053.1 GCA_937906995.1 uncultured Sutterella sp.
CTCTATAACTATTTTAAGTTATAGAGGCTGTCCTGTGTTTCTGGGGTCCGGTCCAGACTGAATTAGGATTTAAGTAATCACTTATTTATGGTTTTATCATTTGAGGAACAAAGAAATATGATTAGAAGATTTGAACTCAGAGATTTATCTGATGTTATGGAGATTTGGCTTGGCGGAAACATAGATAGTCATTATTTTATTGAAACAGGTTTTTGGACGTCTAATTTTGCAATGGTAGAAACCTCTATTGTTTCAGCAGAGGTTTATGTCTATATCGACAACAAAGTCATTTTGGGCTTTATTGGTTTGGAGGGAGATCATATTGAGGGGCTTTTTGTGAAAAAAGACTATCGTTCTCAAGGTATTGGTAAACAATTGATTGATTATGCAAAAGTTCGACACTCTAAATTAAGTTTGTCAGTTTATGAACGCAATAGCTCGGCAACAAAATTTTATGAAAGAGAAGGCTTCAAAAGAATGGGAACTCAACTCAATCACTATACAGGTGAAGTTGAGTGTGTTATGCAGTGGAGTTCAAGCAGTGCCCAAAGAATGAAGCTCGCTTAGAAGTTAAGGCGATGATATATACAGTTTTACAGGGATATGTGACTCATTTTTTTGTCTTAAGAGAGTAGAGAGAAAAATCAAAAATTGGATAATTTTCGAGGTTATCCACAAAAATTCTGGATAACTCAGGAATTTTGCTTATTTTGAGACTGTTTTCTCTGAGAAAATTTTCAGAATAAAATAGCGGGAAAGTCATTTGGATTTGAATCCTACAGTCTTTCCCGCATCTACAAGTTAAGAAGAACTATTTTCTAGTTGCCTTTTACTTCAAGCTCTTACCAGCTTGTAATAACGTCAAGCCCCAAGCAACAACGATTAAGCAGGTGCCGATATCGGCAAACACGGCCATCCACATTGTTGCCATGCCCATGTAAGCTAAGATCATAAACACCAGCTTGATCCCTAAGGCAATGGTGATGTTTTGCACTAATCGATTGTGAGTCATGCGAGATAACTTCACAAAAAGTGAGAGTTTCTTAATGTCATCGTCCATTAAGGCGACGTCTGCCGCATCAACAGCAATGTCACTGCCCTGTCGTCCCATGGCAAAACCGATATTGGCTCTGGCAAGGGCCGGAGCATCGTTAATGCCGTCACCAACCATACCGACAGAGCCTTCTTTTTGCATATTCTCAATGGCAGTGAGTTTGTCTTGCGGAAGCATTTGAGAGCGAACTTCCGTAATACCAACGGCTTGAGCCATGTGCTGGGCACTTTCGTTATTGTCACCCGTTAAAAGCACAGGAGTAACACCTAAGGCTTTGAGTGCTTGGATGTGTTCCTTGGCATTTTCGCGCAACGTATCCGACACTGCAATAAAGCCCATAGGACCAAAGAAGTCTGAAATGATGACGACGCTTGCTCCCTTGCCTTCGTAACTACGGATGGCTGAGCGAAGGTTTTCGGAGACCTTATGCTTTTTCTCGTAGGCTCGAAGGTTGAGCATTTGGACCATTGAGCCTTGAATCTTGCCGTGAGTACCAGAACCAACTTCAGTGGCAAAATCAGATACTTTAAGTAATGAGACATCCATTTCTCGAGCATGACGAGCAATGGCTGCACTCACTGGATGGTTACTACGAGAGGCGAGGCTAGCAGCCACTTGAAGTAAGCTTTTTGCTTGATTGCCATCAGTGGGTTCTACAGCGATGACTTGTGGGCGACCTTCCGTAATGGTGCCAGTTTTGTCCAATGCAATATACTTGAGTTTACGAGCTTCCTCTAAGTAAGCACCACCCTTAACAATCAATCCCATGCGAGCAGCAACAGCTAATCCAGAGACAATCGTTACCGGTGTAGAAATGACCAATGCACAGGGGCAGGCAATTACTAAAAGGACTAGTGCCTTATAGATCCAGTCAATCCATTCACCACCCATTAATAGGGGAGGAAGAATCGCAGTAAGAAGGGAAACAGCGAAAACGGATGGCGTGTAGTATTTGGCGAAAACGTCAACGAATCGTTCTGTAGGAGCCTTATTTTGATTGGCAGCTTCAACAGCTTCAATCATTTTGGCTGCTAACCCGTGTTGGCTATCACTGGTGACTTGAATAACGAGTTCTGCAGTTTGGTTTAAAGTGCCACCAAAGACTTTATCGCCCTTCGTTTTTTCAACGGGCATTGACTCACCCGTGATACTAGACTGATTGACGGCTGAAAACCCTTCAACAACGATGCCATCTAACGCAATGCGTTCCCCAGGCATAACGCGAAGTGTATCGCCAACAGCAATATCTGAGACATCTAAAGTTTTCGCTTCACCCTTTTGATTGACGATGGTGGCTGATTCAGGGGTTAACTTTAAAAGGTCGCGAATGGCTTTGTGAGCACGATCGATAGATAACGTTTCAATAGCTTCAGATACTTCAAAAAGTACCATAACCATCGCAGCTTCTGGCCAATGACCAATAATGAGGGCCCCAGTGACAGCGACACTCATCAATGCATTCATGTTGAAGTTGAGGTGACGGATGGCTAAAAGCCCACGACGGTAAGTACCGAGACCGGCTAAGACGATGGCAATAAAGGCAAAAGCTAAACCGAGGTATTCAGGGCCAGCTGTTAATTCAATAATTTCACTAGCCAGTGCAAAGGTGCCTGCGATGGCTAACTTCTTCCATGGAATTTGATGACCTTTTTGACTTTGGTCTTTTAATTCTTTTGCTTTGAAACCCGCTGACGAAATCAAATCGATGGCTGAACGCTTTTGCTCACGCGTCATAACAGCGCTCACTGTATGCGTTTGGGTATTAATTTGTAAATCGTCGAGCTCTAAAACTTCAAGTGCTTTATTAATGAGTTCAGTCTCTACTTCTGTATCAAGCCCTTCGACAGCCAGCCGTGTGCGAACTTTCTCACTGTCATTGTTGATAATACGAGCCTCAAGACCTGCTGCGGATAAGGCTTGGAGAAGGGGAGCTGCGTCAGTGTAATCATGGGTAACACTGACGGTACGATTAATCGTGTTAAAAGAGGCCTCTTTCACCAATTCAAGTTTTTTCAAGGCTTCAACTGCCTGATTGCCTTCTACTGCACAACACATTTCAGCAATATATAAGACAGTGGGTTGAGGGCCTGCTTCATGCTGCGTGGACTCAGGCATCGTCGCAGCAAGGCCGGCCTTGTCTAAAGCATCAATGAAAATGTGCGGGTCTGAGGCGTGATGCTTAACACTAACCGTTCGGTTTAAAGTATTAAAAGTGACCTCATCGACTTGAGGCAATTTTTTTAGGGCCTCAACTGCTTGGTTACCCTCAACAGCACAACACATGTCTGCGACATAGAGTGTCGCTAAGCCAGGCTTTTGATGAATATCGAGCGTTTTAACATCAGGCGCTGCTTCATGGTGATGGTGACCACAAGAACAACCGCCATGGGAATGCTCATGATGATGTTCGTGATCATGCTCAGTGCACTCAGAATGAGTGTCATGATGGTGATCATGTCCGCAAGAACAAGTTTCATCATGATGAATATGTTGGTGGTTATTGACGCCGTGCGTGTCTAATTCATTGTTTTTATTGATTGATTTTTCGTTCATGGTAACCTATCCTAGCAATTAAGCTTTTTTCATTAATATCATTAAAATGCCTAAAGTTACTTCAGAGTCAAGAGAGTACTGAAGTTTTTGCGGAGTAATGAAAAATGAGAATTGGAGAACTGGCTAAGTTATCAGACTTAACGGTAGAAACGATTCGTTTTTATGAAGCTGAAGGCTTAATTCCTAAAGCAGAACGAAGCTTAAATAATTATCGTTCATACAATGAAGGTCATCTAAAGCGTCTTGTCTTTATTAAGCACTGTCGAAGTCTTGATATGAGTCTGGATGAAATCCGTATATTGACGGATGTTGATGCGCGTCGTAATGAGGATGCGGAGCGAGTGCATGAGATGATTGCCCAACATATGCATAAAATCGATCAGCAAATTGATGACCTTAAACATCTAAAGCAACATTTGGCACTGCTGGCGCTTTGTTGCCATGGCAATCATGCCAATGGAGAACCCTGTGGTTTAATTGAAGGTCTAACGAACCCATCGTGCTGTCATGCTTGCGAAGGACTCAAAACGCGTAAGAGCGTGACAAAGAAAGATAATTCTAAAACTGTTTGTTCATCTCACTGTGAAGGTCACAATTAAAAATGGCAGAATTTTTTACGATACCAATGATTATTACCATCGCCTTATTGGCGGTTATGGTGGCTTGTCCAACGTTGTTACTTTATAAGGTAGCTCAACGCTATCCTGCAGCGCATCCAGTGCCTTTCTTTCCTCAAGGCGTGCAGGGTTGGTTATTGCTTTTTGTTGCGACCGTGGTGTTATCGATTATCGTGACGCTTTTTAATATGTCAACATTGCATACGGAACTCGTAACCGAAGGCGCAATGAACTACGCTTTATTCATGCCGCATGTGATTGTTTTGATTCTTTATTTCTATTTATTATGGATCATTACTTGTAAGCGTAATGCATCGGTTGTAAAACAAACAATCGTCATTCTTTGGGTTGTTGGTCCTATTTCGATAGCGTTATTAATGGCATTTTTTAATACGAGCTTTGATACAAATAATGCGATCCGCTCAACATTTTATGCATTGGTTTGGACGGGTTACTTTTTATTGTCAAAGCGAGTTGCTTGTACTTATGGTACTAAGGCGGTGGACAGTTACGTTAAGTTAGCCATTCAAATGGCTCAAGCTCAGAAAGAACAAGCAGAGCGAGAGCAAAAAGCCAAAGCAAAATAACAAGGCTTAATAAAAAGATGGGAGTGAACTAAGCAGTCACTCCCATTTTTTGTAGTTGAAAATTCTCTCTTATTTGCGATTTCGAGAATGTTCTTATTTATTGCCATAGACCTCATCAAGGTCTTCGTCGTCTGTTAATTCAGGTGTCTTAAGAATAAGAGGCTGGTATTCACGCTTTGGAGCTTCCATATAACCGACACAACGGTAGGTTAAGCGAGCCATTGCGCCTTTGCCTGTTTCTGTGGCCGAGCGGGAGAAGACTTGCACGGGTTGCATGCCGCGTTTTGTTTCTAAACAAAAGTTTGTTGCTTGGCGACGAGCTTCTTCCCGCATCATGGTTTCATCCTTAACCCATGCTTGCATGACTTCAACTTCATAAGTGGTTGCATCGAGTTGACGCTGTTTAATAGTGGACTCGTTTGAGACGCCAGCACAACCGGCCAATACTGCGGCTGCAACACTGGCAGCAATTAAAGAAACGAAACGCATAGTCTAAGACCTCAATAAAAACTTACGATATTGTACTCAAAGCCGCGTAGCACTGATAAGAGGGGAGTCGGTTTTTTCAACCATCAGTGATCCGTCGGTAATGTAAACATTGTCTGTACAGATTTCCCCCATGCGACGCAAAACATCCATATGACGGATTTGATCATGTATGGGACGGGCTCGTTGAGACATAAAGCCAATTGGCATATAGCCCTTTTTGGTTTGAAGAATAAGTTCCACGTGTTTTTTTGCAGTATCTCGATAAAAATAAAGTGGAGGTTCAAGTCCCCAGGCTTCATATCCCTTCATAATTTCTGAGGCGACAAAGCCAGAAAAAATTTGCTCATAAAAAGATGAGGCCAATAATTCATCTGCACCCCCAATATTAAGTAGGTGGCACAAAAGACCTGTATCAGCATAGATAATTTTTCCACGCTTGACTTGTCGTCGTTGAGCAAGCTTTAGAGATTTCACTTCGCGAAGTACTCCGCAGTCAAGGAGAAACTGTGTCCAATAAATGGCAGTGGCGTAACTAATTCGACAATCTTTTGCTAAACGACTGTGGTTGATTTCCCTCATATTATTCTCGGCAAGAGCTTTCATATAGAGAAGGAAAAGATCGAGTTTGGCGACATTCATAACACCCTGAACCGTTTCTTTAAAAAACCTTGAGAGCCATAGGTCATAAAAGCCACGTGTACTTTGGCTTGGGTGAGGGCGAGGTAAAAAACCGTGTCTAATCGTCTCAAAGAAAAAGGATTGAGGGTATGTAATCGTAATGGGTAGAGCTCCGGAGGCACCAAAAGGCTCACTGCCTAACCCATTGATTTCGCGTTGTGAAAAAGGGCTTAGCTGATAAACACGTAGATTACAGTTATTCTTCAAATCCTCTTTAATCTCTTGTGGCAAATTACCAACCAAAACAATTTTTGTATCTTTCTCAAAGGATGGAAGATGTTTAAATAATTCTGGGGCCTGTTCGACAGAGTCAATCAATAAGCGTTTGCCGTGCAAAGAGAAGAAAGCTTCTGGTTGGCTCATGGCGATGCTACGAGCCTGAATATCAGATAAATCAATGTAGGGCAAAGTGCTAAAGAAGTGTTTTGCCAAGGTTGTCTTACCTACACAAGGCATACCTTCGATGAGGATCAGCGGAAATTCACTAGCTTCGAGAGATAAAGTGGATTCAAGTGTACGAGGGGAATAAGAAGACATGATGAAATTAATTAAAAAAGATATTTCAAATTTTACACACTATAGAGCGTTTCTTCTTAAGTAATAAATGTGATTTTTAAAAAATATGGTCGGTATGAAAGAAAAGCTATTGTTGATTAATGCTGTTAAATGATTTGGTACACGCTCGAATCAATAATGATGCGTATAAATGTTTTAACGATATTTTTATCTATGTGGTTGCTTAGAGTGATTATTTAAGCAAGATGACTTTTCACTGAAAAATGAAAGCCAATTAACGCGAAATTCAGATTTGATTGATGGAGGTAGGTTGGTAAGAGAGAATTTTGATACTTTAAGTGGAAAACAGTTTCTACGATGAACACATTAGTCAAGTAAGGCAGCGATACGCTTATCACCAACATAACCATGGAGCACAAGAGATCATGGGAAGCGCTAGGTAGGAGATATTTAGAGATTGTACGAACGTAAAGACAGCGTCTTGCCTTCCATCACCATCCATTAAAACTCGACTATTAACATTTACACTGCAGGCATCTAACAAAATCCTTTTAGGATTAAAGAATCTTTTACATTAAGGCGACTCATTTGATTTAATGCAATAAAATGGGGTTAACCGTATTGAAAGGATTAAACATGAAATCAACTCTTTTAGCTCTTGCGTTATGCGGAGTCACTTTAACTTCTTTTGCTCAAACATCCTTGACTTCAGAAGAAAAAAATGTATTTGTGACCATTGCCAATCAAGACATTGAAGCAATGCGACATGGAGAGGAATCTATCTTTTTTCCGAAGAACGGTGAACATTACGCATCGATTGTGCCCACTGAAGCTCTTGAGGGGATTTATTCCCGTGGAGAAGCTAAAGCCAATGAAATCTTCACGAACAAGTGGGTCATTTTGGAGGGAATAGTTTCTGATGTGCATTTTTTAAAAGATCGAAATCAGTCGAGCATTCTGTTTAAAACCCAAAGGCCAAACGTATCTGTTATTGCTCAATTAGATAACCCTAAGGCGCAAGAGAAGAACTTAACGCAAGTTCGTCAAAATGAACTTGCTCGACTTGTTTGTAAAAGTAAAGGAAAGGTTGAAAATGAGTTGCGCTTTGAAGAGTGCCAAGTTTTATCCTACTTCGCAGATCAAACACAGTTACGAATCAGTAAGGCCATCGAAGATTTTTCCAATGGGACTACGGGTGATGAGCATGTCGATAAGTTGATTACTCATGTAGTAGTTTTGACGTCACTTATGAATGAAGAGCAATTGGCGTTATGTAAAGATCCTATTGGTGTATCTCAAGCATTGAAGCAAGTGATGGTGAAATATAACAGACGGTCAAATCAAAATCCCAAGGCACAAGCTCGTTTGAAAGAATTATCACTTGTAGCCAAATAAGTTATTAGCCAAGATCGTATTTAATTTTTCTAAGGTATTTATTTATATTATATTTTTCAAACAGGAATCAGAATATAGCCACACCAATTTTTAGCTTCCCGGCGGATAAGGGTACGATCTATGCTCGTGTTTCCGACGCTTACGATTTTGATAGCGAAGTTAATGGTACCGCCCGTTAGGGAGTGTCTAGCAACACCTTTGAAGCAGATCTTGGTGGTGATGTGAAAGAAAACTATCGTTGGAACGTTGGCGTTCGCCATAATTTCTAAAAGATAATTTTTTTTTCATCAAATTAAACAGGCCTCCATGCGAGGCCCTTTTTAATTTGTTGCTCTAGAAACAATCGTGTAACTTATTGAAAGACCAAGGCTCTTTTTGTAAGTTCTTGGACCACTTTGTTTGAAAGTTCAATGGAGTGTTTAACTAGCCTAGTAGAATAAAAGCGACTTTCTTCCTCTTCTTATTATTTTTATCAGCAACATTCCCATCTAGAGTCTTATCTCTTCATTTGTTACTGACAGTGCAAAACATTATCTCCATTAAGGCACTGACTTTTTGTATCCCTATCTTCAGGAGTTTTATATGCAAAAAACAGCTGTTGCTGTAGGCGTTTTAGCAGCTTTATTTTCATTTTCAACTCGCGCTCAACAATTCGACAGCCTAGGATGCGACACGAATATAAATAATCCAACAGAGTCAATTATTGTTAATGGGACCGTTGGGAGCATGGATATTAATATCGATGTAAAAGACTTGACTATCAATAAGAGTGGCAAAGATGAAAACAGTGTTTACGCATTTGGGGCTGTAAAGATCAAGACCGTAGACGACTTCACTATCAATCACCATGGTCCTGGAGGTAATGGCATTTTTTTAGATAATGAGTCATCCAATGCAACGTTCGTTGCTGATGTAGGTGATAAATTGATTATTAATGCAGACTCCGGCTGGGCAGTACACAATGAAAATGTAGGCCAAATAACACTTAAAGCTAAAGAATTTGAGATTAATAGTACGAGTCAAGGGATAACGAATAATGGAAGTGGCAAGGTAAGTGTCTCAGCTGACAATATTCAAATTAATAGTGGAAATAAGCATGGAGTCATTAGCTTAGGACAAGGAGGAATCGATCTCATCGCTAATAAGGACATCTCTATCATTCATAATGGCAATGTCACAGGTGGAGGTGCTGTTCTTAATCAAAAGGGTGATATCAAGATTAGTGCTAAGGGTAATACAGTTGTAAAGGGAGACATTATTAATCTTGCAGGTGCGACTGGCGCTATCAATATATCCTTTAATGGTCCAAGGTCATCATTAACTGGCGCAGTGATCAAAGAAAATGAAAGCACCAATAAGGGCACAACTTCCTTAGGTTTTAGTCACGGCAGTCAGTGGATAGTAACGGGAGACAGTCGTGTGTCAGAGCTTCACCTTGATCACGCTACCATTAAGCCAAATGGGAATGCAATTACGGTTGATGATATCAATGGTCAAGGGACTGTGCTAATGGATGCTGGTGCTAAAGAAATAGGCTCTCTCACTGTGTTGAACCCACATTCTAAAGCATCGCTTACTGTCGATATGGTTCAAAATGCTGATGATGTTTCTGAGGCTTTAGCTAAGAAAATCATGACCTCGATTCGCGGTGGAGATTTGCTGGCAACAGGTTATGTTAAAGAAGGGCTAATCAACGGAGCAACTGTTTTCGATAGAACTGGGAAGATCCTCTATGTCGCACCAAACACAATTATGAAGAACACGCTTGAATTGGCCAGTGTAGGTTCTTTGAGCATTAACCGCATACTTATGAATGATATTCGAAAGCGTATGGGTGAACTTCGGACAAGTGAAGATGCTCCTGGTGTATGGGTTCGTTACGATGGTGGTAAGCTCAGTGGTAATGATGATTTGTCAAATGAGTTTAATACTGTTCAAGTGGGTGCCGATACGATGGCCGGTCCCGTTCGTTTAGGTTTGGCTGCGAATTACACCAAGGGTGATTTGGGTTCTCATCGAGGTTCTGGTGATATGAAGGCTTACGGTTTGTCTGCCTACTCACTATGGGCGGCAGATAGCGGTCTTTTTGCAGATGTTGTTGCACGCATGGCTCACGTGAAAAACGATATGACAATCGATCATAGTTTCAATGGCAAACTTAATAATAGGGTATGGAGTTTATCTACTGAAACGGGCTGGCACTTAAATATGACAGAGACGATCTTTGTTGAACCACAACTTGAAGCAACGTATACCTACATCAGTTCAGATAACATGACTTTAACTGACCGGGTGCGTTCTGCTAAGTACTCAGTTGATTCTGTCAATAGCTTTATTGGTCGAGCAGGTGTGGTTGCAGGGATTCAATGTCCGGATGATAAGGGCAGTTTGTACGTAAGAGCATCAGCTGTCCATGAGTTTTTAGGCGACTCCAAAATTACCGGTATGAGCGCAAACCGTATATCTACTCAACAACTTGATGGACAAGATACATGGGTTGAGTTCGGATTAGGAGGTAACTTCCAATTAACAAAACAATCTAATGTTTGGGCGGATGTTGAGCGTACCAATGGGGCAGTGCTAAATAAAGACTGGAGAGCAACTGTTGGAGTTCGTTATAACTTCTAATTTGAACGTAAGTCATTTGATTACACAATGCATTGCGTTCAAAACCAATTAAAGATCAAACACTTACAGAGCTCTAGAACTTAACAAAAATGCCGTCACTACAATTCTAGTGGCGGCATTTTGATAACTAAAAGTTAGCGTCTAGTTGCACTCGTTTAGTAGTGCCATAGCGGCATCGAGTTCTTCCGTTAGTTTTTCTTGTGCTTCCAAAGCATCAGCCAAGTCTTGCTTAGCTTGATCAATTAAGTGTTGATCGAGAGCCTTTTGATCTGCAATAGCCTTTTCGACGATCGGGCGAATAATCGGCCAAAGTGCTTGAGAAACAGCGTCTTGTGCATTCATGAAGGCTTCGTATTCATTCTTTGTTTGGCTAGCACGTCTTTCTAAAATTTCTGCTTCCCATGCATCACGCCCATACTTTGCAGTCTTCGTAGAAACATTGGTTAAGCCCATATCGGCAATAATCTTACGAAGAGAGCCCGCGGCCTTAATATCATCACCGTAAGTTTGTTTAAGCCATTCTGTAATTTTGTCTGCAGCTGCCACAGCAATATCTCCTATTAAATGAAGACTCTATTATAAAGGAAACGATAGAAACGAATGTGACTTAAATGAATATGCGCAAATGAGCCCTTCAAAAAAGTGGTTTTAAAAATGACGCTTTAGATAAATCATGTCTTTCAATTCAACACCAGCTTCAATAATTGGGTGCGGGTAGTTGATTGTAAAGAAATTAGGAATTCGATGAGAGTAAGTAAAACCACACGATTGATAAAAGGGCAAAGTAAGAGGGCTTTCTCCTGTCCCGACTTGCAACACTGTGTATTTAGTTTTGTATGTTTCAAGTAGGAACTCGATAAGAGCTCGAGCATAACCTTTTCGTTGACATTTTGGATCTGTAGCAAGGTTTTTGATTTCAAGTACACCAGAACCTTCATCTGTGACAATGCACACTGACTTGACACCATTGTCATCAAGGACGTACATCGTGCCTCGATCTAGATAGCGATCGATCATCGTTTCGCTTTCGTCGGCTAATAACAAAAGCGCTAAGAATTGCTTTTTGTTAGTTTTGACTTCTCGAATTTGCATCGATGTCTCCGCAAGCAAAACTTAAGCGCTTTGATAATTAATCAGCTTATTTAGATAGGCTAAGCTGTAAATTTTTGTTCAAGAGCTTCGATTTTCTCTTGAGCAAGATGAGCGATTTCTAGCTCATCTTTTGAACAGCGTTCTGCAATGAGGTTTTGAAGTTTGACCCTCAAGTTAGCAAAGCTCTCGTTCATAATTTCTTCCCAGTCATTGGCCGTTTCATTGGAGACGGGGCGGCTAACAACCTCAGCACTACTTGGAGCCATCGCAGAGTTATCTACCGTTGCTGATACAGAACTGGATACTGTCAACGTGGTATCCAAGCCTAAAAGAGCAGGAGCAAGAGAAATCATCGTATTGTCAGTGTTGACTTTGCCTAGTGCAAGCAATTGATCAACACGTTCATTAACGGCTTTGATCGTGACTCTCAGAATTCGGGAAACAGATTTTTCAAGCTCTTTGCGCAACGTTGTGCTGCTACCAGACTCTTGATAAAGAGCTTTAAGTTTATGTAAGACAAGGGCGTCAATTCGCATGGAGGATGAGCGCTCAATGCCAAAAAGCTTTCCTAACTCGTCAACCGAGTTCAGTCGCAGGCCATCGATATCGATTAATAATTGATAAGGGCTATTCATCAACACGAGACTGGCGGCACACCCATAGGTTTCGAAAATTTGTTGCGAAAGTTTTTTATTGATCCCGTGACCCAATAAAAAGATTTCCGTGTCTCGCTCGATATTTTTGCCTTCAAAGAATTGTTGAAGAATTTCAATTTTCTTTGGGCCCATATTGGGAATTGAACTCAAAGCTGAAGGGGTGTTTTCAAGCGTATCAAGGAAAGTATCATCAATATTTTTAAGTAAGACACTAGCAATAGAAGAACCAATGCCTTTGATTGCTCCAGTTGCCACAAAGGTACCGATGACTTTGCCAGAAAGAGGAATTTCAAGATCAGAGGGCCAAATGGCATTGGCTATATAGCAGTGACCGTATTGGGAGTGTTCAGAGTAACTACCAGAAACACAAACAGTCATTTCTGTCTTAGGTTCGAAGAAGCACTTACCAACGACAGTCACGATTTCATTGTTCTTCAAAGAGGAACACTCTAAGATATATTCATCCGTTACTAGATTACGGCCCTTAACGTTAGTAATGAGAAAATCGCATGCAGCCGTTTGTAAATTGGATTCAAGCATGAAACACCTTAATCTGGTTAATTATTTCTTTCTTTTCTGAATGGTACATGATTCAGTCAATGAAATTGGTTAAAAAATAAAAAAACTCGTATATTAGTCAATTAATTATCACAATATGTCATGAAACCAGCACTTAAAATTGGAAAAATACAACATTTAGATCAAGTCGTAAGATACGCATAGCATTTTTTCGTAGTTCAAGTCAGGATAAAAGTAATGGTCTACCATCGATAAAATCCATGGTGCACCATCAAAAAAATCGAAAAGCGTTATGAGAGCAGGATTGTTTTTTTGCGCAATACAATTCCAAAAAATTAGAGAAATTAGCAAAAAGGAAGGGCAAGACCGAAGCCTTGCCCTTGCGAATTAACGAATTACTTTAAAAGCAATTCATTCATGAGTTTAACGAAAGCGGCAGGATCTTTAACACTACCTTGATCCGCTAGCGATGCTTGCCCCAACATTAGATCACACCATTTGCCAAAGCGAGTGTCATCTTGTTCTGCAGCTGCCTTCACAAGAAGAGGATGAGACGGATTAATTTCAAGCGTTACCTTATCCTCTGGTACAGCTTGGCCTGCAGCTTCAAGCATTCTGCGCATTTGAGGTGTTAGGCGCTTATCGCTATCGGAGACAATACAGCTAGGACTGTCAACCAAACGCGAAGAAACTCGAACGCCTTCTACACGTTCTCCTAAAGCCTTCTTGATACGGTCAACAAGGGGAGAAGCTTCACGAACGGTTTCTTCATGCTTTTTCTCTTCTTCACTGTCGGCAAGATCACCTAACTTAAGGTCATTGGCCGTGACAGAAATAAACTCATGTCCCTCAAATTCATTTAAGCCTTGCATGAGCCATTCATCGATACGTTGCGTCATCAGTAAAACTTCAACGCCTTTGCGACGGAAAGTTTCAAGGTACGGGGAGTTAATAGCGGTTTCAAAATTGCCGGCAGTAAGGTAATAAATATGCTTTTGCTTTTCCGGCATACGAGAAACGTAGTCAGTTAAACTGACGCCTTCTTCCTGTGTGCCCAGTTTCGTAGAGGCAAAGCGAAGAAGTTTTAATACGGCATCACGATTGGAGAAGTCTTCAACGGGACCTTCTTTAAGGACAGACCCAAAGTTCTTCCAGAACGTTGAGTATTTCTCTTTGTCTTCTGACAAACTAGCGATCATATCAAGCGCACGCTTCGTTAAAGCTCGTTTTAACTTTTGTGTAACGCGGCTTTCTTGAAGAAGTTCACGCGATACGTTTAGCGGCAAGTCAGAGGTATCAACCAAACCGCGAATAAAGCGCAGATAGTTCGGAAGGAATTGCTCGGCATCATCCATAATAAAGACGCGTTGAACGAACAGTTTTAACCCATGTTGTTTTTCACGGGTATAAAGATCCCATGGTGCTTCGCTAGGAACATACAAAAGGGAGGTATATTCAAGGTCGCCCTCAACACGGTTATGAGCCCAAGTGGCTGGATCGCTGTAATCGTGCGTCAAATGATGGTAGAAGGCCTTGTACTGGTCATCTGTGACATCTTTAGGAGCAAGCGTCCAAAGTGCTCGACCATCATTGACTTGTTCCCACGTATAGCTGGGTTCAGCTTTTTCATCTTCGCTAAACTTCTTTTCCCAGAGCAATACAGGAGTTGAAATATGGTCAGAATACTTGGTGATAGCTTCTTGTAACCGCCATTGGCTTAAGAACTCTTTTTCTTCCGGTTTTAAGTGAAGGATAATTTCCGTGCCACGTTCTTCACGAGTAATATTGCCGGAAGTAAACGTACCATTACCGTCAGATTCCCACTGAACGGCCTCCTCGGGTTTTGCACCTGCCTTACGGGAAATAACGGTTACTCGATCGGCAACGATAAAGGATGAGTAAAAGCCGACACCAAACTGACCAATTAATTGAGAGTCTTTCTTTTCTTCACCGGTCAAAGAGGCCATGAAGGCTTCAGTACCGGATTTGGCAATCGTGCCAAGGTGCTCATTGGCTTCAGCCAATGTCATCCCAATCCCGTTATCAGTTACTGTCAGTGTGCCAGCTTCTTCATCAGCTCGAACACGAATTTGGAAAATAGGGTCCTCGGCCGTGAGTTCTGGTTTCGTGATGGAAAGAAAGCGCAGTTTATCAACGGCGTCAGATGCGTTGGAAACTAATTCACGTAAGAAAACTTCTTTGTTTGAGTAAAGGGATTTTGCTAAAAGACCGAGTAGCTTTGTAACTTCAGTCTGAAAACCATGGACTTCTTGTGCCATTTTTAATTTTTCTCCAAATGAAGGCGTACTGAGTGCCTGATAGTCTTAAATATGGGGATGAAGAAAAATTTTTCAAGATTGAAGTGACTGAGTAATCCTCACTTAAAGGAACTTTGCTTATTTAAGGGCTGTCTTAGTGTCTATGTTAGAGACTACTAGTTAAATCGTAAAAATATTAAGCGTAGAAATTGAACTATGAAGTAAACAATTTCTACGCTCAACCGTTAAATGAACAATTGGCTTGGGTTAGCTTTGATAAACGATGTCTATAAGAGCTGCTTTAACTTTTCAACAACCTCAATGTCGGCAGGTAACCACTCAACACTATCAAGCGTTTCCCTAGTTAACCACTTGGCGTCCTCATGTTCAATGAGTTTGATTTCACCTTCAACAACTGTGGAAAGAAGGCAATGCATCGTCAGATGAAATGTCGGGTAGTCATACTCAACTGTCGTTACTAGTTTAGTGGGGGAAATGGTAACGCCTAGTTCTTCTTGAATTTCGCGGATAATAGCCTGTTGCATTGTTTCGCCAGGCTCCATCTTGCCTCCAGGAAACTCCCAACCATCCTTAAAGTCTCCATAACCTCGTTGAGTAGCAAGGATTTTTCCTTCGTGTTGAATAATTGCAGCAACAACTTCAATCGTTTTCATCATTAGCCTTCTGTTATGTAATTGTAAAGGTCCGCATTAACGGGCTGTTCAAGCTCGTACTCAATTTCAAAAGCCTGAACTTCTCCAGGAAGAGTAACAGAAATGGGTGATCCGATAGCTTGAATCTCACCAAGGAAATAAAAGGCCTTGGCATCGTTATCATCTTTGTTCTTTCGAACAAAGAGGTAAATTTTATTCTCTTTGTCCTCTTTTGTTCTTTTATAAATGTGATCTGCGTCAGGAGATGATACACTGCGCTTGGTTTTTGACAGTGCAATTAATCGCCGAGGGCTGATAAAGCGATCTTCATAGGCAATGGCTTCACTGTCTTTATGATAGTTAATGAAAACAGGGAGCGTTTTAGACTCTGAGTCGTAAAAATATCCACCAATATTCAGAGATGTAATATTCTTTTTCCAGTTTAAGAGACGACAAACATCTTCATAGGTGTACTTTTTGTACAAAACGAAATCGGTATCTTTATATCGATTTGAGAAATTTGTCTCGTATCGATGTTTCACAAACTCAATGAGTTCATCGATCATGCTTCGAAAGTGAGGGTCTTTTTCAACTTCTTTTTTAAATTCCTCAGAAATGTGCCACTCATCACCATCTGTATTTAGCAATATACAATCTGTGTTTTTAGCTTTTTCGCCAGCTGTTTTCCAGAAATTACTTTGTAAAAACAATTCAATGCTATTGATTGCCGCTTCTGAGACCGATAAATTATAGGCGCTCATCTTCTTAGTTAATTCTGACTTAATATCATGTGTATCAGACAGTAGAGCTTCTATGGCAAGAACTTCAGATATACGTTTAGCATGACCTAAGCGCATTGAGAGGTATTTGATAATGTTGGCAGCTCGATCACTCAAACGAATGTCATAATCCTTGTCGTATTTCACTAAGAAGTGATAGTAAGAGCCTAGCTTGGATTTAACATCAAAGAATTTCGTTACTTCGATGGCATCGTGTTCTTCAAAGTCTTTTAGCGAGGGGATCCGCCCCAATTTAAATTTCAATGTACTATAGGATTGCTTTAATAGGCGGAGATCATAAGTATTGGCTGCATCGATGGATTTGAAAATGTTATCGATGGCGATCTTGTCAAAGCTAATCGTTGATGCACCAGGAAGATGCTTACGGTCTACTTGTAAAAAGCGGCGCATGTTGTCTTTATCATAGGAGTTATCGCCACTGAGTGCGATGGGGATCAAGTAGTTATTGCGGTAATTAGAAATAAAGTCGATGACAACAACAAACTCTTTTCCTTCCGATTTGCGTAAACCTCGCCCAAGCTGTTGAATAAAAA
The DNA here is from genome assembly GCA_937906995.1 of uncultured Sutterella sp. GTDB lineage: Bacteria > Pseudomonadota > Gammaproteobacteria > Burkholderiales > Burkholderiaceae_F > Aphodousia. The sequence continues at coordinate 17,029 of CALESB010000053.1, forward strand.
CAATAGGGCTCTCAGTTGGTCGTAACAAAATAACTTGGTTAACTTCTGGAATATCAACCCCTTCGTTGAAAATATCAACAGTGAAGATATAGTCAAGCCGATCCTCTCCCAAACCATTCGTTAATTGGTTGATGGCGTCTTCACGTTTACTTTGTGGGGTATCGCCTGATAAAGCAGCAGTTTTTAAACCTCGCTCGTTAAAGAGGCGAGACAACTCTTGGCACTCTTCTTTTCGTGAACAGAATATTAGGCCCTTGACGCGATCACCGCTATAGCCAAAATATTGAGCTCGATCTAAGATGTGATCAACACGTTCTTGAGAAGTTAAATAATTAAAAGCCCTTTCATCTTCGATGCTGACACCATTGACTTCAATGTCTGTAACGCCAAAGTAGTGGAATGGGCATAACAGATTTTCACTGAGGGCGGTCTGAAGACGAATTTCATAGGCAATATTATGGTCAAATAAGCCATAGATATCGTAGCCATCCGTTCGGTCAGGGCTAGCTGTCATACCAAGCCAAAACTTGGGCTTAAAGTAATCCATTAAGCGTTGGTATGACTTTGCTCCAGCACGATGAACCTCATCGATAACAATAATGTCAAACTCATTCTGAGGAAATTGTTCAAGATTGTCTGTCTTGGACATTGTCTGAATGGTCGAAAAGACATAGTCAGCATTGAAGTCTTTTAGAGAGCCAGAATAAATCCCATAGCTTTTGCCAGCCCCGATGACTTTTTGAAAGCTTGTTAAGGCTTGCTTACAGATTTGTTCTCTATGGACGACAAAAAGCATACGTCGTGGGGCTAGTCGACGAATGGCAAAGGCTGCTGCATAGGTTTTGCCAGTACCAGTTGCGGAGATAAGTAAAGCTTTCCTCTCTTGTTCTTCGTATAGCTTTAACACATTCTTTACGAATGCTTTTTGCATGGTATTGGGTTGAAGCTTAGGTGTGATTAGCGCTGGTGGCTCGGATGCTTTGCGAAGTCGTGCTTCATGAGCTACTTTATAGATTCCTTCATAGTCATCAATGAAATCTTCGAACTTTTCTGTATTTTCAGAATTCCATAAAGATTCAAATTCATTTTGCAGTTCAATAGCAAAGGTGCCAGTGTCTCGAGAGACGACTCTTGCGTTCCATTCACGATTGGTCGTCAATGCAGGGCCGGTCCAATTGGAGCTACCTAAAATTATTCTGACAATATCAGTTGAACTGAAAATGTAGCCTTTTGTATGAAACCCATCCCCAGATTTACAGCGGTACATGCGGATTTCAACATTTTTTAGTTGATTCAATGAACGTAGAACACTGGGTTCAGTAAAGTACAAATAGTCTGTTGTTAGAATACGCCCCTTAACGCCCTTATTATCAATCTCCTCAAGAATCTGCTTTAGAGGAGTAACCCCACTTTTAGTGACAAAGGCAACGCTAATGTCATATCGATCGCAGCGTTGTAAGTCATCTGAGATAGTAGAGAGAACACGGATGCCCGTCCTAGGGTCATTTGATAATAACTGAGTTTTATAGTCTGCTGAGAAGTTACTCCCATCACAGCCAATAAAGGCATTTTGAATGGAGGACAGTAACTGACAATTCAATGAATCAGTAGCCATTGCATGTACTCATCAATTTGAAGATTAGGTACTTTTTAAACGAGAAAGTCTTAATGACCATTTATACTTTAAATTGAAAGAAATGTCTTGGAAAACAGCTTTCTAATAGCATTGATTTGACCTCGCTTCTGCTTACTGTGCAGTAGTCCCACGAAACAAATAACTGCTACCAAATAGATTAACGTTGAACCATTTGTCTTTGTGATGCCGTGTTTAGGTAGTCTAATTTAGATTCTATGATTAAGTGACTTAGGCAACCTAACGGGTCACCTAAAACATTTTTTGTACTGTTCAATTTTGGATAACTAGTTTGTCTTCTGGTTTGGCTTAATGAAGAAATTGACGCGATTTGTTTCAACGATAAAGGGTGGAGTAATTTCACCTTTTAAGTTTTTCTGACTGGCTACATAAAAAAATGCGTTCTTTGGCATATATGGAGCTGTAGAGGCATGAAGCTTAGAAAGGTCTATTTTTTGAGCCGTACTGCTCCAAGTAATCAAAGAGTTGCCATGTTCAGTTGGTGATATTTTGTACCCCATCTCGTTGGTTGAGAGCATTTTTGGTAGAGAATCAGGGCTGGTGACATTGGTCGCCTTAACGATAGTAAGACAAGTGTCGCCTCGTCTTATTGCTTCGGCTCGTCAGATCCTACAGCGATTGCTGGAGAACCTGGTTAATACTGTAAGAAGAGTGAAATAGATTTTGAGTGCGTAGTGGCGAGAACGGATTGCCTAAATGAGAAATGGTGTTAGGAGGCGTCAGGAAGTAGTACAAATCAGGCGTCAAAAAGTAGCACAAACT
>CALESB010000054.1 GCA_937906995.1 uncultured Sutterella sp.
TCATTCTGAAACTTGTTGATGCTTCGGTTACTTCAGGCATCTCCGTTATTAATTTCATCCCTTCCCTGGCACCGTCTGTCAGGTACTATGGAGTCTGCTGACTTCTTACGGCAAGCTTTACTCCGTGGTTTCGTTTGAAGCCCACGTCCGTAAGACCTCCGCGGGTAAGCTCACAATCTTTCCCATCATTCACCTGCTGCATTTACATCGAGAGTTCCGTGTAGCTTAGGGCTTTAGTTTGTTATGCAACCTTACCCACTCTCGTATGCCTGATGCAGTTTCTGTTCGTCAGGTCGATGGTTTGCCTATGGCTTCCTTCAGATTCCACCTCACAGTGGACACCCTTGCCTTTGGCTATGCGCTTGGTGCTACCCCCTGCGCTCGGAACTTTCACCCGTTATACAAAACTTCAAATAGATATTTAGCATTTGTTGTTTTTATGGTACAAAAATTTACAAAAGTAGTCTGAGGTCTTGATTTTTTATTTCTGGGGGGGGGCATTATTCCCATGTTCTTGGAACTCATCTCAGCAAGTTCTAACCCTTGCTCGTTTTCTTTTAATTTCGAGTTTCTGTTCATAAGTGACACTTAACATTAGGAGACAAAAATGACCTCTCTAAAACGTGTGTTTCCTTTGACACTTATTGCCTCTGCCGTATTAATGACAACTGGCGTAGCTAATGCCTTAACTATTAATGCAGACAATAGTCCTTACACGGAAAATATTGAAGCGACTGATTCCTCATTATCGTTGGCTTTAACTGGAGGAAAAATTCAAAATGAGTCCGTTGTAATTAAAGGCGGAACTTTCTCTATGGACCAAAAATCATCCATTGAAACAGGGCTTTTGGATCTTTATCTCAATGTTAGTGGAGCACCTGAATTTAATGGCACTATCAAAGCCGACAAGTTTATTTACCGTGGCAAGGCAGGTAGTCACCTAGATGTAGCCCTTAATGACACCGTTATTGAAACAGACTTACTTCATATTATTGGTACAAAAGTTGAAACAGGTTTGGCCGTCACAAATTCAGCCACACTAGCCGGTGTCAAAGAGATTATTGTTCAGTCTGAGGGTATAAAGGGTCCTCGAACCGCTCTCACCTTCAAGGGCAATATTGACTATAAAGGAACCGTAACTCTGCAAAAAGATGGCTTTTCAGGTAGTAATTCTCGCTTAGCAGTAGAAGGAAACTACCACGCCACTGTCGCCAATGTCATCTCCAAAAGCAATAAAACTGAAATTCAATCCAATTATGGTGGTGAGATAACTGTTGGTAATATCCTCGTTGAAAAAGGCCAATTGTATCTGATTCCATGGGGTGGCGATGCCACCTTTAATTTCAACACGATTACCGTTGCAGACAAAGCCAAACTACAGGTTCAATCCGATACTGGCAGTAGCTACGGAAAGGCCCATATTAAAGGCGAACATTTAACCATCAACTTAGGCAAAGATGCAACAGCCGACTTCGCTGGTTTAGGTCACAAGCAATGGACTTCTGAGAAAATTTGGGTCGATAGCAAATCCCTCACCGTCAATATCGCCGATGCAAGTGGCGATAATACACATGTTTATTTGCCAGGTACAGATGCGCATACCGAAGTTGGAGCGATCACGGTCATTGCTGATGGTAAAAATAATACGGGAGATGCTCAAGCTGACTTAGACAAAATTGCCAATGTCGTACAACACAACAAAAAAATAGATGGCAAAAACCAACAAACCAACATTGCTGGTGTAGAACTCGTTCAAAAGGCTGACGGCATCCTTGATGGCGCTCATGGTGTATCAGGCACTGATGGAACGGCAGTCGATGTCGTTGTCGATGAGAAAGAAGATGGTAACGACACGGTTTACGGTTTAAGTGAAATGGCCATGGTGGGCTTATACGTTTGGCGCAATGAAATCGATGATATGAATAAGCGCCTTGGGGAACTTCGCGATAGCAAAGGCCAAACCAACGGCATTTGGACGCGCGTCTACACTGGTAGGGCTGAATTTGGCGTGAAAGATGTTACCAATGACTACACTGCCTTCCAATTTGGCTACGATCGCCAAGTCTCTGATGGAGTATTTATCGGTGGCGCCTTCTCTTATACTGATGGCGACAATGACTTTGCAAACGGTGGGGGAGATAGCTCTTTATTCGCTTTCACTGGATATGCCTCTTGGGTTAACGACAACGGGTTCTTCTTAGACGTAACTGGTAAAGTTGGTCGCATGAAGAATGAATTCGACATCTCAATGACCGACTACATTTCTTCGGCAGTCTATAAGACCAACGCCGTCTCTGTGTCGGCCGAAGCTGGTTTGCGCCTTAACCTCACAAACCTAATTTATGTTGAACCGCAAGTTGCAATGATGTGGGGCCATGTAGATGACGTAACATATCACACCTCTAACGAGATTACCGTAAAACAAGACTCTGCTGAAGCCCTAATAGGTCGAGCTGGCTTTGTTTTGGGGTTGAACTGCCCAAATAATCGTGGAAACGCTTATGTTCGAGCCTCTGTTTTGCATGACTGGAAGGGCAAAACAGACTTTAGCTTCACGCACGGTGATGCTTACCGCACCATGTCTGAAGATTTGGGCGGTACATGGTATGAGTACGGTATCGGCGCTAACTTCACTGTCACGCCTCAAACTCACGTATACGCAGATCTTGAAGCAGCCGATGGTGGCGAAGTGGATACAGACTACCGTGTGAATATAGGTGTGCGTTATAGCTTCTAACTAATTCTAAGTTAGGACTTTAGGAAAACGGCAGATTTCTATTGGATCTGCCGTTTTCTGCGCTAAGACAAAAAATTCTCGCTCTTCTCCCTCTTCTCACATAAGAACACAAAGTTTTGCCGTCTTAATGACCTTAGCCACTCGAAAAAACAGCCCTAAACGCTTAAAATATTTAGATTAAAACTCCGAAACACAAAGCATATTGAGAAGGGAAAAAGGCATGGCTAGCGAGACGATCTACCGCAAAGACTATTTACCGCCCAATCACTTTGTCGACACCGTTGACTTGGTGTTTGACCTGCACCCACAGAAAACACGTGTAACCAGTACCCTACAAATTCGCCCAAACGAAAAGCGAGCAAATGACGATTTAGTGCTCAATGGTCGGGATCTTGAATTACGAAAAATTTCTATTGATGATCGAGAATTGGCTCGTACAGATTACACACTGACGGCCGTTGGTGATTTGATCATTCGTAATATTAATAAGCCTGTCAAAGTCCGCGTTGAAAATATTATTAATCCAATGGCTAATACATCCTTAATGGGACTGTACTTATCCAATGGTAATTTCATGACTCAATGCGAAGCTGAGGGCTTCCGCCGCATTACCTATTATCCAGACCGCCCTGATGTCATGGCGAAGTTTAAGGTGCGTATCAATGCTCCGAAAGCTGTATGCCCAGTGCTGCTCTCTAATGGCAACCTTATTGAAGAAGGCGCCATTGATGACAACTGGATCTATACCGTTTGGGAAGATCCTTTCAATAAACCAGCCTACCTCTTTGCTTTAGTAGCTGGGAACCTAAAGTGCCGAGAGGAGCGCTTTTTACTTAAAAACGGTAAACGTGCTTTATTGCAAATTTGGACGGAAGAGAAGAATTTAGATAAGACCGAATTTGCTTTAGAAAGTTTAAAGCGAGCCATTGCTTGGGATGAAAAGCGCTTTGGGCTGGAGCTCGATCTTGAGCGCTTTATGATCGTTGCCACTGACGACTTCAACTTTGGCGCAATGGAAAATAAGGGCCTGAATATTTTCAACTCTCGCTGCGTATTGGCCACTCCTGCCGTAGCGACGGATCGCGATTTTGCTCGTATTGAAAGTGTTATCGCTCACGAATATTTTCATAACTGGACGGGTAACCGTGTCACTTGTCGTGATTGGTTCCAATTAACCTTAAAAGAAGGCTTAACGGTTTTCCGCGATCAAGAATTCTCCAGCGATATGTTGGGAGACCCCACAGCTAAGGCTGTCAAACGTATTGAAGATGTTCGCTATTTGCGTGACACGCAGTTTCCTGAGGATGCTGGTCCTATGGCTCACCCTATCCGTCCGGAGTCCTATGAAGAAATTAATAACTTCTACACGACAACGGTTTACGAAAAGGGGGCCGAAGTTATTCGCATGCTTCAAACGCTCTTAGGCAAAGAAGGCTTTAAGCGTGGTTTAGAGCAATATATTCGTGCCAATGATGGTACTGCTGCAACGTGTGATGACTTTTTAGATGCCATGGGCAAGGCCAACTTGCGTGATCTTACGGAGTTTGAACGTTGGTATACGCAAGCAGGCACTCCGCATGTTAAGGTGGATACTCAATGGAATCGTAATAGTGAAACCTATACGGTTAAATTAACGCAATCCTGCCCTGCAACGCCAGGTCAATCACACAAACTACCCTTCCATATTCCTTTTGCAATTGCACTATTGAATCCGAAGGGTAACTGCATTCCATTGCAACTTCAGGCTGAAACTAGCCCCAAAGGCACCTCTCGTGTGTTGGAATTAAAGGAAACGGAATACAGTTGGACGTTTGTTGGCATCAAAGAAAAGCCCGTGCCCTCTCTAGCACGTAATTTCTCTGCACCAATTATCGTTGACTATGACTACACCAATGATGAATTGGTTTTCTTGAGTAAGTACGACAATGATGCGTTTAATCGTTGTGAAGCCATGGAGGCACTGTCCTTACGTTGCATTAATGAAATGGTCATGGACTATGAACGTGGCACACGCATGGTGATTAACCCGCATTACAAGAATGCATTTGAGGCCATGTTAACGGACAAAACAGCTTCAGCAGCATTTAAAGCCATGGCCTTGACGCTACCGAGCGAACGTCGTGTTGCGGACTCTCAGCCTCTAATCAATCCGCTGGCCATCCGTGCTGCTATTCGGTCTTTGCGTGATCAATTGGGACGTCAATTCTCTCACCTCATCATGCGTGTATTTGATGACAATGTTCCGAACTCTGTCTACTCACCCAATCCGACCGACGCAGGTAAACGTGCCCTTCGAGCAATCTGCTTTGAGCTGTTGCTAGCCGGTGGTAACGCAAAGTCTCTGCTTCGCGCACGACAGGCTTTTGAAACAAGCACGAATTTGACGGAACGTATTGATGCTTTACGAATCATTGTCAACAGCGCTTCGCCAACAAAATACGCATTGCTCGAAGCAGCAGAAACGGAATGGCGCAATGAACCGTTGCTGATTAATAAGTGGTTTACTGTGCAAGCAACAGCAACCATACCTATGGATGATTGCTCAATCAAAGACGTTGTTCAAAATCTAATTGAGCGCTACCCAGGCTACAACACGAATAATCCAAATAATGTTTATTCCTTGCCATTGGCCTTCTGTCAAAACAATTTGGCAGAATTCCATCGTCCCGATGGTGAAGGCTATAAACTGTGGGTCAGTGAAGTCTTAAAGCTTGATCGAATCAATCCTGCGATTGCTGCTCGTTTAGCCCGTTGTCTTGATGATTGGCGCCGTTATACGCCTGAATGTGCTCGACTAATGTACAGCGCTTTAAGCTACATTTACTCTCAACCGAATTTATCAAGTAATCTTAAAGAAGTCGTGGGTAAGGCCCTTAATAACGCCTCTCACTAACTGCAAGAATAAGGAAATAGGAATCATGGCAAAAACTTTAGCCCTGTATTTGCATGAGATGCAAACTCAACACGGTGTAGATCCTAAACTCACCGGCCTCATTGCACATATTGCTGAGACGTGCAAAGACATCAGCTTCAAGGTAAGTTTAGGTGCATTAGCTGGTGTTTTAGGCTCTGCTGGTAGTGAAAATGTTCAAGGCGAAACTCAAAAGAAATTGGACATCATTGCCAATGACATCATGAGTCGTGCTTGCATGGAAAGTGGCTTTGTCAGTGCAGTTGCTAGCGAAGAAATGGACCATGCTTTGCAAGTTCCTGAAGATTGCGAGATTGGCCCCTATTTGGTCTTGTTTGATCCGTTAGATGGCTCTAGCAATATTGACATTAATGTCTCCATTGGCACAATTTTCTCGATTTTGCCCGCTGGGGAGCCCCACCGTAACGTCAAAGACGAAGAGTTTTTGCAACCGGGTACGCAACAAAAAGCTGCTGGCTATGTTATCTATGGCCCGCAAACTCAATTAGTGATGACTTTAGGTCATGGTACGACCGTCTTCACATTAGATACGTCTACGGGCACATTCTTACAAACGATTGAAAAGATCTCCTTGGCCCCTCAAACGGCTGAGTTTGCCATCAACTGCTCCAATATGCGTCACTGGGAAGCTCCGGTTCAACGTTATGTTTCTGAATTACTCGCAGGAACGACAGGACCTCGTGGTAAGAATTACAACATGCGCTGGGTGGCAGCCATGGTCGCTGAAGTGCATCGTATTTTGAATCGCGGTGGCATTTTCATGTACCCACGCGACAACCGCGATCCCAATAAGCCCGGCAAGCTTCGTCTAATGTACGAAGCCAATCCGATGAGTTGGTTGATTGAAGAAGCCGGTGGTCGCTCTACCAACGGCTTTGAACGCATCCGTGAAATTACGCCGACCAACTTACACCAACGCGTCGCCGTCTTCTTGGGCTCACAAGAAGAAGTAGACACGGTTACGTCATACCATCAAAAATAAAAATGGAATGGCTCGAGTTAATTGTCGAGTGGGTAGCATTGCCATTAATTATTATCTATGGCTTTACCAGCTGGGCAAAAGACAATCCTGACAAGAGTATTTTTGGTAGTCTTGGAAAAAATCCAAAAGACTCTGAAAATAAAAAAACTCCTCGTCAATGAGTTAAAAACCATTAATTGAGGAAAAGCCTTTATTGTATAAATCAATAAACTTCACTGGGCTTTTCCTCATTAATCCCCCTATTAATAGCTTTTATCTATTAACAGTTTTTTAAACTCCAATTGTTATTTTGACTTGAGCATTTTATACTCGCAAAAACTAAGTAAAAGAGTGATTCTTTGGACTTTGTAGGGAGAACACATGTCCATTCATCAATCCGTGGAGATTCGCGTCGCGGTCAACGAAGACAATCCAGCTCTTGCTCGTGACGAAGCTTTATGCGTGAACTGCTCCATGTGCCGCCAAATCTGCGAAGACTATATTGGTGTGCACGGTCATTACGATCTTGCTAAAACTGGCGATAAAGCCATCTGTATCCATTGTGGGCAATGCATCAATGTTTGCCCGACCGGTAGCCTTTTTAGCCCATTAGAATACCCAGAAGTTCAAAAAGCCATTGACGATCCAAACACCATTGTGGTGATGTCTACCTCACCGGCCGTACGTGTGGCTATCGGTGAAGCCTTTGGATTACCTGCTGGCTCCTTTGAGCAAGGCAAAATGGTGGGATTGTTGCGCGCATTAGGTGCTGACTATGTTTTGGACACCAACTTTGCAGCTGACTTAACCATCATGGAAGAAGCCAGTGAATTAGTTGAGCGCCTTAAAGCAAACGATGGTTCACTGCCTCAATTCACAAGTTGCTGCCCTGCTTGGGTCAAGTACTGCGAGACTTTCCACCCAGAAATGCTCAAGCATATTTCCTCGGCAAAGAGCCCAATTGGTATGCAAGGTCCGACGGTGAAGACCTACTTTGCAAAGGAACAAGGCTTAGACGCTAAGAAAATCGTACACGTCGCCATTACCCCTTGCACAGCTAAGAAGTTTGAAATTCGTCGCGAAGAAATGTGCGCCTCTGGTAAATACTGGGGCGTTGAAGGCATGCGTGATACCGATCATGTTGTCACCACGCATGAATTAGCCTTATGGGCACAATCAAAGGGCATTAACTTTGAATCCATTGAACCCTCTGACTATGATCGTCTAATGGGTGAAGGCTCTGGTGCTGGTGTGATTTTTGGCAACACAGGTGGCGTGATGGAAGCTGCCTTGCGTACTGCTTATGAATTCTTGACTAATGAAAAAGCACCTGCTGTTCTTTTTGATTTAGAACCGGTGCGTGGTCTTCATAACGTCAAAGAAGCGAGTGTCCAAATTGGTCAAACCACTGTTAATGTCGCAGTGATTTACGGTACAGCGGCTGCTGGCCAATTCATTGAGTCTTTAAAGACCAATGGTAAACACTATCACATGGTTGAAGTAATGGCATGCCCTGGTGGCTGCATCAGTGGTGGCGGTCAACCAAAGCTAAACTGGGGACAAGAAGATCAAACACGTCAATTGCGTATTGATGCATTGTACAAACGCGATGAAAGTCTTCCAGAACAAAAGCGCACGAGTCATGAAAATGAACAGATTAAAGCGCTTTATGAAAAATTCTATGGCAAACCTTTGTCGGAATTAGCAGAAAAATTATTACACACCCACTACACGGACCGTAGTGGAGATTTAGGAGAAGAGAAAATGAAGTACATCTGCAAGATCTGCGGTTATATTCACGAATGTGACGGTGAATTGCCCAAAGACATCATCTGCCCGCTCTGCAAGAAGGGTTATGAAGCCTTTGAACCGGTTGTTGAAAAAACCGAAGGCAATGGCAAGTTAGCCGGTACAAAGACCGAAAAGAACTTGATGACCTGCTTTGCTGGCGAATCCCAAGCTCGTAACAAGTACACGTATTTTGCTGAAGTAGCAAAGCGTGAAGGCTATGAACAAATCGCTGCTATTTTCTTGCAAACGGCACGCAACGAACAAGAACATGCTCGTTTGTGGTGCGAAGCCTTAGGCTGGGTTGGCAACACGGCTGAAAACTTAAGCGCTGCTGCTGACGGTGAAAATTATGAATGGACCGACATGTACGACACGTTTGCTAAGGAAGCAGAAGAAGAAGGCTTTGCTGACTTGGCTGCTAAGTTCCGTGCAGTTGCCGCTATCGAAAAAGCTCACGAAGAACGCTATCGTAAGCTTTTGAAGAATGTTGAAATGCAACAAGTTTTTGCTAAGGCAGAACAAACGATGTGGGAATGCCGCATCTGCGGTCACCTCGTTATGGGCCCGAAGGCTCCTGAAGCCTGCCCTGTGTGTGGTTACGCTCAAAGCTACTTCGAAGTGCGCGCTGAAAACTACTAATCCTCAGTAGCGACTTTGATAGCAAGGATGATTAAGACCAACGTCTTAATCATCCTTATTTTTTTATTACCCTCTTTATTTTCCTTCGTTTTTGAGTAGAATAGACACTTCAAGTTCGCGGATGTAGCTCAATGGTAGAGCAGAGGCTTCCCAAGCCTATGACGGGGGTTCGATTCCCCTCATCCGCTCCACGCTCGACTTAATGTATCAACGGACGCCAGTCCGTTTTTTTCTTTACACCATGACCGAAAAGAAAATCCTCACTCCTGAAGAAATTGAAGTACTCAAGAAGCGCCATATTCGTAGCTTTACCTTGCGTCGCGGCCATATCAGCCAGGCCCAAAAGCGCTCCTTAGAAGAGTTAGTGCCTCGTTATGCGCTCAACTATGAAGAAAAAATCATTTCCCCCGAAAGCATTTTCGGTCGTAAGGCCCCATTAGTTTTAGAGATAGGTTGCGGTATGGGTGAAACCACTGCCGCCATTGCACAGGCTCACCCAGAAGTCGACTTCATTGGTTGTGAAGTCTTCTCCGCAGGCGTTGGTGCCTTGGCCATTCGTCTCGATGAAATGCAACTCTCCAATGTTCGCATTATTCAACACGATGCCGTTGAAGTAGTTAAGAACATGTTGGCCGAAGAGATGTTAGATGGCATCCACATCTACTTCCCCGACCCTTGGCGCAAAGCTCGTCATCATAAGCGCCGCTTAGTGGCTCAACCCTTCATTCATGAATTAGTCAAGCACTTACGCATCGGCGGCTACATCCACTGTGCAACTGACTGGGAAAATTATGCTGAGCAAATGATTGAAGTACTAAGCGCAGAGCCTTTGTTAAAGAACAAATACGAGGGCTTCTCTCCTGTTATGGCCAACCCGATCGCACAACGTCCCATGACCAAATTCCATGCTCGTGGTGAACGCCTCGGCCATGGCGTCTGGGATTTAGTCTTTGAGCGCATTTAAGAACTCAGTAAAGGAAGCTGAAGATGGACCTTATTTACCAAGTTAAGGCCTTTATCCTCGGGATTGTGGAAGGTTTAACCGAATTTTTACCGGTTTCTTCCACCGGACACTTGATCATTGCAGGTGACTTGCTCAATTTCGATGGCCCTGAGGTCAATACCTTCAATATTGCGATTCAAGCAGGTGCCATTTTTGCCGTTTGTTGGTTTTATCGCCAACGTCTCTGGAGTGTAATAACTGGACTGTTTACACAGAAAAAAGAGCAACGCCTGGCCATTAATTTAATTGTTGCTTTTCTTCCTGCGGCAATTTTAGGAGTTATCTTCGCTGACCTTATTGAAGAACTCTTATTTAATGCTATCTCAGTGGCTATCGCATTGGTCGTTGGTGGGCTGATCATTTTCTGGGTGGAAAATTCCCACGCCAAACGTAACTATCAACCACGAGTAGCAACCATGGATGATATGACCATGAAAGATGCGTTTATGGTTGGTTGCATGCAATGCATTGCAATGATCCCAGGAACAAGCCGCTCGGGCGCTACCATCATTGGTGGGTTGGTTTTAGGTCTTTCTCGTAAAGCAGCAACTGAGTTTTCTTTCTTCTTGGCAATTCCCACCATTTTCGGCGCTACGGTCTACTCTTTGGCCAAGATGTTCTTGCGCGTATCTGAACAGCAAAGCTTTATATGGACCTCAAATATGACGGTTGGTTTCATTATCGGCTTTGTAGTTTCATTCATCAGCGCTTTAATTGTTGTTAAGTGGCTCTTACGATATGTTTCGACCAACGACTTTAAGTCTTTTGGTTGGTATCGAATTATCTTCGGTATTTTTATTTTGTTCACCTACTACACTGGACTCGTTGCCTGGTAAAGAGCTAACGATAACAATTTCACTAATCATTGATAAAAGGCAACCTTGAAGTTTTTTCGGTTGCCTTTTGCACTTTTTTACCATCCTATTAATTGTATTTTTAAACAAATTGGGTCAAAATTAGTCTTGTCCTCATAAGCGATAGGTTGCTTTAAGATTCCTTGTTCCAATGCTTAAAAAACTTAGGTTGCTGGACTTGAGGCCGGTGGTGCGGAGGCACGTGATGCTTCCCCGAAACCCGCTTCAGAGGCGACCGCTCTTGATTCTTCGGACTCAGGATGCAAGGCAGCCCTTATGGGGACATTCTTTTCTCTTCTAATTTAGTCCCCCATGTCCTCAAAATATTGGCTCATGAAATCGGAGCCCAATGAATGCTCCGTTCAAAGTGTTCTTCAAATGCCGCAACATCGCGTGCCTTGGTTTGGTATACGCAATTATCAAGCTAGAAATTTCATGCGTGATGATATGGCCATTGGCGATAAAGTCTTCTTCTATCACTCCTCGTGTAAAGAACCTGGAATCGTGGGTCTGGCCCATGTTGCAACCAAAGCTTTACCTGATGAAACTCAATTTGATCCAACAAGCGAGTACTTTGATCCCAAATCAACACGCGAAAAACCACGTTGGGTATGTGTTGATATCGAAGTTGACCAAGAGATTCCTTTAATTGGGATTAATGAGTTACGCCAACACGATGCCCTTAGTGATATGAAAGTTCTTCAAAAAGGTAACCGTCTATCTATCACACCGGTAACCGAAGAGGAGTATAACTACATCATTAAATATCTACTGAAGGCTTAACTCAAATGGATATCGATACCCTCATTATGTTAGCTGCTTTAGGTGCATGTACAGGCTTTCTTGCTGGCTTACTAGGCATCGGCGGTGGCATGGTTTTAACGCCATTCTTGACGATGATCTTAGCCGGCAATGTAGTACCTAATGAGGTAGGCGTTCACGTTGCTATCGCTACCAGTCTGGCTACGATCGTTTTTACATCTGCCTCCAGTGTTCGAGCCCATAATGCTCGTGGTGCCGTTCTTTGGAATATTGTCCTAGCCGGCGCACCTGGCATTTTATTGGGTGCTTTGCTCGGAGCTCAAATTTCTGGAATGCTATCAAATTGGGCCATTTCTTTACTCTTTGGCTGCTTTGTGATGTTTTCCGCTTTAAGAATGTTCTTTGGTAAGAAAGGTAAAGCTACTCGCGAATTACCAGGAAAGGTTGGTATTGTCTTGGGTGGGGGTATCGTCGGCTCCGTGTCTTCTTTGGTTGGTGCTGGTGGGGGCTTTATCTCAGTTCCATTGATGACAGCCTGCAACGTACCAATTCATAAAGCCGTTGGCACATCAGCGGCTTTAGGCTTCCCTATTGCCTTTGCTGGAAGTATTGGTTACATCATTAGCGGTTGGAATGTCCCTGGTATGCCAGAATACTCTTTGGGTTTTTTGTATTTGCCAGCACTGTTTTCTGTTGCGGCTTTTAGCGTACTTACAGCTCCTTTAGGTGCCAAACTCGCTCACAGCATGGACACAAAACCCTTAAAACGAATTTTTGCTAGCTTGCTCTTTGTTTTATCAGCTTACATGCTGCTACGAGCGCTAACGGCTCTTTAAGGCTTCGTGCTCAAAAATAGCTATCTTATTGAATTTATTTATATTTATAAAAAAGTCATTAAAAATAAATAAAAAATTAACAAAAATACTTGCAATCTCTAAAAAAGATGTGCATAATTTCAATTCTCCGCAGCGCACTGCTCGGAAGTGAAAATGGAAAGCCGGTTTAGCTCAGTTGGTAGAGCAGCTCATTCGTAATGAGAAGGTCGGGAGTTCAAGTCTTCTAACCGGCACCATACTTAAGAACTCGTTCAAATGAACGAGTTTTTTGTTATCTACCCTCGCAATCTCATCACGATTCGTGATACTCTCTTACCTTTCCTCCTTAATCAATCAAAAATACACGTCAATAACCCCCGGCTAAAGACGGAGGCTTGAAAAAGCCTTGATTGACTAGCCTGGGTGATCCTTTTTCGGAAGGTGAACTACGTTGGATTGGAATGTATAGGCACCGTGGGATGTTCATCCTAGTTCCACGCTCTGCGGTCTGTGATTAAAAGCTCTGAGAGGTAGGGGCAGTGTTGCAGACAAGAAACCCATACCAACATTGGCGAAGGATGCTAACCGGTCTAAGACCGTGTAAGCGGAACCTGTGGGTATCCGCAAACCCCTTCTCCCAAAGAGAAGAATTTTTTACCGAATTAAGAAAGGAGAGCGGTGCTTCCTCCACTGTCTGAAGACAGAGGTTTCCGCGCCTAATTTTCTATGATTGCGATCGAGCATTTATCTCAAACATTTACCGCTCCTGACGGTAAAAAAGTCCAAGCGATCAAGGATGTTTCCTTGCATATTGAGCAAGGTGAAATTTTTGGCATCATTGGTCGCTCTGGCGCAGGCAAATCGACTTTGGTTAGAACCATTAATTTTTTAACCAAACCTACACAAGGCAAAGTAATTGTTAATGGTCAATGCCTCAATGACATGACCTTAGCTCAGTTGCGCCAAATTCGAACAAAGATTGGCATGATCTTCCAGCACTTTAACCTACTGAGTTCTCGCACGGTCTTTGATAACGTTGCATTGCCGTTAGAGTTGCAAAATACGCCAAAAGAACAAATTGAGCGTAAGGTTAATAAACTCATTGACCTTGTTGGTTTAAGTGAACACAAACACAAATACCCTTCTCAACTTTCGGGTGGTCAAAAGCAACGAGTTGGCATTGCTCGAGCACTTGCTAATGACCCTATGGTCTTGCTTTCAGACGAGGCTACGAGTGCATTAGACCCAGAAACAACGCGTTCAACCCTTGAGCTCCTACAGCGCATCAATAAGGAGCTTGGCGTCACGATCGTTTTAATTACTCATGAAATGGAAGTCGTTAAAGAAATCTGTGATCGCGTTGTTGTCATGGATTCAGGGTGCGTAGTTGAAGCTGGAACCGTCTTGGATGTTTTCCGCCACCCTAAGCATCCGACGACCAGAGCCATGCTAGCTGACGTAGTTATCCATGACATGCCTGAGCGCATTATTGCCACCGTTAAGAATTTGATCGCTAGCGCTGAGCAAAAAGGAAGATACGCCAAATTATTGCGCTTAACATTTATCGGCTCTGAGGTAACGTTGCCGGTATTGTCTATGCTAACTCGTACGTACAACGTTGATTTCAACATTTTGCAAGGACAAGTCGAAGAGCTACAAGGCTCTAACTTCGGTATCCTAATCATCTTGGCAGAAAGCCCAGATGAACAAACATTTATCTCTGCCACTCAATTCTTGGCTCAAAACCATGTTGAATTTGAAGAGGTTTCACTATGAGTCCAGAAATTATCAATCTACTAGGTGATGGCTTTATTGAAACTGCCGTTATGGTCTTAGGTAGTGGTTTTCTAGGTAGTCTGATTGGTATTCCTTTAGGTGTCTTATTGCATGTCACTGAAACGGATGGCTTGATGCCACGATTAGCCACCAATATGGTGGTTGGCATTTTAGTGAACGCTATCCGCTCCACTCCATTCATTATTTTGTTGGTGGCCATCTATCCCCTTACGCGTTTGTTAGTTGGAACAACCATCGGCACAACCGCCACGCTAGTACCTCTGGTCATTGGCGTTGCTCCCTTTATTGCCAGGTTGGTAGAAACGAGTCTTCGTGAAGTCGACCGCGGTTTAATTGAAGCTGCAGAATCCATGGGGGCAACCCACATGCAAATCATCATGAAGGTTTTATTACCCGAGGCTATGCCTGGCATTATTGCAGGTGTCACCATTGCCATTGTGACCTTGGTTGGCTACTCAGCCATGGCAGGCGCTATTGGTGGTGGCGGCCTTGGTGATATCGGTATTAGATACGGTCACAACCGTTATATGCCCGATGTCATGTGGACAGTTGTTTTAATTTTGATTCTTTTCGTACAAGTCATCCAAAGCTTTGGAGACTGGTGTGTTCGGAAGGTTTCAAAACGCTAGCAAGCAAAATGGCGGTCTCTGACCGCCATTTTTTATTGCTTATTTACCGGTTTTTCACTACTTTGATTTTGTAGTTGATCGAGTCGATCTTCAACCTCTCCAACACTGGCCGAAATAGAGTTAATCGTCATACGTGTATTACTTTCTAATTCTTCTTCAATCGCTGTTAGTTTTGTCATCAATGAAGCATGACGAGCATTGTTTTTCTCTTCCAACATTTTTACCTGAGCATCAATGTCTTTTTTTAACTCATTGAAACGTGATAGTTCAGCCTTGTCGGCTAAATCTTGGGCTAACTTAAGTTGCTTATTAACTCGTCTTAGCTCCATAGCCAATGAGGCTTGTTGTATAAATCCATAAATCAAAGAGATAAAGATCAACAATCCTGGACCTAAGAGCAAAATCAACCCTAAGGGTGCTTGTATTTCAGTCCAAAGCAAGTTGACCGATACCGGCGCTATCACTCCCTCCCAGTTAACGATTAAGAAGATGGAGCAAAAGACGAATACTAGAAGTATAAAAACAGTTCGTAAATGCATTTTTATTAAATAAAAGGAATGAAACTCATCATAACTTTATCACCGAGAGAAAATTTACATCTGATTTTTTTGATTTCCACACAAATCTAACGATAAATGGTTAAGATTGTTGCGTTAATTACTCCATTAGGAAGGATAAAAAATGCGTCAAGATTCTCGTTTCCCTAATTTGCATATCATTGACCATCCATTGATTCAACATAAGCTTTCCATTATGCGCAAAAAAGACACGTCATCTAAAGACTTTCGTGCCTTACTACGCGAAATTACGGTCTTAATGGGTTACGAAGTAACTCGCGACCTTCCGCTAACAACTCGTATGATTGAAACGCCCTTATGTGAATACGAGGCTCCGTTCTTATCTGGTAAAAAGCCGGTTATCGTGCCAGTTTTGCGTGCTGGCCTTGGCATGGCTGACGGTTTCTTAGACTTAATGCCGGGCGCACGTGTTGGACATGTCGGTATGTATCGTGATGAAAATCATCATCCTGTTGAATATTTGGTGAAGTTACCAGAAGTACAGGATCGTACATTCTTTGTGGTTGACCCCATGATGGCAACAGGCTACTCTGCCGCTCACGCTGTTGACGTACTTAAAAAGCGCAATGTCCCGGCCGATCGTATTGTTTTCATCTGTTTGCTTTGTGCCCCCGAAGGCATGGCAACATTCCAAGAACTTCATCCTGACATCAAAGTTTTCACCGCTAGTCTCGATGATCATTTAAATGAAAAGGCCTACATTGTGCCTGGTTTAGGGGATGCTGGCGACCGCTTATTTGGCACGCTTTAGGATTTTTCAAACTCCAAACCAACAAAATAAGGGTAAACCCTAATATAACTCTAATTATTGCTTAAAATTTAAGCTACTTATTAGGGTTTACCCTTAATTCAATCCTTTCCTACCTTAAAATAGTCTGAAAAAAGAGCAAAACTTCTGACATAACGCAAACCTTTTTACATGAAAATGGTAGATCATTCGTATGTCGGAATGGTATTCGTGTCCGTTCGGACACTTTTACTATTTTTGATTCATAAGTCTGATTGGATGCATTGGACCGCATTTGATTTAGGACATAACTTCTTATAAAGGTAAACTCTCATCATGTCGATGTATACCACTGATCAAGAAAAGTATTCCAACACCCCGACGTCTGAAGAAGTCATCGCTGGTGTGGAATTACGTAACGCCAAGCGCGCAAGCAAGTGGCCTGCTTACTGCGACGTTGCTCAATCCGTCACGGGTCTTTTGTTGGGCTTGTTCTTGTTCTGCCACATGGCTTTCACGAGCTCCATTCAATTGGGCAAGGACGTGTTCTGGAACTTAGTTGCTTTCTCCGGCGGTTATCCGATCTTCGGCGAAGAACAAGCTTGGATGCACGTTGTTTTCGTGGCTGTTATCACCCTCCTCGTTATCGTTCACGCTTTGATGGCTTTGCGTCGCTTCCCGACGAGCTATCGCATGTTCCATAACATCAAGGGTCAATATCAATTCATCGCTCACCGCGACACCACGCTTTGGATCGTTCAAATCGTGACCGCTGTGATCTTGACGGGCATGGTTTTCCCGCACGTCACGCCGATGTTGCTCGACCCGCATAGCATTGGACCTAACCTTTCTTCCGTTCACACGTATCACAACGGTTTGGTTTGGACGTTCATCTTCTTGGTTGCTACCGAATTGCACGGTATGATCGGTTTGTATCGCTTGGCCGTCAAGTGGGACGTCTGCGCTGGTAACCGTGAAGCCCTTCGCAAGATCATGTACTGCGTCGTGGTCGCTATGATCGCTTGCGGTTCCTTGACGATGTGGACGTACTACAGCAACGGTAAGGCTCTCGTCGAATCAGGCGAACCTATCGTTAAGTACGAACCGACGAACAACTGGTGGAAGTAAGATTCCCTTAGTTGGATAAAGTCAAAACGCGAGTTCCAACGAACTCGCGTTTTTATTTATCCTTCAAAATCAACGCAGCCCCAATTCTGGAGTTGAGCTTTATGAAAAAAATCTCATTTGCTTCTATTACTATCTCTGCACTGCTTTTGGCTGGTTGCTCTGCCACTTCTGTCACACCACAAGGTCAGCAAGTAGTCATCGTTCAAAGCCTGCCTCAAGAATACTCAGATCGTTGTCAATTTATTGGTGAAGTTGCTGGCTCTCAAGGTAACTGGCTCACTGGTGGTTGGACTCCCAATAAAAACATTGCGATGGGAGCTAGAAATGATTTGCGCAACGATGCTGCAAAAGTGGGTGCAAATGTTGTTGTCATTACAGATACCTTTAATAGCACCGATGAAGACAACGCTTTAGAAAATATTACGATTATTGGTCGGGCATACCGTTGTCGTTAATAGTAACAGCTATAAAAAAGCCGTCAAAAGACGGCTTTTTTTATAGCTTCACTCCATGCTCCTGAGCCCAAAGTGCCGCTTGTGTTCGACTTGTAAAAGCCATTTTCTTTAATAGATGTTTAACGTGAACCTTAACAGTTCCGAGAGTAATAGAGTGGTACTCTGCAATTTCCTGATTTTTCATCCCCGCGGCTAAACACTTCAGAATATCACGCTCACGATTGGTTAAACGAGAAAGATTACGCCCAACTTCTGCAGTATCATCACGGAAAGCGCGTGTCAGAGCAGACATTAAACGATTGCTGACTACAATTTGTCCATGAGCCACACGTCGAATTTGGCTCTTCAATTCAGCGACTTCGATAAGTTTTGAAATATAACCTTCTGCTTGCAAATGAACAGAACTCATCAACTCTTCACTATCATCTCGATCAGTCATCATAATCACCCGAGGCGGATGAGTGAAGCTTTTTACGTAGCGAGTTACTTCTGTTGCTGCATCTTTTTTCATATGCATATCCACAATAACCACCTGGGGATTTAGTCTCTCGATATAGAACAAACCCAGATGTTTATCACCGGTTTCTGCAATATTTCCAAATAAGTCATCCTCATGAATCAAACGAGCTAGTGATTCACGAAACAACGGGGATGAATCAATGATGACAACATTAATCTTTCCGGCTTCATTTGGATTATCCGGATCCCCTGTCACATTAGAGAGTTTTTGAATATCTAACATTGTTCTCTCATAATTTTAGAAAGGAGACTGAATCAGTCTCCTTTCAAACATGAACTACGAATTAGTTATCGTAGTGCGAAACGGCTGCCCACAAAATATCCGTACCTTGCATAAAATCTTCAAGCTTCATTGCTTCATGCGGGTTGTGTGAACCCAACTGATTAGCTACAAAGATCATAGCAACAGGCACACCATTATTACCCAGGACTGCAGAGTCATGACCGGCCCCTGAAGCTAACTTCAAATACGGAATATTTTCAAGTTGTGCACTTTGCTCTAAGGTGGCACTTAATTGAGCATTGACGCCTGAGGGCTTCGTGATCAATTGACCATCAAATTCCACCTTAACGCCACGTTCTTGTGCAACTTCTTCTGCAGTCCTAACTAAGAGTTCATGGAAGCGCTGAGCCGTTTCTTCACTCAAGCTACGAATATCAACAGAGAACGTTACTTCCCCAGGAATAACTGAAATAGCAGCGCTCGAGGCCATCTTCAAAACGCCTACAGTAAAGACCAAATCTTCGCCCATAACTAACCACTTATCCCATGCACGATCCATACGTTGCATAAGATCCGTGAATGCCATCAATGCATCATGGCGATAGGGCTTATCCGTTGCCCCTGAGTGAGCAGCTTCACCAACAATACGAACAGCCTTGTGACGGATATTGCCACGGATACCCGTTACAACACCGGCACGAGCTTCCTTTTGAGCATCGAGTGTCGGGCCTTGCTCGATATGCAATTCAACAAAGGCTGCAATCTTGCTAACGTCCACCAAGGGCTTACCACCGGTAACGTCAGCCAGGTCAACACCCACAGCCTTCATTGATTCACCAAGCGTGATCGTTCCATCACGATGCTTAAGGTTAAGGTCCTTTTCGGTCAATTGGCCGAACATACCCAAAGAGCCCATATAGGCTTTACCAAAGAACGAACTTTCTTCGCCACGCATCATTAAAACGGTATAGTCACGAGTCGGTTGATATTGCGTATGACGCATCCACCAAGCCACTGTCAACGCAGCTGTGACACCAGCTAAACCGTCATAATTTCCACCTTGAGGAACGCTATCGACGTGGGAACCAGAAACAAAAGCAGGCAAAGAGCGATCCTTACCAGGCAAAGTCATCCAGACATTGCCTGCACGGTCCGATGTGATTTCTAAGTTCAGCTCTTGACCAATGCCTTTTAAATAATCAAGAACCTCTGATTCTTTTTGAGAGTAACCTTGACGCGAAACACCCTGCACATCACGACTCATTTCACGGATGTCATCAAATACTTTTTGTGCAAAAGCAGCTGCAACGGTTTGTAACTCGGACACAATCCACTCCTTAGTTGAAATAAAAAACACAATAATTTTATTGTTTCGCACAAAAAAAAGACTCATCTAACTAAGCGTAAATTATTGTTTATTAAATAGTTATCTCTACATTTACATAACTATCTTGTCTTGAATCAAAGGCAAATTGAAATTTACAATTCAATTTGCAACATTTTGCAGATAAATAAAATTAGGTAAATAGGTCTAGGCAAGATCAAATTTATGCTGTTCTACCTAGGTCTATAAGGGTTTACCTATGGGCGAAAAGCCTTATAGGTGGTTAACATTACACCTTAAGAAAAATAAAAGCCCCCTAGATAGGTATTTTTCAAAATTGTTAACTTTTTGGGATACATCTTATGTCTTTGCTTGAATGGTTAGCCGTAGCCGTTATTATTGTGACGGTTTACGCTTTGATTAAGCGCTACGAAACGCGCCTAGTTCTGTTCACCGCTGGTTTCTTCTTGTGCCTTTGCTCTTTAGATCCGATGAGTGCTTTAAACTCCTTCGCTTCTTCTATGACCAAGGGTTCCTTGATCACGGCCATCTGTTCTTCAATGGGTTTTGCCTACATCGCTAAGTACACGATGTCTGACCGTAGCCTAGTTCACTACCTTGCTGCTCCGATCCGTGGTTTGGGTGTGTTCTTGATTCCGGTTTGCACGGCCTTGACGTTCTTGATCAATATTGCCATTCCTTCTGCTGCTGGTTGCTCTGCTGCAGTTGGTTCCACGTTGATTCCAGTTATGTTACGCGCAGGCATTAAGCCCGCTATGGCCGCTGCTGCCGTCATGGGCGGTACGATCGGTTCCTACCTCTCTCCGGGTACGTCTCACAACGCTTATGTTGCCAATATGGCCAACATGGAAGTCATGGACTTCATTGCCTACCATGCTCCGTGGTCCATCATGTGTGGTGCCTTCTTGGTCGTTGGTCTTTTGATCGTTGCTATCGTTCTTGGCGACAATAAGGGTGCTAAGGATGCAGTTGCTAACGTTAAGGCTGGTGATGACAACTTCAAGCCTAATCCTATTATGGCTCTCATGACTTTGGTGCCCATCCTCATCCTCGTCGTCGGTAACGTCTGGTTGCCTGCTATTAAGATGGGTGTGGCTCAAGCCATGGTTTTAGGTGCAATCATCACCTTGATCTTTAGTTACATCTTCAATCGTACGAGCCCGCAAGAATTTGCCAAGCAATTCTTCAATGGCTTGGGCAAGGGTTACGCTGATGTGATGGGTATCATCATTGCCGCTGGCGTGTTTGCTGCTGGTTTGCGTGCTACGGGCATGATTGATACATTCGTTGAAGTGTTGAAGAACTCCAATGAAATCGCTCGCTGGGGTGGTTCTATCGGTCCTTGGGCTATGGGTGTTATCACTGGTTCTGGTGACGCTGCTACGATGGCCTTTAACGAAGCCGTCACACCGCATGCTCCGGAATTCGGTATGCAAGTTCACGCCTTAGGTGGCTTGGCCTTCTTGACGGGTGCTTTAGGTCGCACCATGTCCCCAATTGCTGGTGCTATGGTGGTTGTGTCTGGTATCGCCATGGTTAGCCCAATGGAAGTTGCTAAGCGCACGGCAGTTCCTTGTATCGCCGCTGTTCTTACCTTGGCTCTCTTGATGGTCTAATCTTTAGACAACTCTATCACTAAGTAATGAGAAAAGGCTGATGATTTGCTCCATCAGCCTTTTTTTGATCAAAAGTAAGTTTTCCCCTAGACCTTACATTAACTTGGGATACCTAAGCGCAGTGATCATCCTAAAATAATAAAGTCTTAGGTAAGGGTCTAGTGATTCTTTTCACAGGATTCAGAATCCTTTTTGGGTTTTTATTTTCGAACAATAAAGGCTCGAACATTTATTCCCCACTTCCGTTGAAGTGGTTTATCGGAGAAGTATAGAAATGATGAATGAACAATTAAAGTCCAAGATCGAACAAGTCATCCCTCAATTGACCACGGTTCGTCGTGACTTGCACAAGCACCCGGAATCCGGTTGGACGGAATTCCGTACGGCATCTATGGCCATCAAGAAAATGCAAGAACTTGGCTACACGATCACGATGGGTGAAAAGGCTGTTGATCGTGAATCCATGATGGGTGTTCCTTCTGCTGACGTTCTCCGTGCTCATATGGAACGCGCCATTGCTCAAGGCGCTGATCCCGAACTCGTTGCTAAGATGGAAGGTGGTTTGACGGGTTTCTGGGCTGATATGGATTTCGGTGGCGAAGGCCCCTTCTTAGCCGTTCGTTTCGATATGGACTGCAATGACGTCTCTGAATGTGCTGACGCTGATCACCGTCCGAACGTCGAAGGCTTTGCCTCTGTCAACAAGGGTGCTATGCACGCTTGTGGCCACGACGGTCATACCTCTATTGGTTTAGCTTTGGCTGAAGTGATTGCTGCTTGCCGCGATCAATTGCAAGGTAAGATTCGCTTCATCTTCCAACCGGCAGAAGAAGGTGTTCGTGGCGCCATGCCGATGGAAAAGGCAGGTGCTGTTGAAGGCGTTGATGAAATCTTCGGTATGCACATCGGCTTCCAAGCTAACAATATTGGCAAGGTCATTTGTGGTACCAAGAACTTCTTGGCTACGACCAAGGCTGACATTACCTTTACGGGTGTTCCTGCTCACGCTGGTAATGCTCCTGAAGAAGGTAAGAATGCATTGCTCGCTGCCGCAACGGCTTTGTTAAATATGCATGCTATCCCCCGCTCTGGTAAGGGTGACACCCGTATCACGGTTGGTAAGTTGATCGGTGGCGAAGGCCGTAACGTTATTCCTCCGAAGGCCGTTTTGGTTCTTGAAACCCGTGGTATCACGTCTGCTTTGGACGAATACATGTTTGGCGAAGTCAAGCGTATCGCTAAGGCTGCTGCCGATATGTGGGGTTGTGGCTATTCTATCGACATCAAGGGCGGTACCAAGAGTGGTGAATCTGACCTTGAAGTCGCTAAGGTCGTTGCAGAAGAAGCTCGTGACATGGGTTGCTTCACCGATGTTATCGAAGAACAAAACTTCGGTGCTTCTGAAGACTACTCTCACTTCATGAGCACAGTTCAAGCCGCCGGTGGCAAGGGTACTTATGTTCAAGTCGGTTCCACGTTGCGTGCTGGTCACCACAACAGTCACTTTGACTTTGACGAACAATCTTTGGCTAACGCTCTTGAATTGGTTGCTCGCTGCGTTTTCCGTACGCTCGGCAAGTAATTTCACTGTTTAGTTATTGATATGAGCCGCAATGAGAAATCATTGCGGCTTTTTTGATTTTGAGCGAACTTCTTACCGTTATATACATTCAGCTGTAAAAAAAGGACTACGATATATTTAAAAGGTTCCTTTAAGGAGATGTAACATGTCTGAATGTTCCTATCATGATCAAATGGTTGCGGTGCGCCGCGCCCTTCATCAATTCCCAGAAGAAGGTTGGACAGAATTTTGTACAACGGCTTTCATCGCACGTACGCTTCGTGAACTCGGCTATGAAGTGCTGTTGGGTGAAAAAATTGTCTCCCGAAAAGATTGCCTTGGTCGAGATCCTGTGCTTGTAGCACAGGCCATTGAAACCGCTAAAGCAAAAGGTGTCAGCGATGAGTTGCTTGCTGAAATGCAAGAATTGACAGGGTGCTGTGCTCTACTTGATACCAAACGTCCTGGCCCCACTTTAGCCTTGCGCTTTGACATTGATTGCAACAATGTCCAAGAAAATCCTGATCCTTCTCACCGCCCAAGCGCAGAAGGATGGGCATCTCAACGTCCTAATTTAATGCATGCGTGTGGACATGATTCCCATATTTCCTTAGGCTTGGCTATCGCACGTTGGGTCATGGAGCACCAAGATGAATTGAACGGGAAATTAAAGATTATTTTCCAACCCGCTGAAGAAGGTGTTCGCGGTGCTGCCGGTGTTGCTGCTAGCGGTATCGTTGATGACTGCGACTACTTCCTCTCTAGTCATATCGCAATGATGGCAAAGTCTGGCGAAATCGAGGTTGCTCCAGTCGGCTTTTTATGCACAACCAAATTCGATATCACGTTTAAGGGCCGACCCGCTCATGCTGGGGTAGAACCCAATGCGGGTCGTAACGCACTTGCCGCAGCATGTCATGCTGTGACCCAACTTTTAGGTATTGCTCGCCATGGCTCTGGTATGACCCGTGTCAATGTTGGTCGTATTGTCGCTGGTGAAGGGCGTAACGTTATTCCTGTCAATGCAAAACTTGTCATGGAAGTGCGCGGTGAAACAAGCGAAATCAATCAATACATGGTCGAACAAACTCAAAATATTGTTGAGGGTGTCGCCAAGAGCTTCGGAGTCGAATATCACATTGAAAAAATGGGCGAAGCAGTTGACTTAGTCAATGATGAAGAGTTAGTGAAAATGCTTGAAGATGTTGGCACCCATACCAAGGGTATTAGCAAAATCCTCAAGGGTTCGAATTTTGGTGGCTCAGAAGACGCTACGATCTTGGCTCGACGCGTTCAAGCTCATGGTGGTAAGGCCGCTTATTTTGTCCTAGGCTCTAACCGCCCAAGTGGCCATCATACGGCCAATT
Source organism: uncultured Sutterella sp. (assembly GCA_937906995.1). Classification (GTDB taxonomy): domain Bacteria; phylum Pseudomonadota; class Gammaproteobacteria; order Burkholderiales; family Burkholderiaceae_F; genus Aphodousia. The sequence continues at coordinate 24,440 of CALESB010000054.1, forward strand.
TTGACATTGATGAAAATTCATTAGACGTCGGCTTAGCCATTTATGCCGAAATGTTAAAGCGGCTAATGGTGTAGTCTCACCTTAAATTCTGACATCAGTCAGTTAATAGAGGAAGGGTTTTTCCTTCCTCTTCTTTTTAGGCGGCGCGTTAGAATAGCTTGCAATTTTCAATACTACTTTTAAGGTTCTCCGATGCCTAATAAAACACTCAAAGGTATTGCCTTAGCTTCTTGTGCCGGCGTCTGTTGGGGGTCTATGGGCGTAGCTGCTCAATATCTCATGGCTGAGTGCCAATTTCGTGTGATTGACTTGACCTCCATTCGATTGTTTGGAGCGGGCATCATTTTAGTGCTACTAGACGTCGTCTTACACGGCACACAACATGCTAAGGCCGTATTTAGCAAAGAAAATTTGTTAGGCATCATTATCTACGGTTTGATTTTGCTAGGCTCACAATTTACTTTTTTCCAATCTATTGCTTACGCAAATGCTGCAACAGCAACGATTTTGGTGCTCACTTCTCCGTTATTTGTCATCATTTATTTGGCTCTTTCTTGCCACAGACGCATCAAACTGATAGAAATCATTTCGTTAGTCCTCGCCATGTTTGGAGTGGTACTGCTTGTCACAAAAGGCAACCTCAATAGCATTGATCTTTCTATTCTTGGTGTTGTCTGGGGCTTGGTTTCTGCTATTTTTGCCTCCATGGGAACAATCCAACCCGTGAAACTAGTGCGTCGGTTAACCGTGTTTCCTGTCATTGGGTGGGCCATGACGTTGAGTGGTTTTGCCGCTTGCCTCTATAACAATCCTTTTGATACGAATGTTTTATGGAATAGCACCAGTATGCTTTGCTATGCTCATGTGGTCGTATGCGGAACGATTGTTTCATTTTGCTGCTATCTCAAAAGTATGGAGTTTATTCCACCATCCACCGCTTCCATGCTTGTCTGCTTTGAACCTTTGTCGGCTGTTTTATTGTCATTTCTGCTCTTGGGCACGACCTTCACTCTTTTGGAAGCGGTTGGGGCACTTTGTATTCTCTGCACAGCTTTACTTTTGGCCCGAAGTAAAACCTAAAAAGACAAGCGAGCAAAACACAGGTAAAATTAGTGGGTTAACTCTTAAATTTTTTGCTAATGAGCAGAAATTTGTATCAAATTTGAATTATTAGAAAGGATAATTTCCATGGCAGGGCATTCCAAGTGGGCCAATATTCAACACCGTAAAGGCCGTCAAGATGCAAAACGCTCCAACCTTTGGACGAAGATCGTTCGTGAAATCATGGTTGCTGCTCGTAACGGTGCTGATCCTGACTCTAACTCCCGTTTGCGTTTAGCTTTGATCAAAGCTCGTGGCTCCAACGTTCCTAAGGACACGATTAAGAACGCCATTTTGAAGGGCTCCGGCCAATTAGAAGGTGTGAGCTTTGAAGAAATTCGTTATGAAGGTTACGGTGTTGGTGGCGCAGCTTTGATGATTGATACCGCCACAGATAACCGCACGCGTACTGTTGCCGATGTCCGTCATATCTTAAGCAAAAATGGCGGCAACTTAGGTACCGATGGCTGCGTGTCCTTCATGTTCCAACACTGCGGTCAATTCTTCTTCGCTCCTGGCAAGTACTCCGAAGATGACGTGATGAACGTTGCTTTGGAAGCTGGTGCCGACGATGTTATCACCGACGAAGAAGGTGGTATTGAAGTCGTTTGTGCTCCGAACGCTTTTGAAGACGTCAACAACGCTTTTGAAGCGGCTGGCATGACGCCTGAAGTTGCCGAAGTCACCATGAAGGCATTAAATGAAACGGAATTGCAAGGCGAAGATGCCGAACGTATGCAACGTTTAATTGATGCATTGGAAGATTTGGATGACGTCCAACAAGTCTACACAACGGCTGTTTTGAACTAATTTCTTTATTATCTTTTGAGGACCTGACAGTCAATAACCCCTGCCTAAAGGCAGAGGCTTGAAAAAGCCCTGATTGACTAG
>CALESB010000055.1 GCA_937906995.1 uncultured Sutterella sp.
CGAGCGGCGACATGGAAAGGCACATCGACGTTGACGGACAACGGTACGGCCACATCATGAACGGCCAAACGGGGAAACCCGTTCAAAACAAGTTTGCATACGTGACGGTGATTGATCACGACGGGGCGCGTGGGGACGCGCTCTCGACCGCACTCTGGGTGATGGGAGACAAAGCCTTCGACTTTCTCAAGGCTCATCCCGACATTCAAGCGCTCTTGGTCATGAAGAACGAGAACGCGGCGTATGTCACGCCGAGTCTTGCGGATCGGACGTATGTCAAAAGCGAACGACTCAAACTCAAGGAAATTGAGTGAGAGTGCGCTCGCGATTCAAGGAAAAGCGGTTATTGATTTTGGGGAAAATCATGCGAAAAATGAAATTGAATCAGAAAGCACTCCGAAGGACGGCTTCTGGAACTCCGGTGGACAATCGGATCTTCAAGCCCGCAGCCTTGGCCAAGGCGATTGCAGGTGTTTTTGTAGCCAGTTTCGCTGGGATCTCGGTAGCTGTGGAAACTGTAGAGATTGGTGGTTTGTTGTTTGAGTACAATCAATATGCTAATAGTTTCGTGCTAAAGAGTGATCTAAACAAAGAACCATTGAGAACTTGGAATTTTTCAACATCAGCTGCATTTGCGAATGGCAGTTATAGAGACATCAGTTTAGAGGGGGCACATTGGAACTCTATTGCAGGAGGGGATGGTGCTCAAAGTCAGTTTAATCATGATACATTTCAGACTTTAAGCATTAAAGGAAAAGAGGTCTTTACGAGTTTTGCTATTAACAATGCTTATGTAGAGCTTTTGAACAAAGGGACAATCGCTGTTGAAGGTATAAATAGAGGAGAAGCAATTGATTCTGTAGCAAATAACGCAAAAGTAAACATAGAGAACGCGGGATCGTTTTATGTGAAAAGTGGTTCTGGAGTTGGAGTTCGCACATTCTTTGGCAACTTTGGTAATGGCCGGGTCAATAATCTTTACGGTGCATCAATGGAATTTGGAGGTGGCCCGAGAGACGGTGTGGAATATTTTGCTTTGCTGGCTGGTGACAATAGTTTGCAGAATGCTGGAACAATAACGTTTCGTGGATCGAGTGGTGGAGGAAATGGAGCAGGTGTTGGTGTTTTTGCGGCAGATAGCATGAGCTCCATTATTAACGCGCATGGTGGGACGATTAACGTTATTGGTTCGTCTCAAGAGTTTGGTAACGGGATTCGATCGTTCGTACACGGTTATGGCAAATTAACGATAGACAATTCAGGAACGTTCAATTTTGTTGGATTTACCAATGGAGGTTTTGCTGTTGGAGATGCTACAAACGGGAACGCTACAACCACGTTCACGAACCGCTCAGATGGTGTTATCAATATTAATAACAAAGGATTTAAGTTTACAGTCTCTGGGGCAGGTGGAACCTTTACGCTGATTAATCAGGGAACGATTAACGCCGAAGCTGAGACGTTCTTTTTGAAAGACGAAAAAATAGAAATTATTGAAACGCCAGTAGACATTATCATCTTCACACCTTCGCAAGGGCAAACCAAGACAGTCAATTTGGATTCCTTTGCTACGTCAGAGACAAATCATCATTTAGATTGGAAGTTCGACGAAAAGTGGGCAAATTGCTTGAATTGGCAGAGTGGTGGGGTATTAAACATCACTGACATAGTAGCTGGTACAAAGGAAGCGGAGCTGTACAAACAAGCCTTTGAGAAGCAATTTGGTGTAGAGACTGGTACTCGACTTAATTTCATTGGCACACAGTCCTACCCAACAGATGCTGATAGCCGTATCACAAAACCTCAGTTCACTATCGTTCATGTGAATGAACTTATTAGCAAAGGCGAGCTTCAAAATGGTTCAATTGTTACGTCAGAAGCACTACACCATAAAGGAAAATTCACTATCGGCAATACGGGTGACATGACCCAGGACACGGGTTTCATGGGCATTCTCGGTTCATCCGGCATTACGGTAAAGGACGGCAAGACGCTGACGCTGATGGGCGCTCAGGCCTCCATGGCAATGGCCGTGGGGGCGGATGACCGCGCGGCGTCCTATGTGATGACGGACGCCCCGACGACGCTCCAGAACGGTACGCTCAATCTCGGTCACAAAGCGCTCTCGGCCACGGAAGGCACGCTTGCCGACGTGACGTTTGACCGCATGTCCACGGTGAACGTTGAGAACGGCATCTACACCCTGGCTTCCTTGAAGGGCGAAGGCACGCTCAACCTGAATGCAGGAGCCCGTACAGATGTCACGGGCGAATTGTCCGCCACTCAGGTGACGAATGCGGGCACTCTGACGGTTGCCGGCAGAACGGTGCTCGGTGCGGCGCCCGAAGGAGCTTCGACCTATGCGAAACCGAAGGCGCAGACGTTCGTGAACGAGAACGGCGCTACAGCAAACCTGACGGGCGGTCTTGTCGTGAACGATTTCGCTACGGTGAAGAACAAGACGGGGGCGACGATCAACGCCGGTGCCGTGACGGTGGATACGTTCGGCACGATCAACAACTACGAAGGCGCAAAGCTTGCCTACGCGAGCGTCAATGCCGACGGCATCGTGCGCAATCTGGGCACCTTGAACGTCACGGGCACCTATGCCATCGGCGACGAAGGCGAGACGACCTTTGCGGGTGACACTAAAGTCGGCACGCTGTCGATTGGTCGAACTGCAAAGACGATGCTCATGGCGCGTGACGGTCAGGAGGCCGTTCTGCACAATACGGGCAAGACCTACGCCGACGAGCTCGATCTCGTCTCCGGTCAGGTCATGGTGGAAAAGGATTCGATCCTTGCGGGCAAGTCTCTGAAGAACGGTGCCGTGGGTTCCGACATCATCGTGTCTGCCGGCGGCACCTTCGGGTTCTCGCACGACAAGTCGAGCCTTGAGAATGCGTTGAAGAACTACACGGGCTCGAAGGCCGACAAGGCGATCCTTGCGCTCAATACCGATCTGCACTTTGGACAGGGCGGTTCGCTGACCGTCGGTTCCGTTGATGAAGCCAAGGGAACGGTGAATCTCGGTTCTGATGCCCTCTTGCTTCTCGGTACGACGCAGCTCCACGGTGAAGCCTTGCTCAACGGCGAAAGCGCCCAGCATCTGCACGTGGAAGACGGTGCCGTGATCGGCATGACGGACGATCTGCTGTGGGGCAATCATTACCTCATGAAGGGCTTTGACGATGCGTCGACGGCTGAAATCCTCAAGGTCGGGATTCTCGACAAGGATGGCAAGGCCCTCGGCACGAAGAAGAATGACAAGGGCATCTTCGTCACGGTGGGTTCGGACAACATTCTGGAGAAGGACAAGTCCTATCGCATGGTGAACCAGATGAACTGGCTTCTGGACGGTCGCCAGGATCTCACTTCCGTGCATGGCGATGTGGCTTTCCTCACCAACGCATTGGTTGACAAGAACGGGGCCTTAGCGACGAATCGCATGGAAGCTCTTGCTGCAGATTCGAGTGCCTTGGCCGAAACGCAGCGCATGGGTGCTCAAGTACAGACGACGATGCTCGATCATGCTTCCTCGGCACGAAAGGGTTATGGAACCTTCTGGGTTGACGGGATCTACTCGAAGACCGATAGCGGTGACTTCACGCGCTCGACGGGCGCCTACGACTACGAAGCCGACACGACGGGTTTTGCGTTCGGTGCTGATCTGCCCTTGGGCGACGACACTTGGCGTCTGGGCGCGGCTTTCTCGGCGCAGCGTGGAGACCTTGACGGCAGCTACGGTCTTTCGTCCGACATCGAGGGCTACGGCTTCTCGGTCTATGGCGGCAAGACCTTCTCCACTGGTCTCAATCTCTCGGGAGCGCTCACGTACATGACGGCCAATCATGAAGTCGATGCGTACAACCTGGGAAAGGTGAAGGCCGACATCGACGCCGACATGTGGGTGCTCGGTGCCCGCATGAGCATGCCGTTCGGAAAGAACCGCGTTTGGATGACGCCGTACCTTGGTGTGGATGTCATGAAGCTCACGCAGGACGGCTTCACGTCCTCGTGGTCAGGAATGGACGCCTTCCGCTACTCGGATGTTGATGCCACGATCGTGCGCACGCCCGTTGGCGTAAGGGCCGGTACCTTCATGCCGCTTGAACTCTTCGGACGTTCGGGCACGGTCAACTGGGATGCGGACATCTCCTTCATCCCGCAGTTCGGTGACAAGGATGCGGACTTCAAGGTTTCCGGCATTACGAACGGTCATGCTG
>CALESB010000056.1 GCA_937906995.1 uncultured Sutterella sp.
GAGCAAGTTTATTTTGTTCAACAGCGTTAGGATAGAGGCGATATCGATAGGCTTTCAAGATCATTAATTGATTCTATCAGATTGACATATCAAAAAACAATACTTTCTTTGAAAAATCTTCAAAACACTATATATAACAAATCCTTCGGATTTGCGCCTTCTATCCATCGATTAAAATCGATGGTTTTACGGCTGTTTCTATAAAACCCCAAATCATAACCATTCTCTTAACAAAGAATCATCGTATTTTGAGGTTTTTGAATACGAAACACAATAGACAAAACGTCAATTCATCTATTGAAAGCGCCTTTTATCTCTATTTAAGCTTCGCAGTCTTTGAAAACTCGTAGAGCGACAAGGACACCAAAAATCAACATTCCCATTCCAATAAGCATTGTGATTGTTGGCCATTGTCCACGCCACAAAAGCGCGTAAACCACTGAGAAGATCGTTTCAAATACAATCATTTGCCCAGCCAACGCTGTCGGTAAGCGTTGACTCATCTCATTCCAACAAGCAGCTGCCATCCAACAACAACATATACCGGCTACCAACATACAAGCGATGAACAAAAGCGGTGTTGGTCCAAGAGCTCCAACTTCTGGGGGCAAGTAAAATTGCGTAACTACAATGTAGCTAATGAATGTGAATGGCAAAATAACAAGACCCTGAGCTGTTGCCCATACATTGGGTTTCTGATCCTTATGCTCTAAAAGCCAACGAGCATTGCGTATGGGATACCACGTCCACAAAAGCATTGATGTAGCCCCTGCCGCTACACCCAACCAAAAATCCCATGTTGTTGAGTGTTGCACATTAATGACATAGTCAAACTCTGTCCAATTGGCAACAACCATACCTGCCAAAATAAAACTAAGGGGCAACGCAAGTTTTTTCCACGTCACCCCTTTACCATCACGTATTGCTGTGTAGTTAGCAACTATCGCAACCAACACAGGAATCCAACACATGAGCATGCCACATATAGGAGCCCCCGCTAAATGGACGCTCACTACCAAGCAGCAGTAATAAACGATGGATCCAAAAAACGACAAATTAAACGCTAAGATCCAATCTTTTTTTGTTAAGCGTTTTAAGTCCTTGAGCTGCATCGGCACCAAAAACAAACAAGCCAAACCATAAATGGTGTAGCGAGCCGATGAGATCAAAATGGGGCTATATTCTGGTAAAAGAATTGGGATGATATAAATCAATCCCCAAATGGCGCATGCAGCGATGCCAAAGAGAAGTCCAGCGAGCATAGTAGGGAGTCTCACAAGAGGTTAAGGGGTAAATTGTTAAAGGGTATTTTTTATATCTTTCTACTGTATGCCGACTTAAAGTAAAAATCAATAAAAATAAGCTCCGAGAGAAGCTTTCACTCGGAGCTTATTTTTCAAGAAATAGATTTAGATTTATTTATCTTCTTTCTTTTCATCTTGAACAGGTGCTTCACCCTCAACCGGCTTCGTCTGTTCTTGAGCAACATCGTCAGTTTTTTCGGCAACTGCCTCCACCGGGGCTTGCTCTTTCTTTTCCTCAACCTTAGTTTCAGGGTGTAAAGGTTCTAACGTTTTAGCAGAGGAACCTTCTTTCGGAGGACGAACTTCACGACCTTCCATGATGTCATTAATTTGATCAAAGTCGATAGTTTCCCACTTCATCAAACATTCAACCATGAGTTCAATACGCTCACGATTTTCTTCTAACATCTTCTTAGCTCGGAAGTATTCCTCTTCCAAAATACGGCGCACTTCTTTATCAATAGCTTGTTGAGTAGCTTCGCTTACATGGGTTGTACGCGTTACAGAACGACCCAAGAACACTTCACCTTCGTTTTCAGCATAGACCATTACGCCCATAGCATCGGTCATACCATAACGAGTAACCATGTCACGTGCCAATTGTGTTGCACGTTCAAAGTCATTGCTTGCACCCGTCGTTTTTTGGCCTAAAAACACTTCTTCTGCGGCACGACCTGCAAAGAGAATAGCCAAACGACTGCGCATATAAACGTCGTCATAGTTAAAGCGGTCTTTTTCTGGCAATTGCATTGTTACGCCCAAAGCACGACCACGAGGCACAATTGTCACCTTATGAACTGGATCGCTCTTAGGCAATAACCAAGCAACTACTGCGTGACCCGATTCATGGTATGCCGTCGTTTTCTTTTCGTCTTCGCTCATCACCATACTACGACGCTCTGCACCCATTAAGATCTTGTCCTTGGCTTGTTCAAAGTCAACCATTTCGACAAGTTTGGCATCACGACGTGCGGCAAACAAAGCAGCTTCATTAACAAGGTTGGCCAAATCAGCACCACTCATCCCCGGCGTACCACGAGCGATCACTTCCGGATCAACATCTCGACCCACAGGAACCTTCTTAATATGAACATTAAGAATTTGCTCACGACCACGGACATCAGGCAACGGAACCACCACTTGACGGTCAAAGCGACCCGGACGCAAAAGTGCGGGGTCTAATACATCAGGACGGTTGGTTGCAGCAATCACAATCACGTTAGTGCCGGTTTCAAAACCATCCATTTCCACCAACATTTGGTTTAATGTTTGTTCGCGTTCATCGTTGCCGCCACCGAGACCGGCACCGCGTTGACGACCGACCGCATCGATTTCATCGATAAAGATGATGCAAGGTGAATTCTTCTTCGCATTTTCAAACATATCGCGAACACGAGCAGCACCCACACCTACGAACATTTCGACGAAGTCAGAGCCAGAAATGGAGAAGAACGGCACCTTGGCTTCACCTGCAATGGCTTTTGCCAAAAGCGTCTTACCCGTACCTGGGCTACCAACCAACAAAATCCCACGAGGAATACGACCACCTAAACGTTGGAACTTTGAAGGATCACGTAAGAAGTCAACAATTTCTTGGACGTCTTGCTTGGCTTCATCACAGCCTGCAACATCCTTAAATGTGACCTTATTATTCGTTTGGTCCAGCATGCGAGCCTTGCTCTTACCAAAGCTAAACGCACCGCCCTTACCGCCACCTTGCATTTGACGCATAAAGAAAATCCATACGCCAATTAAAAGCAACATCGGGAACCAAGAAATCAACAACGTCATAAATAAGGACGGTTCTTCTTCCGGAGTACCATAAACTTGGACGCCAGACTTACGAAGATCTTCCACCATCCACAAGTCACCCGGACTCGTTAAAACGAATTTCTGACCTTGCTTCGGCGTAACCGTAATTTCGCGGCCCTTAACGTCTACACGAGCGATCTTGCCAGCCTTAGCATCTTCCATGAATTGGGTGTAACTTGTCGCAGAAGCCGCAGCAGTCTTCTCTGGCTCAAATTGGCGGAAAAGCGTGAAGAACACAATCGCCACAACTAACCACAAACCGATTTTATTGATGAGATTCTTATTCAATTGAAGGCTCCTTCGCCTTATATATCCAATGAAATACCGTTTTCTAACATAAACGTGGCCAAAACTTTCTTTAGCCTTGTGCGTTAAGAATACCGACTATTTTCTATAAATAGGTTAACTGATAATCTTTCTAACAATATGGGGGCGGAAAAAACGATTTTCAACCCCCTCAAAAAATGAAGTTAGCGCTTCTTAATGCCCTTTGCCACCATGTAGACTTCAGCAGAAGAATCTCGGCTAGCCTCAGGCTTACGCGTCAATACCACTTTAAAGTGTTTTTTCAGTGTCTCAACGTATTGCGAAAAACCGCTGCCTTGGAAGACCTTCGTCACGAAAACACCATTGTCAGTGAGATTTTGCAAACAGAACTCCAATCCGAGCTCATTTAAAAGCAAACAACGAGCCGCATCGGCAGCAGGAATACCAGATAGATTCGGCGCCATATCAGAGAGCACCAAATCAACCTTCTTATCGCCTACGATAGCATTTAATTGATCGGCCACTTCTTGTTCACGGAAGTCGCCCTGTAAGAAGGTGACCCCGTCGATCGGATCCATCGGCAAAATATCCATAGCAATAATCGTGCCGCGAATATCGCCATTTTTATCAATCAACTTTTCACGAACAACTTGGGTCCAACTTCCAGGAGCTGCCCCTAAATCCACCACCGTCATACCGGGGCGAATAAGTTTTTCTTTGTCGTTGAGTTCAATTAACTTATAAACAGAACGTGCACGATACCCTTCAGCGCGAGAGCGCTTAACGAACGGGTCATTAATATGGCGCTCAATCCAAGCGCGGTTAGAACGTAGTTTTTTGGTTGCTACAGGCATGATTTTTCAATACAATTAAACGTTTTCCAATTTTTGATAACCGATTATATTCTATTTTTATTATGGCTGAACTTTTGCTTGATCGAGATGAACGTCTCGAATTGCGCTCCCAAGCGCACCACCTCCAGCCCGTCGTGCTCTTAGGCGCTAACGGCTTAACGGATGCCGTCATCAAAGAAGTCGACCGTGCGTTGACGGCTCACGAGTTGATTAAGATTCGTGTTCCGAGCGATGATCGCGAAGAACGTGAAGAAATCTTCTCCGAATTATTAGAAAAGCTTGGCGCCGCTCGCGTTCAAGTTATTGGTAAGTTGCTCGTGCTCTGGCGTCCAAGCCCTGAAAAGCGTAAGGCAGAAGCCGAACGTGCTAAGCGCCGTCAAATGGCAGAAAATCATCGTCCTACCCGTGGCGGTCCAACAGCTGCTCGTAAGACCCGCGCTCGTGCCCCAGGTCGTCAAACGAAAAAGTCCTTTGGTACTGCTCGCTAATCTCAGATTCAGTACCCAACAAAAAAGCCCACATTGTGGGCTTTTTTGTCATGTTCAAAACCGTTAGATGTATTGAACACTCAAAATATCATAAAGGCGATCACCACGCGGGGCATGAACCGTTGCTTCGTCACCTTCGAATTTACCAATCAAAGCTCGTGCGATGGGACTAGAAATAGAAATCAAGTTACGCTTGATATCACCTTCATCGTCACCAACGATTTGATAGGTCACGACCTCACCCGTTTCTTGATCTTCCAATTCCACCGTCGCACCAAACACAATGCGACCACCAGCATCCAGTTCTTTGGGATCAATGATCTGCAAAGAAGCAAGTTTGCCTTCCAATTCAGCAATACGACCCTCAATATGACCTTGAAGATCCTTAGCAGCATCGTATTCTGCATTCTCAGACAAGTCACCCTTTTCTCGGGCTTCTTTAATTGCTTGTACAACCGCAGGACGCTCGACACTCTTGAGTCGCTTCAATTCAGCTTTGAGCAACTCAGCACCACGTACTGTAATAGGAATTGCCATAATACTTTTCTTTATTAAATCAAAATGTTAAAGAAGCCTGAGTGTTTTATCTTCACTCAGGCATCTGACTACTCGAATATTGTACCGTTTTAGGATTTTTTTTGGGCTATTTTAGTAGTTTTCCGGTGCCAAGCGACGCTCTACCAACTCAATCAAGATATGAATGCATTTGATATGCAGCTCTTGTACTCGATCTGCCCATTTCCCCGCAGGAGTAACAATAGCGAAATCAGCCTCGTTGGCCAAAGGACTATTTTCTCGCCCTGTTAATCCTACGACTAACATTCCTTTCTCATGGGCTGCTTTGACAGCGGCTAAGACGTTACCACTTGTACCAGAAGTCGTAATCGCTAAAAGCACATCACCCTTTTGACCCACGGCACTGACGTATCGAGAGAAAACGTCGCTATAGCCATAATCATTGCCAACGCAGCTCATATGGCTGGCATCAGCAATAGCAATCGCTGCAAATCCTGGACGATCTTGACGATAACGCCCCGTCATTTCTTCTGCAAAATGCATAGCATCGCACAAGGAACCACCATTGCCGCAAGATAAAATCTTATGGCCAGATGCAATCGCATCAGCCATGGCATCACCTGCTTTAGCCAGTTGATCCAAAGCTTGTTCGTTTGCTAGAAGTGCCTCCAAGGCGCTATGAGCATCTTGTAAGGCATTCAAAATATGAGGATTGGTCATAATTTTCCTTTGATGTCCTCGTTTAATGAGCTTAGCCACGACGAGCAAAAATAGCGCTCGCAATCGTGTTGGCATCAGTGTACTCTAACTCAATACCAGCGGGAATCCCACGAGCTAAGCGTGTCACACGAATCGGCAACTGACGAGAGGCAATCGCCTTGGCAATAAAATGGGCCGTTGCATCACCCTCTGGTGTAAAAGGTGTAGCAATTAAGACCTCTTTGACTGCCTCATCTTTCTCTAGACGCTCTACCAGACGATGCAGTTGCAACTCCTTGGCTCCAATGCCTTGTACTGGAGAAATCAACCCCATTAAAACAAAGTACAAACCGTGGTAGGTTAATGTATCTTCGATTGCTTTTTGGTCAGCTGGGTTTTCTACTACACAGACCTTTGTTCGATCACGTTGCTCATCTCGACAAATCGGACAAAGCTCTTCGTCGGTTAAGGTGTTGCAAAGCTCACAGTGCTTAACGTGTGTTAGCGCTTGATCAAGCGCATTAGCAAGCTCTTTAGCAACATTACGATTATCTAGCAATAAGTGATACGCAATACGCGAAGCCGAGCGAGGCCCAAGGCCAGGTAACTTCTTAAGAGCATTGATCAATTGATCAACAGATGTTTCTGAGCTTGCCATTTGCTATTGAACAAAATTAGAACATCATTCCCGGAGGCAAAGGCATACCTGCCGTTGCTTTAGCCATCTTTTCCTTGGTGGTTTCTTCCACCTTATCCAATGCATCCTTCATGGCCATGAAAACCAAGTCTTCGACCATGTCCACATCTTCTTCCATCAAGCTCGGATCAAGCTTCACACCCTTTAAATTGTGCTTGCAGGTCATCGTAACTTTAACTAAGCCACCGCTGGATTGGCCTTCAACTTCCAATTGACCCAATTCCACTTGCAAACGCTTGATATTTTCTTGAACACGTTGAGCTTGCTTTAAAAGAGCACCCATATTTCCACGCATAATGGTATTTCCTTTTTATTGACATCCTCCCCTCACTGAGAGGATTCCTACAGGTAGTGCACGGTTTTATGCCGTACACCACCTTCGGTGGGTTCCTGTTGCTGACCAACTAACGTTAGTTCACTTGGCAGGCATCGAAGGGGCTGTCCGCCCCCGGTTTAAGACATTAATCGCCCCTACCACATCAGCGTTGTTCGTGTAGCCACATTGAC
>CALESB010000057.1 GCA_937906995.1 uncultured Sutterella sp.
ATTCCTTGTTAAAGGTTAGCAAAAATTGGATTTACACAAACTTCTTTACAGTCTCAAAGAAGAACCTTTTTAACTGAATTGAGAATGGAGAACGGCGCTTCCTCCCCTGTCTAAAGACAGAGGTTTCCGCGCCTAAATATCTATGAATCCTTGGTAGTGCGCAATGGACACAATGGAGTGATTGATATGGAGAAGCTTTTTGCCTTAACGGCCAAGTATCTTCCTAAGTATGCATATGTTTATCGCGCTACCGAAGATAACAACAAGGGTAACAAGAAAAACCTGCCCTTTATTTTGGAAAGAGACCGTATTAATTTCTTCATAAAAACGGCCAGTAACAAAACGAAGTAAAAACATTCTCTAACAAAAGTTAAGCCGAGACATCATTCTCGGCTTTTTTCTGCTTAGTTGAGTAAATTATTCAAAAATTGCCTTTGAGTTAAAGTAAAAGTGTCCGACATGTCGGACACTTTTACTATTTCCTTACACCACCGAGTTCAAGAGCTTTGATTATCTTGCGAGATGTAAATTTAGACTTAAAAAAACCACTAATGACACGATTTATCACGGGTTCAGTAGCCTTTTCTAAAACTTTAATATCTCCAGCTTCTATTCCATATTTAATTTTTTCGACTCTGAATATAACTGCTTCTTTATAGTAAACGTAACTCAAATGTCGTATGAATGGGTGATCACCTTTGTCCAACATGCATGTATTGTCGTAAGGGCGCCCCTCTTTTACACTGGAAATATTCACGGCAACAACAGACACCGCCCCAGTATCTTTATTAAAAAAAGGATCACTGCAAATGAAATGCAGATGCTTTAACGGGCCAGCTATTGCAAGAATAGAACCGCCTTTGATGGGATCAAACTCAATCATGAGAGAGCCTTAAGAGAAGCTTGAACATTATCCATTTCTCGAATATGTTCCAAAATCGAATCGGACTCTTCTTCAGTTTTCCCATGCATTGTCAAAATTGCTTTGATGCTAATGGGAATTACTGAATCTTCAGGATCACTCCATTCTGGGCAACACTCTTTAGTATGAGTTAGGTCTCTTAATTGCCAACGAGTAAGATGACCGTACTTCTCATAAATCTGATCAAAGATTTCTACCTCTGCATTTGAAAGACAATCAAACAAATCCAAAGGGTCTGATGGATTGACTTGATCCATCTTTTTAAATGAGAGTTCAAAATTTTTCTCACCAGCGATCCATTTATCCCATTCAGATGACTGACAACCCACCTTGAACAAATCATAAGTTTCTGAAAGAACAGGGCCATGCCTCATAGAAATAAGGCGGTCACCAGTTAATCGTTCGCCATACTTGAGAATAAATTCGCGTTCAGCAAGATACATTAGCTTCATGAGCTTTAAGTACGACATTCGACCACCTCTTCTCCAAATGAAGTAAGCTGCGATCTGCGTAGCTTTTTGAACGTCAAACATTTAATTCTCCTGAAACCTTAATGTGATAACATATTAATATTAAAAGATAAATTTATTAATGGTATACTTTTTGTTGTTTTTCTGCAACGAACGAAGTCACGTAGTTCTTAATTCAGGGGCAATAAAACAAAGGGTCACTCAAACTGAGGTGACCCTTCATTCTTTTTAGCGAGAAAAGTTAAACTTAGAAGTTATGGTGAATACCAACGTTCCAACGATAGTTTTCCTTAACATCACCGCCGTTGGTGCGTTCAAAGTCAACATACGTGTAAGTGTTCTTCGTCCAATTGAAGTTGGCACCCACGCCCATTTCTAACCAAGCACCGCCCAAGTCTTCTTCAAACTTCGTACTTTGTCCAGCTTTGCTTGCTACTGCACGCATAGCCCCTTCAAAGTCATAGACACCAGAAACGCGAGCATAGATCGTGCCCTTATCCTTCGGGAACTTGAAGCCCGTACGAACACCAACGCGACCGATGAAGCTGTCGTAATCGTCTTGGTCAACCGTCACGCCGTTCGAAGCCACAAAGTTTTCACCTGTCATACGACTATAGGCCAAGCCCACTTGTGGCTCAACGAAAACTCCACCGTCCATGAAGTTAAAGCGATAACCCGTTTCAGCACTAACGCCATAGGCACTGCTGTCATAAGAACCGTTCATACCGTTCAGAGCAAAGTCGTTGTCCAAGCGGTTGTACTTAGCCATCAAATCAACGTAAGCACCACACGGGACAAACCACGTACCGTAGACGGCAACACCGTAACCCTTGTTATCCGCTGATCCCTTATCGTAAGAGCTTTCGCCATCGGTGTAACTAAAGGCAGCACCGACCTTCCAGTCGCCTAACGTATAGTCAGAGCCCACTTGGATAGAGTTGTTCTTGGCCTTCACGTTTTGTGCACCGTATTCCATTTCAGAACCGTAACCTCGTACCCAAGTACCTACACCAACAGGAGCGTCACGAAGCTCACCCATACGCTTGGTGAGACTATTCATTTCATGACGAAGCGTTAAGGCTGACAATGCTGTTACAGCGCCCAAACCCGTTAACTTTTCATTCTTTTCTTGATGATAAGCGCCTGTACTATCTCCAGTGATTGCACCGAAAAGATCCCCTTCCCCAATCACATACTCGAAATTGCCTTTGTCATCTTTACCCAGTTTGACCGCAGAATCAAGTTCCTGAAGAACAGCTTGTGCTTCCTTATTGTTGAGCTTACCGTCAATATTGATACTGGTCTTGGTGTTGTTACCAACAGAATCCACAACGAGTGAATCTTTAGCTAAGGTGCCCATATTCACAGTAAGAGAATCTACCGTCGTGCCTTTATTCATTGCAACGCTAGCACCTTCTGCGATATTGATAACTGTCGCCGTTCCTTGCAAAGGTTGGTCAATCGTTACAGCACCACCATTTGCGTGTAGATTATTAATATTTAATGTACTCTTATCGCCAAAATCTTGAATATTTAACTTACCTTCAGCAGTCAAATTCTTAAAGGTCAAACCAACAAAGCCTTCTTTTCTATTGACATAGGTGTCGTTGGCGAAGTTTGCATTGTCTACGATGATATTGTTTAACGAACTATCAACAGAAGTGCCATTCTTTGAAGCAACATGGAAAGTCCCTGTTTCAACAACATTGAGAGTACCGATCTTGGCCTCATGCTTTGTACCCTCATAGAAATGGATCATACCAACAGCGTTTGCTCCAACCATCATGTCGTCAACAGTGAGGTTGGCGTTAAATAACTGAATACCGTTATATCTTTCTTTCTGTCCAGTTGAGTTTTTTATCACCAAACTCTTTAGGTGGTAATCTCCTTCACTGTTTAGAGACAATCTTGCAGAATCTAATCTTCCAGCTTGGTGATCTAAGATGACGTTATCAACCTTAAATTTTTGACTTTCTCCAAAATAATCAAGCTTTTGTCCCGTTATAGTCAGCGTACCACCTACAGATAAACCACCCGTACTTGTTACAGTCCCAGTGGCGACTTTAGCATCACCGAGCACGATTAACTTACCATTAACATCTGATAGGGAATGAGTGCCACCATTGTTATATGGCGTTTGGGATACATCCAAATTTCCTTGAATGGTCACAGTTTTACCGTTGGCCACAGACAAACTTGTCTTAACAGTAGCATCCCCTAAAACTGTTAAATCAGCATCATTTTGTAGAGTTCCACCAACGGTTAGCTCAGTTAAAGTTAATTTACTTTGATTAAGGAACGTTCCTCCAACATTCAATCCAACCTCTTGTCCATCAACTGATGTGATCGTTCCACTGAGATTTGTTACGCCACCAGTAACTTTTAATACTTCGCCAGCAGATCCGACTTTAAAGACACTATAGTTCGTCAAAGAACCAATTGCCGTTGGCATATTAGTGATAACAAATTCTGTACCTGGCTGATCACCTCGACCTAAATTATTGGTGATAGCAACTTCATCTCCAACCAAAGAATCAATTTGGATTACCCCTCGATTTAAAAGTTGCGCTGCTTGGTTAAAGTGCAACTCCTTTGCTTCAACCTTGCCATAGTAGTTGGTCAAATTACTTCCTGTTATTGTTAGCTTTTCTTTTACAATAACTGACCCATCCATAGTCTGAAGGGTTCCCGCAGTTAAGCCACCATTTGAACTCACGATTCCACCAGTATCTCCACCAGGACCATTAACCTGAAGATGGTTCGTCACTGTTATTAAAGGAGCGGTCACGCTACCGTTCCATTGAACTGTTAGGTCTTCCACTTCGTATGTTGAATCGGAATTGATGTGTTGACCTTGAATATTTACAGCATGAGCGTAAGTACTGCTCAAAGCAAGAGCAATGGCGATAGATAAATACTGTTTTTTCATCTTTGTACCTTTAAAAGATAATCATTATTTATCTATTGTGCCCCCCCCCTGTGAAATTTGTCCAAACTATCTAAATATGTAACGAAATATTGTTGCTCTGTAGCAACAAATCATCCTTTTCTAAGGATTTTCTCGGAATTGAAAGTGACACAACCTAACTGACATACATGAGATGTCAAAAAATAGAAGTCATTTCTTGTTTGAAATTATTCAGTAGCACCTTGTATCGACGCGGGGATTCTTTTCTTTTTTATCGCCCCAGTATCCACATCCATATGATCCGCCCCTTCGGTGCGAATGCCATCAATATCCATATCGACAAACTCTTTCTCAAGACGTTCGATGGTATTGTCTCGGCCCTGTCCGAAATCGAGCTTACTGCCCGTTCCTGTTAATTTATCGAGCGTAATAGAGTCCTCCGTTGGCATTTGACCGTTGGTTTCTAAGATCGCAATCCATTCATCGAGATTGACGCGATCCCAATCAATTAAATGAATACGGTCTAAGGGGACACCCGTGCATTTCGGATTTTTGGGTTTTCCAAAGCCATCAAATTCCACGCCCAAAATATCGCCTTGCAAGCGCAACTGTTCATTGATGATGCGAGACAAGGGCGACTTGTAGCAGCAATAAACCTGACGCTTTTCAATGCAAACCCCTAACTTTTTATTGCGACAATAGCCACCAACGTAGTGACAATTTTTTAACTCTCTTTGGCTTGTGAGTTCATACTCTTCTTCGGTGCACTTGTAGACAATTTGAATAATCATCTGCGCCACCACATACGCCGTGTAGATCACGCCAATAGTGGTCATCATCGCGCCCGCCGTTTCACCAATTAGGCTTGAACCCACCGAGCCACCCGAACCGCCAATCGCATCGGCTACACCGTCTAAACCTAAATCACGGAACATTTGTGCCAATGCATCAGTGCATTGCTTTTTGATTTGCCCAATTAATTCTTGGATAAACTCCTTGGCCTGTGCCATCGGATCAAAAATTTCGGTAGCAATGTTGTCGATGTAAGAGTTAAAGGGCTTAGAGATGTAGTTAAAGCCTTCTTTAACCACATCAGCGGCCTCGCCTCGAAGATCAACCCAACCGCCCGCAATGTCTTTGATGAAACCAGGGGCATCTTTAGCGACAGCCAAGTCGTTGGCCGCCGAATTTAAATCCGCCACCGTCCGAATCATCGTAATGTACGACCCGACCCCAATTCCGGGTTGGCTTTCACAGCAGTTAGAAACGCCACCTACGGCAATCTTGCACTCCCCTGGAGTGCCTGAGAATACGTGGCAAACCACATTTTCCTGACCTGTTGCATTGCCGTCTGCGTCTTGTCCCGTGCATTTCATGTCTTGCGTCATGTACTGCGCAGCGTTCATTAAAGCATTAACTTTCGCAAAGTCTTTATTCTTAATGACGGTTGTATCCAAGCACTCACTGCCCATACAGTGGACATTTCCAGGACAGTTATAGACCGTCTCGGCTTGTGTTTTCTCGACTTTGACATCTTCTCCGCAGTCATAGACAACATCATTGACATAGCATTGACCTGATGCGCCTTTCGCCCCATCGGTACACGTGGACTTAATGAAACCACACTTGGGATTTTTCTCATACGGATCGCAAGCGTTGAGGTTGCCCCCTGTATTGACGGGACATTGTTTTTCACCATTAATATCAATCCAACAGTCCATCTGCCCCTTATAGAAGTTAAAGTCCGCATTCACTTCCACTCGCTTACACAAGCTCGTGATGTTTTTGAGCGGTGATGGATTTAAATCTGGGGGACAAACATGAACACCATCGATCCAAGCGCACCCATCGCTTTGCGTGGGATTGTCAACGCACTTCACGCTTCCTGTGGCAAAACCATCTTGCACCCCGTAGGCTGCTTCTAGGCAACTCGTGGGAGTCCAACTTTCATCGTGAACGGCCTTGGATTTATCAAAGAAAATCTTGATGCGACCAAAACCTTCACCTCTGCCTGTGACCGAGACGCGAATTTTGAAATTCACGATAGCATTTTTCTTCACGTTTTTGAAAAATCGCGTGACATCGACATTCGGATTGCGCTCCCAAGAGGTGCCTCGTTCGCATCGACCCGAAGTTTCAGGCGGAAAGACGTGGGCTCCATCGGGCCCACCCCAGATAAGCTCTTCTTTCCCGGGTTCTCCCACCCAGACCTGCATATAATCGTCCCACTTGGCGTACTCAAAGATAGCACGTGTCACCGCTGACGGATTAGGCACCTTAACGCGCGTCCACTCTTCATAAACTGAACAAGACCCAGCCCAATAGTCGTTGCCTACTCGGCCAATCCACAACTGTGTACAGCCCTCACCACAATTGCTCAAGTTATAGGGCCCGTCATAGTGCTGAACGACCCCCGCTTGGTAGTTGTGGTAGATCGTGCAAGAGCCTGAGCGATCGAGCACTTGGGTGCACTCTTTATAGTCGGCAATATGCTTGGTTTCCGTTGTCGTAATGAACTGAGTATCGGCCTTACAGTCGGCAAAGCCCTTTGAAATCTCTTCTAAACCTTCCAAGGTTTCATTGGTCTTTTCAAACATCGGGTCGCTCGACATATCCACTCGATCGCGATTGGCCATATCGGTCAAAATGGCATATGCATGGCCTTCCACAGTGGGATTGTCGGTTTTGGAGTCATCAAAAAGCGTCTGCTTTTTCTTCGCTCCCGAATCGTCCATCGCCTTTTCATCGTCATACATCCCCATCGCCGTTTCGATGTCTTGTTGGCTCACGTTGTACTTCACGTTAGCTTTATCGGTCGGCATCATATCGGCTTTATTCATATCAAACGTTTTGCCGTTACCCAAGTCAAACGTGACGTTTTCACCATTGAATTTGGGTGCCATTTTCAAAGCTTTCTTACCCACATCAAGGCCGTACTGTTGGCTTTCTTTGCCAATGGCACTCATATTGTTTTCGCCCGCTACAGTCCACGAAGGCAAGACGATCATAGAAGCCGACACAAGCGAACAAACAACTTTTTTAAAGACTTTCGTAAATAGAGATGACATAGCCAACCTTTAGGTGTTACAGCAATCCAACCAACGCCAGATGATATAAATGGGGTCTTCGCCCACTGCTGGAATAATGCGGTTCATGCCCCATGTGAAAGATGTCTCACCGTAGACGTGAGAGCTCTGTGTTTCAGGCCTTGGATAGGCCAACGTAAAGCGATATTGATACTTGGGGATTCGTGGCATGATCCTTCCTCCACACAGCATTTCGTCGCCCACTGTCCCGTGCATTAAACCCCTTCGATGAAGAGCGACAACGGTTTTGGCGAGCATGAGTGACGTGGTATTTAAGTGCCCCGAGTGCACACCCACGTTGCCACTGAGCGGATAAACGTGCCCCCAAGAACCCGCACACCACCAAAGCGGTTGCAAGGGACGGCCAGCGAGCGTAGCGGGCACATCGGCCACACACGCGGCAATGCCCAAAGGGTTAGAAACCAAAGCTGCTTCAAAGCTCGTAAAAAACGCCAACTCATCGTTATTCCACGTGGGGTCAAGCTCGGAGATGTACATCATGTCCAAGTCGTGAAAGCCCCCGGGGTTGCAGTTAGCGGGCACGAACACATCGAGCATATGCATCAACGGGAAGCTATAGAAGTGGTAATGGCGAAAGGTCAACTGCCCTTTATTGACGTCTTCAGCCGAACGCCTCTCTGATCCTTGAAAGAGCCGATTGGTGGGAAAACGAATCCCGTTTAAAACGGACGAACAGCCAGAAACTCGTTGATACTCGGCCAAATAGGCGGGTTGCCAGAAGCTTGTGACAATCCCGGGGTGAGGGACTCCCGCGCTGTCGTTACACATACAAAACTTTTGCTTGGCCGCCTCTTGAGGATAGCGGTTGGCCTGACTTGCCCCACTAATAGGGATGCCCGCCACACGAATGGGAAAAACACAACTCCAACAGACGCGATCAATCAGACCCACGCCGATCAACTTTGCATCAATGCACCCAACGGTTTTGGCGTGAGCGCAGCCCAATAAAAGCACAGCAATGACACACAAGAAACGCTTGATCATGGCTTCTCCTTGGGATGGGCTAACTCTTCGATGACAAAGACGTACGATTTGTTATCGGCTGTCACGAGGCTCGGGGTGACTTCAATCTCAAAACGCGCTTTCACTTCAGGGGTGAGTAAAAAAATCGGCTCATCAAAACGCTCGGTGATCTCGGTATACGCATCCCACCCTCTTTTGCGATCCATTTGCGTCACAAGCAATTGAATCCTTTTCTCTAAGCTACGAAGGGTTTTGAGTTTGTCTTGAACCAAGGCCACTTCTTCGGCTCTAAGCGGATTGAAAATGACCAAGGCCGTGTTAAAGGGGCGAAGTTTGAGGGGGTTAATCGTGGTGCCCGCCGCTTGGATGACGTTACCGTTCATGTCTTTGATGTCGTGTGTGACAAACACCGAAGGATCAAGCTTTCGCACGCGATACTCGCTCGCTTGGGGCAATACATCGAAGGTTTGTCCTTGCCAAAAACGCTTTACGGCTTGGGTTTTCTTTTCTTCCCAATCAATAGCCAAGATGCGCTTTTTCATCATCTCAATCATGTCGGGTTCATCAATGGCTTTAATCGGCCCTTGTTGGCCAAGATCACCCGTGTGTCCCATTGACACGCGATCAAGTAACCACGCATCGTTATGAAGCCCTTCGACTTTGGCAATTAACGTGGGCTTTGCATCCTTATTTAAAACGCTTTGCTCAGGGGTCGTGGCCCGTACCACGCTAGGCACCGCCTTTATGCCAAAAAGCGTAAAAAGCATGGGGTCGATGATGATATTGGGCATGGGCTCAACTTGGCTTGCTAAAGCTTGCATTCGACCAATCCCCTCTCCCAAACCCATACCTTCGGGAATCCCACGCATCACAAAGACGGTGTGAGCCTTACCCGCATTGCGTTTCATCATCGCTTTTAGAGCTTCGTCACCTAACGAATACGATACAAAGATGTAGGTCACATCGTTGGCCTTTGTCTCGGGTGCAGATTTCTCTTCTAAGGGAGTACGGTTATCGTCCACTTTCGTTAACTTCTGCCCGTTAAACGCTTTCAAGGGATCGGGGTTTTTAAGTTCACCCTTTTCATTGATGGGATTGGCATAAAAGTGGGGATCGCGAAATTGCTTGGCCATCTCAGTGGCCATGGCGATCGCCTTCTCATCGTTCATTTGCCCAGAAGGCAAAAGCTCTGAGAGTTCCTTGACTGGAAGTGTCTCCTTGTCTTTAGCCACCGCCTTAGCCTGTTGATGAAGCGTTTGAGCGTGGGCGTTACCCACGAAAAGCCCCATCAACGTCTGACCCCAACTCACGTTTTTCACATCTGGAAAAAACGACTCGAACAGGTGCTCGGCCGTTGGCAGTTGTCGATCCTCTTCATTACGCGGTTGATGGCTAGGGATGTGTTTACGTACGCCCTTATCGTTGTCCCCCGAGACCACGTTGTTAGAGACCGTCACAGCCCAAGCGCTTTTATTCGAGTAAAGAACGTCAACGCGTTTATCATCGTTTGAGTCACTCATCAACAAAGAGCCCTTTGTATAGACCCACTTTTCGCTCTTACCCTCGCCTTGCGTCAACATCAAACCCGCGTCCTTGGCGTGGATCGCGCGACTTTGCTCTGGAGTGGTTCCTGGTAAGATGAAGTTTTGCGTAGTGGCCTTGCCATACAAACGCTCACGCTCATCAATCTCGGCTTGTTTTTCGGCCCAAAGATCACGCCGAACGCGGGGTTGGCGAAGACCCGCCTTCACTTCACGGGCTTCACGCTGCATTTGGATTTTGGCAAGCTTCTTGCCCATTTCAATAATGGCGCGTTGACGATGTGTGATCGGCAGACCCGAGTCCGTGTACCCCACAATCGCTTCCATATAGGGCTTGGGTTCAAGCAAAGGCAAAAAGATTTTGGCCTTAGTGCTTGTGCCCGCAATGCCCATCGTGAGGGGCTTTTGTTGCGATGGCCCAAGGGTAGGTGCAAGAGTGATGGTCTTAGGGGTTTTAATATCAGATTGCGCTTTTTCACTTTGCGCAAATCCCACCTCAATTCCTAACAGAGGCAATAGGACTAGAGCCCATTTAAAAGACAACATAAGCCCTCCCCACCATTTGTTCACGACCGATACTGCCCCAATAGCGAGAATCAAACGACTTGGGGTGCTCGCCCAGAACCCACCATTGATTGTCTTTGAGCGTAGTTGAACCTAAAAATTGGGCTTGTTTTTCCCACTCCAACCCTTTTAAATGAGGCAAACCTACGCTTACCATCTTGCCGTTAACAAAGATGATTTCTTTTCGCGTAATGCGCACGGTATCCCCGGGAGCGGCCACAATGCGTTTGGCCATTAACGTGCCACGCTTAACAAGCGGTTCGGTTGCAACGCCCGCACGAAACGCCATCAATGCCCCCACTTCAGGAGTGGTGTCGTCAATGTCAATTAAAAGTACTCTCGCGTCCATGCAAGGGACTTTTTGCACATCAATGGCAAGGCGATAATGACGCTCAAACCAACTCCCCAAGCCTAAAGAAAGGCTCACGGTTAGAATCATGGCGAAACAGAGTTTTACCCAATATGCTCTCGGGCGCTTTAAAAACATTGCGTTTGTCATAGGGGCTTCAGTAACGCTTCTTCGTCCAAGTAGACGCTATCGGGTGCAGTCAACACCGCTTGTCGATCCAAGACAATCGTGCCGTTGTTTTTCAGCTCTTCAATCCGAGTAATGGCACGCGTTATTGCCGCGTCCGCGCCTTGTGCCCCATAAAGCTCCACGGCCTTTACTGAGAGCATGGATTTATCGAGCACCACCGTTGTCTTCGTCATAAATTCGTAAAGCACATAGCGTTCATAGACCATCGTGATGCACAAGCTCACAATGAGCACAACAATGACATCCACAATCAATGGCACATAGCCCCTAGTGGAATTGAATGAGGAATAACTGTTTTTATCGTTCATCTTTTTCACCCGTGTCTTACTCACCGTTTTGCTGACGGACAAATTCTTTAAGAGCTTCATCGAGCGTTAAACCTTGGGCACGAAGTTTTTCAACGAAGTTGACGTGCTCGGCCACCGTTGAATACAACGCTTTTTGGTAGTCGCTCACAATGAGTCGTCCCACACCACGGCGATCTTTTTGATGGATAAACATTTCGGAGAAAACCCCCGTCTCGGTACGTACGGTTTTCAAAAGATTCCAATGCCCCTCACTCATCACGAGTTGCTTATTTTCTTTGGCACTTTCAACGGCTTCAGCGGTTTGCCCCAATAAAATCTTCGTAGCGGAGTTATCTGATATGGCCTTACCCACTGTGTTATTGAATAAGTCCGCAATGGACTGCGTGGCAATGACGGCACTTGCCCCATACTTACGAAACTTTCGATAGGCGTGTTCCATGAATTTGCCGATGTCGCCTTGGCTTAATAAATCCCACGCTTCGTCAATAATCACGAGCTTTTTGCGGTTGCGCTCGCCTGTGTACACCTCGCGCTGAATTTGAAATATCAACTGCATAAGCACCACTTGTCGCAAGTCCAGTCGCCCTTGCAACTCGTCAAGCTCCAACACCGTGATTTGGTTTTTAAAGTTAACGTTGTTATGTCCCGCAAAGTAGTGCCCGTGATTGCCCGAGGAGGTAAAGGCATAAAGTAACGTCCCAATGTCGCGAAAGCGTTGATCTTGTTCTTCCATACAACGCTCCACGATGCGGTCAACAGTCATGGCTTTACCGTACTTATTCCACGACTCTTTGAGGATTTTTTTGAGCATTGCTTCTTGCTCAATCGTTAAGCCCCCTTCGGGCGCAGCCATCGAGCGCACCAAGTCGAAAATGGCATCCTGATCTTCTTTCCAATCTTCGATAAGCTCAAAGGGATTCAGACAAATTCGTGTCTTGTCATCAAACTGAATAAAGTCCCCGTCTAAAGATTCGCACAACTTCTTATAAGACTTCCCCGCATCAATAATCCAAACCTTTGCGCCTTCACTCATGTAGGCCAAAATCATTTCGTTTAATAAAAACGATTTCCCCGAGCCCGCTTGCGCGGCAATGACGGCATTTTTATCGTTATTGGTGTCGTGAATGGAAAAACTCATGAGTTGCCCATTACGACTAATGAGGGCAACATGAAAGCGTCCCGTGCCTTTCCACTCACCAAAGACAGGAAGCAACACGGGGACTTCTTTACTCGTGAGCGTTTTGTAGCGTTGAAGTTCTTCAATGGCTTTGCTGTCGGTGCACAAGGGAAGGTTATTTTTGAGCATCGGAAGCACCACGAACTTGTCTTCAAACAAGCTAAAGTGCAGACTGCGCCACAGGGTCGTTGCTCGGACACTGGCTTCTTGTACTTCTTTTACGGAGTTACCGAAAAGAAGTAATGAAAAACTCATTTTCACTGCCCGCGCTCCCTTGTTAAGGGAGTCGTAGAGGATGTTGAAGGACTTCTCTTTTTCGGCCAAAACTGGAACATAGCGCGTGAGCATCGAGTAGCTTTGGTTCACAATCCATTGACGCTTACGCATAAGACTGTTTTTTAACTTCACGGGATCGCCAAAGTAAAGGTTTGTGACCACGGCATAACTCTGGCGAAGGTTTTCTTCGCCTTGCTTTAAGTCGCCCGCGTACAACAAGGCTTCGGTGAAGTACATCGACGTGGGAAAAGTTTTGGCTGACAGCGACTTTACAAAGACGTTGTCACCGAAACTGACGGTTGAATCGTCCACTTTGACCACATCGGTGGTGTAGTCAAAAATCTGCTCGTTAATAAACTTGTCTTCTTCCCATTTGTCCCAATACGAACCTCGCCACGAGGCGCGTTCCGACCAATTAAAAATCGTGCTCATTAAGCGAATGTAGGCCTTGGCCGTCATTCGCACGGGTTGAAGTTTGGCGGTCATCAACGCCGACTCGGTTTTGGTTGCAAGCGACAAAATCGCCACTTCCTCTTCAGGCGTGGGAATATCGCCTTCGATCGGGAATTTAAAACTCACGATTAATTTCGTATCAAAGATTTTCCCGACATCGCGATAGGTGTTTTTGCTCGTTTTCGTGACAATGGGCTCAGTGGTGTGCTTGTGCAAAAACTCAATGCGATCTTCAACCACTTTGTTAAGTAACGGGTGGCTAAAGTCTCCTCGCAAGGTTTCCATTGCGATAAGTTCTCGTTCAATATCGGGGCTTTTAAAGAGGAAAAACTGTGCTGTCGTCCCCTCGGGATAGTCTTGGTCAATGACTTGTTCCAAGTGATCTTGATCGGCTTGATCACCGCCCGTGAGCGCAACACACTCAAAGACCACCCCAACGGTGTTGTCCTGACAGAGAAAGTATTGATTTTTGGGTTCATACACAAAGGGCTCGATTAAACTTGAAGCGCGAAGCTCTTCTTCAATCAGTCCCTCATCGGTTGTGATTTTTAATCCAATGACGTTCATCTCGCGCTCCCCGTCTTGTCTTTTTCACCCTTCAAAAAAGCCTTCACGTCTTGGGGCTTGCCCGCCACAAAACGACCGTCCGATGCAACCACAAAGGGCACGCCTTGAACGCCAAGCAATTGCGCTGTCATAAGCGTGTCGTTGTAGCCCGCCATCTCACACTTTTCTTTCGTCTTTAAAGCCAAAATCGCATCACTGCCCTTCATGAAGGCTTGGAATTTCTCACGAGCACTAGCGTTAGCGCAAAAGAGATGTTTGGCCACCTTGTGGCTTGCGTCCCCCAAAGCGGGAATCACATAAAAGTGAAAACGATAGTTCTCTAACAAGGATTGATCTTTTGTGATGTCTTCCATGAGTTTGTGGCACCAACCGCATAGGGGATCAACAAACGCGGTCACGGTTTCTTTGCCATTGCCTGTCGAAATCACGCTTTTGCCTTTCGGGGTTAATCCAAACTTCTCAACAGGAATATGGTTGGCTGCGTGCGCAATTTCTTCTATCGTGTGCAAGGGCTTGCGCTCCCAGATGTCATACAGTTTCCCAACAATGACAAAGCGCCCGCTCTCGCCCATGTACATGATCTTGCCGTCTTTGCTTGCAACCGCTCGCATACCGTCCATTGGCAAAGACACAATGCGGTCAATGGGCGAGAGGCGCTTTTGACGCTCTGCAATACTTAAAGTGTTGGCTTCATGGGTTGTTGGAAAATCCCCTTCATCTTCAAGCTCTGCTTTCGTTGGTGATTGAGAAACACTTGGGTGAGCGACTTCTTCATCCTTTTCTTGAGCTTTAACGTCCGTTTTCGGAGCAATGTCGGTCACAATCAAATCCCCCGTGTCTTTCACATTGGGGTCAAAGGCGCGCGGTGTCTCAACGTTATGGGCCTTCGCAATCGTTTCGACACGGTCTTTAAAGCGATCCAATGAGGTTTTAGGCGCGTTTAAGGCCATCACCGACAGTGTGATAGCAACGGCAGAGATGGCCACACTCACCGCCGTTAGACACATCAATGGCTTTTCTCGAGAAGCCCCAAAGGCCTTTGATGCGCTCTTAAACTTCTCGTTGAACTTCATCTTGGGTGCGTCTGTCACACCCTCAAGCTTTACTTCACTTGAATGGGCTGGATGTTTATCGTTGATGTTTTTCATGTTCAATGGGATTTGACCCGATCAATGGGTGAGTAATAACGAATGGGAGAGACCAAGCCGTGACAAATTTCCGTCACGCTGATGACGTGACCCGACAAGGTTCGAACACGAGCAATCGGACAATGAATAGTGGGCACGCCCAACGCATCGAGATAATGGATGATGAAGCGATCGGCATCGCTTTGCTCAAACTGAGCTTTATCTTCAAAAAGATAGAAAGTCTCACCATCGTCACTGACGCGTGAGAAGGCGTGCGTATGAGCAAACTTGTTGGACTGAAAGATTTCTTTAGGGACAGCTAGCCACGAATAGGCACTGTCACAAAACAATTTAAATGAGGGTTTCATTGTTGTTCTCTAAGTGAATAAGTTTGCTCATGACCTACTAATGCAACACGCCTTTTGTCTTATGAAAGACCGTTAGAGAGCATGGAAACCATCGGGGCAAAGTCTGCCGTAATGGTGGCCGTCATCACGGCTTCAATCACGGCGGGGGCGTTGTAAAGTCCCATGCCCCCCGCCAATCCAATAACGAAGGACATAATGGATTGGCGAACGACACCCGCGACCAACCCCACCAAAATCATCGCAATCGCGATGATTCGGCCAAGCGTGCCTTGAGACCATTCCACCAACGTGTCGTAGACGGCGGAAAATTCATCGCCTCCAGTGCCCGCCAAGACAGAAGTGGCCACCAAGGTCAGACCCGTGGCAATCGCCACAGCCATTGAGAGACGGCGAGCGTTAGCGAGCTCGAAGTTGTGCATTGTTTTTC
Organism: uncultured Sutterella sp.; assembly: GCA_937906995.1. Taxonomy (GTDB): domain Bacteria; phylum Pseudomonadota; class Gammaproteobacteria; order Burkholderiales; family Burkholderiaceae_F; genus Aphodousia. The sequence continues at coordinate 15,717 of CALESB010000057.1, forward strand.
TCCTTTAGTTTTTCTAATGAGTTATGGCCTTCCAACGCTTGTTTATCGGAGGCCGATTGAGGAAGTTTCGTTTCAAGCAAAGGCTTAAACGAGGTACTTGACCCTTCGCCATTGAAGCTTTGGTAAATCCAACGGCGAGGTTCAATTTCGGTATAGACGTAACCGGGGCTATTGAGGTTGTCTTGTTGGTCAACCCAAGGCGCAATCCAAATGCGCATCACAACCGCGGGTGTACGAATGGGCACTGAGTGCGTGGGTAAGCGCGGTGAGACGTAGTTATTGATCACCTCATCACCGTGACCATTGAGAAAGGAACTCGAGGAGGAGTCAGTCTCATGAGAACGAGCGTCACCCTCGCGATCGCCCGCATTATTAAAACGCTCCCCTTCACTGCGAACACAGTCCGTACAGTCCTCGTTGTAAGAGCCGTCTTTACCCACGCGAGACGGGACAGAGCCGTCATTGGTGGCGTAGTAAACATCGCGAGAGCTGTGGCAATAGACCGAATCGGGCATACCTGTACAGGCAAACTCCTCTTCGCCGACATTAAAAAACGAGCACCCTGAGGTGGTCACACTCACGGCCATCGTCAGCCCCATCAACGCGATGCGCTTGGTTAACTTCTTCATCATTTGTTCCCTTTAATTTCTTACGTTTTCTGCCGTGACCTTTAGGCGCGTGCCCGAAATCACAATCACATCAACTTCGCGACCCGCATTAATTTCCACAACAGGGAAGATGTCTTTGGCCATATCGAGATAAAACTGAGAAATGCGCTCCAACGAATTGGATAACCCTTTAATGGCCGCCCCTTGTAAAGCGTCCGTGCTGTAGACCTTGCTGTACTGAACTGTCCCATCGGTACTCGTGGAAATCGTGGGTACTTGGTTCACGTCAAACGCGTCCGATAAGCCAGAGGCAAACCCCGCCATCAAGGAGCGCGCAATGATCTGCCCCTGTTTGCTGACTAAACGGCCTTTAATGCCTTCCTTGCCGTCTTCACCCGTAACGTAACTGTTTAACTTCGTCTCAATGACACTGCCGTCTTTTCTTACGCACGAAAGCATCTCTCCTCGGAGTTTGACTCGCTCGCTGGATAAATCCCCTCGACCGCCCATCAGTAAAAAGCACTCACGAATGTCCGTTCTAAAACGATTAGGCAAAATCGCGTCTTTACTGAGTCGCACTAACAAGGGAGTCGGGTTTTCAAAGCCCCCCGCATTGGTGGCAAAGTCGCCCCCTGAAATAATCGTCCCCGTCAGAATTGAACCCGCTGGTATGTAAGCTTCAGCATCAGCGGGTGGGTTTTTGGTCTTGCGTTCGGCCTTCTCACGCTCTTTTTCGTGCTTTTGCCCGCTAAAGACGCGTATCGTAGGAGCGTCCTTCTTGCGACTTGGGTTGGACGCGCCCGAGTTTGACCCAGATGCGCCAGACTTCGCGTTATAGGTCACATCTTCGGTCGTCATCGCTTCAAAGGGATTGCCTTTGGGGTCTTCAGTCTTCGCTTGCCCTTCGGTTTGACCTTTGCGTAACGCTTCTAACTCTTTCGATAAAGCGGAAATCTTTTCGATTAACCGTTTTTCAATGGCACTGGCATCGCTTTTGTCTTTGGCTTCTTTGGTGAGTCGCTCGACTTCGCGCTCCAACTGTTCACTGCGAGAGTCAAGGTTCTTCACCCGCCCTGAGAGGTTGTCAATCCCCACATTGCGCGTGCCGTGATCAGTTAAGACGTTTCGGATTTGATCGTTTTTACGGTTGTATTGTTTGTCCCGTTCTTTGGGACTGGGCTGAAACACCCCAATCACCGTGAAAACAATCGCCACAATGGTCACCACCGCAACGAGTTTTCTTCGCTTCGGGGGCATCTTGATCCAACTTTGTTTGAACTTAGAGAGCATCTCCGTCCCCCTTACTCAAATGTGCGAAGAATCAACGGACGGCGCACCGTCCCGTGATCCTTTTCTTCTTGGTGTTTAACGGCCACGTAGACTTCGGTAGCTTCACCCGCCTTTAAAACCTTCAACGGGAAAGCGGTGACTGCGGCCACGCGCCAACCCCCACAGCGTTGCTCCAGAAATTCGATGGGTTCATTTGTGGCATTGCGAATCACGCCCACGTAGTAGTCCATCTCCGAGCCTTCCAAAATCTGACCGCCCTTAAAGCTAAAGACAAGCCCATTTTGACGGCACAGTGGCGCGGGTTCATTGTCACGCAGTTTTCTCAAGGTGTAGCCTTGTGGGACTTGCCCCAAGGCCATAGAACGAAACGTCTCACGAATCATGTCTTCGTAAGGCTGTCCCGTCTCCCAAGCCTTGGCTTCGCGTACATTGCCTTCTTGATACCGAGCGTCTTTGCCTGTACGAAGCTCGGCCATAATGCTTTCAGGCAATGTGAGCTTCACTTCCTTCGGAGGAACGCGCTCGGGCACCATCGTCAACGACATTGCAATATCTTCGCGACCGTACTCGGTGATAAAGATCGTTACGGGGTATTGACGATCGGTGGTAACGTAAACCACGTTATCTCGAATGGTAATTTCGCCACCGTCATTGCCTTTACCCATCGTTAAAACAGAACTAATGACTTGTGGGTCTTTAAAAGGCGTTAACAAACGATTGGGTTGGTTAAGTGCAATGGCAATCGTGGTGTTCACCCCGGGTTGAACCAACACATCGCGCTGGCGATTCACATAGAAAGCTTTCTTCGCGGGCTTTTTTGTCTCTGACAAGTGTTTGTCATTTTCTTTGGTGTTGGCATTGTTCGCATTGGCTTTCACCTTATTGCGCTCAGTGGGACGCACTGCCCCCAATTCGGGATCAACCATTTGAGCATTAGCTTCTTGACGTGCCTTTTTCATCACACTCACAGGCACTGCGGGTATGTCTTCGGTTTGTGCCATCGTCATCGGTGACATAAGCGAAATCGCCATCGCCACCATCACGGCCGTGACCTTTAATTGGGGCATTTCTTATTCCTTCTTTTCAACTTTCTTCGGTTCGTACTTCAAGCCCATACGCTCGGCCTGTTTCTTTTCGCGCTCGATTTGACGCTGTTTGCCTTTTTCTTGGCGTTCAATTTCATCGCGTGTCATCGGTCGCCCTTGATACGTTGTGATGAACGTGATCATGGGGGCGTAATTGGCAATCTTGAGGGCGATTTCATAGGTGCGTGGTGTACGAACTTCTTTTTCTAAAGACGTACCTAAACGCATAAAGGAGTAACCAAAGACAAACACCTTGTCGGTGCTTTTTTCATAAATCACTTCACGGGGTTCAAAGCGAATGGAGACGCGATCGTCTCGCAACATTTGAGCATTGGCCTGAATGGCATCAATGACTTCGTGATAAATCTTGGGCGAAAGTAAGGGTTTCAATCGCTCGCCCACAAAGTCCACCGTTGTGGGTTGGACGTTACCCACCAATTCGGCAATGGCCAATGCCCAAGCTTCTTTGTAGCTTCGACTAGCGTGCGACTGCGTGATCTCGGCATCACTGGTGAGCGTCCATGGCTGAACCAATACCACAGGGGTTTTATTGGCCAAAGCAAACGTCAAGACCACGCATAGAACAAGAAGTCCTAACACGGTAATGCGACTCCAATGGGCTTCCACTTGAAGCTCACTAAACCTTTTTTTGAAAATATTCCACTGCATGACGGATTACGGAAAGAAGCGGTTAATGAAGGGATTGATCATTGACTTGGAGCGCGTAAAACCGAAGCCATAGTTATAGAAAAGGTGCAGTAAATAGCCATCGGCATGTCCATCACGAAAACGGCGATACAAGTTGGTAATCAGAACTCCAAGCAAGAAGAAAACCAAAGCTTGGCCGATCATCATTCCGAAAAGTAAGCCGACCACCATGGGGACGACTTCATCGGCCGACCATAAAAGCAAATGTTGTGGATCGTCAGCACGGGTAGGAATTAGTGTGGGTTGCACAGGGTTTTCTCCAAAGATCAAAACACCTGTGATTTTTGTATAGACGTAATCCTAGAAAGGGCGTATTACCCAAACTTTGTACGGATTTAGTGGGCAAAACTGTCCGACATGTCGGACACTTTGATAGAAAAAGACGATGCGGATTGAAAAAGGGCATCCCGAATGGAACACCCTTTGAGGTTTGTAGCTCTTATGCTTTTAACGCTTCGACTTGCTTAAAAAGCTCTTCGATTTTGGTAACGATGCGCTGTTGTTCTTCTAAAGGAGGAACGGGCACTAACATTGGTTTTAGTAATTTCCCTGTAATCACTGGTTGCGCTGTTTGATTTGTCTTTTTACCTAAATTCATACCATTTAAAATATATAAATAGAAGTCAGGATTGGCCTCTATTTTAAAATTTACAATCAATGCATTATCTGTTACCCATGCAGCTTCAGTAGTTTTTTTCACATTCCCACAGTAATAACCAACACGCCCAATTACTAGCGTCCCCTCTTCCACATTGCTGGAATTATGATATCCATTAACACCATTTCCTCCATAAACAGGAATTGTCCCAGGCATATACTGCTTCTTAGATAGCCCATCTCCAGACTTCATTGAAATCAAATCTCCCAGGCTTGTTAGTCTCCATGTCTCGGGAATTTCAAAACTTGAATCTTTAACCTCCTTGATACCAGAGGGCAGACTTTCCCCTTTCAGTTGAGGAACTAATCTTCCATGAATAGCTTTTTGAAGAATTTGTTTGGTTAGAGCATCACTGAGCGTTTGCAACTCTTGATAGGCTTTTTCAGCACGATCAATTTCAGCAAAGACTTTTTCAAGCTTGGCAACAATGCGTTTTTGTTCTTCTATGGGAGGAACAGGAATTGATAGTGAATAGAAATCCTTATCACTAATTGCAGGATATGAAATACCCCTTTGTTTACCCTTTACAAGATCTGTAAAAAAATCACTTCTAAGCACATACAACAAATATTTATTATCTAAATGCTTAGTACATATCATCGTAGCAAAAGCAGTGCTTGCTATAACACTTCCTTCTATATTTGGAACAATACATATATTCTTCAAATACGGTCTCACTGTAGCAAAAAGCACCATACCAGCTTCTGCTATTTTTCGTGCTCGAGATGGAGCTTCTGATGCTTTTACTTTTTTTGTAGCTCTCACCTGAAAATTTTCAATCGAAGCGACATCAATGTACGTGAATTCTTCCTCTGGGATTGTTTGCTTAGTGCGTTCCACTAAGACTTTCAGGCTTGCCCATTTCCATTTTTCAGGAATCTCAAATGGAATCTCTTCTGGTGCATCTCTCATCTGTTCTACTACACCTTCCGAGTCTAATTGAGGTACAAGCTCTCCTCGAATAGCCTGTTCAAGCAACAGGGCTCTCATTCGATCAAAGTTCATGGTGAAGCTCCTTTTGAAGCTTGGCAAAAGCATCATTAATCGTCTTCACGCGCTCAGCCATACGCTCAAAAACTTCGTCCATTGTGAGACACTCTTCTTCACTCTTGGCTTCAGTCATCCAAGTAATGTCTAGGTTAACTTGATCACGCTTTAATAATTCTTCGGCAGAATACTTGCGCCAACGACCATTAGGGTTCTTTTCAGCATCATAGGTTTCTTGACGCTTAGAGCGATCTTCCGAGCAGTAGCATTTAACGAAGTCATCAAGGTGCTTACGAGTTAACGGATTCGAGACCAAAGTGTGCTTGATGTCCGTTCGATAGTCGTAGTACCAAACATCTTTTGTGGGCTCACCCTTCGTAAAGAAAATCACGTTGGTTTGAACACCTTGGGCATAGAAAATCCCTGTCGGCAAACGAAGAATCGTATGAAGATTGAAGTCTTCTAAAAGCTTTCTGCGAATTTCCGCACCTTCACGCTCGAACAAAACATTGTCAGGCAACACCACACCAGCACGACCGTTACGTTCAAGCAAAGACATGATGTGTTGAACAAAGTTAAGTTGGTTATTCTTCGTTTCGATAATGAAGTCGGGACGATGAATTTCAACAGAACCCGATGGACGAGCTCCAAACGGAGGATTAGCCAACACAACCTTGGTCAGTTCTTCAGGTTCACGGACTAAAGAGTCTTCACACTTAATCGGACTCCCATTGAGTCCCACACCGTGCAAATACATATTCATTGAACCCATCGTCACCACTAATGGCGTAATGTCTGCACCGTGCAAAGCTTTGTTACGAAGGAATAACAGATGTTTTTCGTCCATCGACTGCTTCTTCATATGAGCAAAGGCAGACAATAAGAAACCTCCCGTACCGCAAGCGGGGTCAGTCACCGTCTCACCAATCTGAGGATTCACAACTTCAACAATGGCATCAATAAGAGGACGCGGAGTGAAGTATTGCCCCGCTCCGCTCTTTTTATCTTGACCGTTTTTCTGCAAGATGCTTTCATAAAGGGTGCCCTTTAAGTCACCGTCCATCATTAACCAATCTTGTTGATCAATGAAAGAAATGAGCTTTTCAAGGTAAACGGGGCTCTCAATACGGTTACTTGCTTTCGTAAAAATCGTACCCACTAAGCCATCTTCGCGACCAAGGACATCTAAAGCTTGTTCATAAAGATTAATTAAGTCTTCACCCGTTTCTTTTAATAAATCGTCCCAACGATAGCCTTCGGGAATCATAGATTCTTCCCAAAACTGTTCAACGCGTTCTTTGTCCATCTTTAAGAAAAGAAGATACGTCAACTGCGTTAAGTAATCGGTAAAACCAACGCCAGCACCCGCCATAATATCGGCCAACTGACCGACCTTTTTAATCAAAGAACTTTCTTTCGCTTGAGTCTCTGCCATTTTTTAAGCTACCTTGAGAATAAATTCATTAAGTGAGTAAAGAGCATCGTTTGCCGCTTGCTTTGAACTGAAATATGGTCTTAATCCTCGAATCATTTCAGGCACGGCCGCGAGCAAGCTATCGAAATCACACCCACCGTTTTGCGCAATGTAATGCGCAATTTTACGGAAAACCTCTTTTTGCTCGGAGCTAATTTCACGTTGTGCTTGACCACACCACAACTCGAATCGTTGGGCAACGAGAGACTTTAACGAATACAACGACTCGATTTTTTTATATGCAAAACGAACCAATTGAATGAGGTTGGTCGCCGCCATCAACTCTTTGTTAAGAGGTTTTACTTTCTTAGGGTTTAAGAGCGCATAATCGCCCCAAAGACGCCCGACATTAAAACCCGGAATATGAGATTGCAGATGCTTGGCCAAATCATCAATGATCGGTCGCGTAAGCTTCCCAGACTCTTGGTTATAGATCAGTCTCAAAGCTTCAATTTCATCACGATGCTCATTGACGTATGTTTCAAAGAGTTCCGTTGATGTTTTTGCTTCTTCATAAGAAAAACCCACATTGATGATTTTGTCCGTCATGCCCACGATTTCTTTCACGTAACCCTTAGCGATCTCAACGATCTTCTTTCTTGCATCAATATTGCCAAGCAAGTCCCCAACAAGGGACATTCTCACGCTGTTGTCTTCGTCTGCCGAGTTAAAGGGCGGTAACGATTTCGCTTCTAACGTCTGTAAAACACCCCGTGCCCAATCAATCAATGAAATCGGGAATATCTTATAGAGCTCCTTTAAGTCTTCGGGCTGGGCACGATTACCAACACAACTTAACTTCGTGGCCAACATATAAAGGTAGTCGTCAGGCAAATGCCCTAACGCCATCTTTTCAAAAAGTTGCTCAATGGTGGGATTGAATTCTGGCTTTTCACCATTTCCACCCACAGGTGGTAAATACTTTTCACTTTCTGTCACACCCACCGCATCAATAATGTAAAAGAGGTCTTTACTGATCGCATTAGGCGTGACGGCTTGCAGTTGTGTTGGGTGGATCGTACGACAACCACGCCCCTTCATTTGCTGATAAAGCGTATCGGAGTGAACGTCATTGAAGAACAACAACACTTCCAAAGGTCTAACGTCAGTGCCTGTGGCCACCAATGTCACGGTCACGGCAATGCGAAAGTCCACGTCATTTCTAAACTGACGAATTAACTCGTTACTGTCCCCAACAGAGTAGGTAATCTTTTGTACAAACTTGTCGTCCGTTCGACCAAACACTTCTTTGGCAATTTCGACAATGCGTTGAGCATGGAGTTCACTTATGGCAAAGATCAACGTCTTGGGAAGATAATCAAAGTTCGGAGCTCTCTCGGGATACAGTTTGGTGTAAACATCGTCTCGGTACTGCTCCAAAACCTTGCGTATTTGATCATCAATGATGATCGAACGATTCAATTCGGATTTCTTAAATGTGCGCTCAACAATAGCGACTTGTTCTTTCTTACTGCCATCTTTTCGACTCTGCGAAATAATGGTTGTACCCTCAGCAATGGTTCCGCCTTGTTCTGTTTTCTCCGTCTCAATGCGATAGACACGGTAAGGCACATTCACATCGTCCAAAACAGACTGATCGTAGGAGTAGTTCGCGACAACATTGTCATCAAAGAACGATAACGTTTCTGGAATCGGCGTGGCTGTCAAACCCACTAAACGAGCCTTATTGAAGTAGGTCAAGACTTTTTGCCAATCGCTATAGATGGAACGGTGACATTCGTCAACGATGATGAGATCAAAATAATCGGGTGGCAACGTTAAGTTGTCGGGCAACTCTACCGTATTTTCTTGAGTGCAAACGGCATTGTCTTCCTCTTCTTCTGAGTAAGATTTTGTTGAACCGATTAATTGAGAATAAAGTCGTTGAATCGTACTGACAACCACACGAGTACGACTGTCTAAAGGCTTACTTGTAAGGTGTTCAACCCCAAAGATTTCAGTGAAAGCTTTGCCATTTTCTGTGAGCGTGAAAGATTGGAACGCCGTGCGAGCCGCGACCCCGAGATTGTTACGGTCGACAAGGAATAACACTCTCTTCATTGGCGTATAGGTCAACATTCGATAAGCGGTCATACAGGCCGTGAATGTCTTACCCGAACCCGTTGCTAAAACCATCACGGCTCGTTTTTTGCCCTGTTTAAAGGATTTCTCTAAGTTCGTAATGGCTTCGTATTGACACTTTCTTAACTTGTTGGGCGATAGGTAAGGAAGCCCCGCAAACTCATCGAGATCAAGCTTTCTAGCCAAATCCCAAGGACGTGGGAATTTCGTTATGAGTTGATATTGAGCGTCCGTGTCTCGGCGATCTTTAAATGCAATTTCTTTACCATTGGAAAGGTAAATAAAAGGCAGAGGAAATTGCCATGTGGGATACCAAGGCTGAACTTGCCAAGCGTAGTTTTCTGCCTGAGCAATTAACTTCGGATTATCGAGATGAATCTCTTCACGCTTGGCTTCAAGAACACCCGCCGCCTTCCCATTAATCAAAAACAAATAGTCGGCTTCTAGATGGTGACGCATAGAAGCCTCTCTAATGGCCACAGCAGTCATCCCAGGGGCATATTCGTCTCGATTAATCACGCGCCAACCAGCATCTTCTAACTTTCTATCAATCCACTGACGAGCACGCTCTTCAGGTTTTAATTCAGTCATGGGTACTTCCCTCTGTCGAGGACTTTAAATGATCAAAAAACTATCAACTCATTAATTGGAGATGTCTTTCCACCCTAACAAGTGGGGGGTGTCTTTCATTGTAATAGAAAAAAAGGACTTCTAAGCAGTAAAGTCCCCAAAGTGAAAATGGCGTAACTCTGTAAGCAAAGACCTACCCTAGCACCATTGCCAGACTCCCTTTACGGCGAAGTATCCGACACATCGAACACTTCCCCCATAAAAATTGTCTAACACCGTCAAGACTAAGTTCGTCTTCAACGCCATTAACTCAGTCGTGTCTTTTGGTATTTGGCAAAGAACCTTGCCTAGGAAGTTAGTAGTGATGCGGTGCAGACCCACCAATGTCGTAAAGCCTGAACATGGGATTGTGGAGGTTCGCATTCACTCCTCCTCTGCACCGCTCTATCATTCTAACTTGTTTTTTGCTCTAATGGGCTTGCGTTCATCGGTGTGCAATGGATACGAACATTCGGCATTTAACTGAAAAAAGGGTGACCCAAATATTTGGCCACCCTTTGCTTCCTTTAGTTTAGAAGTTATGACGAACGCCAACATTCCAGCGATAGTTTTCCTTCACGACACCGCTGTTGGTGCGCTCGAAGTCGATGTACGTGTGCGTATTCTTCGTCCAATTGAAGTTAGCACCCACACCCATTTCTAACCATGAACCGCCCAAGTCGGCTTCTATCGTGTTCAACGAAGTGGAATCGTATGCGCAAGCGTTGATTTCACCATCGAAGTCATACACACCAGATACGCGAGCGTAAATCGTGCCCTTGTCTTTCGGGAACTTAAAGCCCGTACGTGCACCCATTCGACCGATGAGGCTGTTGTAGTCGTCTTGTTCAAGCGTTACACCGTTAGAGCTCTTGATCGTTTCACCCTTGATTTGACCGTAGCTAAAGCCCACTTGCGGTTCAACACAGACACCGCCGTCCATGAAGTTAAAGCGGTAACCCATTTCAGCGCTGACGGTAAAGGCATCATTATCAAACGAACCATTCATACCGTTTAGGGCAGTCTGAAAAGTGTCCGACATGTCGGACAGTTTTAACTGCATTTTCACCCTAAAACCGCTTCACCATATTGCCCAAACTCATGCCCATCATCACCATCACAGTGGCAATCAAGAAAGGAATAAACTCAGGGCTTATCGCAATCGGAAGCAAAAAGGACAGCAAAAAGAAGCCGATTGCCCAACCACAAATGCGCCACGAATACCGATGCACAATGGGAGATGCGTAACCAAAATTGGTTTGTTTGATTTTGCGCTCTAATAGTCCGTGCACTACCGACAAGACCAGTGCTGGCAAACACGCGGGTAACCACACCAATAACAGTGCCACACGGCGATAAAGCCAATAGATCATGTCCATCAAACAGCTAATTCTGTCGGCAACCCAAGGCCACAAAGGTGAGCCCAAATCCTCTAAACCTCGCGAGCGTTGTCTTTCTTCACGGGTGGGAATAATCATCATCAAAGTTTCTTCAACTTGTGGCTTTTCAATCGTGGCGATGTACCAGCGATCGGCACACTCTTGAATCTCTCGCGTTGCGTCTTCCCCTAACGTTCGGTAGACCATCTTTGACTCTTCAATCATATTGCCCCGAATAAAGTCGGTGCTCGCAAACAAAAGTCCCAAAGAAAAGAGCACCAAGATCATGGAGCAGACAAACCAAAAAGAGTTTTCTAACGATTTCATTGCCCCCTCCTCCCCTACTTCTGAATTTCACTTTTATCGGCTACCAAAATGGGGATTCGACCTTTGACTAACATGCCGCCCGAAATGGATGCAAAGTATTCAAGGTTCGGCATCATGCCAAAAAGTTGCGCGGGAAAAAGACTCCCCTTTTCCTCCATCAGTCGCTCCCCTAACGAACCGCCCGAGAGAATGGGTTCATCGCTTACGGTACTTTGCCCTTGATCGCGAACAACGTACTTGATTTTGGTTTCTGGCAAACGCGTAGAGAGCCACTTTTGGCTATCAGGGTCTAAGGTTCTCAGGGCATAAATATTGTTGATGTTGCCCAAAACCTGAAGCGCATCGTCTTTTTTGCCTAAGCGCGCCGAGAAGTCTGAAATGGTTTGTGTGGCCACCATTAATTCAAAGCCAATCCCTCGGCCTTTGTTTAAAAGCTGAATCATCGGTTTATTGATCACTTCGGCCGCTTCATCGACAAAGACTTTAATGGGTTTGGATTGGGCGTAGTTGTAGCGCGCGCCCGCCACGGACGTGAGGTCAGCCAATAAAAGCGACCCGATGGCACTGCCCACCATACCGTCCGAGAGACTATCAAGCCCCAAATACACCACGCTATTGGTTTGAATAAGCTCATCCATATCGCGATAGGTGTACTCATTGGCTTCTTTATCGTTGCGAGGAGATAGCATGTCGCCCAAGACACCAGAGGTGAGCATCGCCAACATCGGTAAAAGCGACGCCACCATCTTGGAAAAGTGCGTGGCATCGTGTTCAAAAAGACTGATTAAGCCTTCGACTTCGGAGTTGGAGTGCGCGTTTTTTAACCTTGTACGATACCAAGCCACCAGTTGCTTGGCGATTCTTTCCGAGTGAGTGCCCTCTTCGTCCGTGATCCCATAGTCATTTAAGCTTCGGCGACATTCTGCTTCACCCAGAGCCTTCACACCATAGGCTCGCACGGTTGCGCATAAAAGCGATTCTGGCCCACCTTCCAAGTAACTGCGTATGCTTCTGAGCGTTGGGCGCTCCTGACAAATCACCAAGGCTTGCGTGATGGTGTTGATGGCTTGCCAACCAAAGGACGTAAAGGGATCAAAGCCAGAAGACGACTGCATCAGCGCGGCGATGCGAGATGCGATTTCGGTTGGTCTTGTCCAATTGGCCAAGGGGTCGATGCGCGTTGAGACGCTATCCATGGCGGGGTGAAAAGAGACAAAGGCATTGGCGCGACCCAAGGCCACGCAAGCGCGTCTGGCATTTTCCATGAGCTCTCGGTCACCCTTGGGGTCAATGATGAAAACGGGGTGGCCTTTTAAAATCGCTTGAGAGATAAAAAGGTCAAACATACGCGTTTTTCCCGCACCCGTTGTTCCAACGATGAGCGAATGGCCACTTGCCAATTTCGTGTTTTGCCACAAATCGTCTTCTCGCTCCCCTACCCCATGAATCCAAGGCTGACCAATGCGCTTGGAGACGCGCTTACCCTCTTCAGCCATCTCACGAGCGGTTTTTATGGGGTGGCAAATACCTTGCCACGAGACTCGCCTTTTGACGTTAGCCACTTGAATCTGAAACGCTTGCGACTCTTTGGAAAGTTCGGCCCAATCGCGCTTTAAGATTTCCGAGATGCGTTGTGCGTGAGTATTGCCCCAAATAAAGCCCTTGCCAATCCAAAGATCCTCATCGTGCACTTTCATTTGCGCAAGAGCTTCCAAGTCGGCCAAAGTACAAAAGGACACCTCCCGACCCGCGAGGTTTTTCTGGAAGTCATAAAGCTCTTTGGCGGGTTTCACCTTCAGTGCTCCCATCAACACACAAATCCCACACAACCACCACATGGGGCCAGACGGCCACCACGCAGAGGCAGCGAGCATTGCATAAATCCCCGCACCCGCCCACCAGACAAGCACTTGTTGCATTTCGTAGTTAGGTCGAAAAGCCACTTCATAGGCCGTGGCATCGTATTTAATCGTCATGATGATTCTGTCCTTGAGTAGGAGTAGGGTTAGCAATCTTTAATAAACGGGTGTTGCTGTCATGGAGCAAACCGCCAAGCCCGTTGTAACTCCCTGTTTTTTGTCGTACAAACGCTTCATTAAAGTTGAGACTTTTCAGTTCTTGAAGCAATAAATCGGCGGGGGAACTCCGAAAACCGTTTTCGATAAAGGGTGGATGAACAAGCGTTCCCCCCTTTCCTAAAAGTTGCGTTCGAGCTTCTCGAAGGAGCGCACTCGCACGGTGAAAGCGTTCTTCACGTTGCTCTTTTTCGTTTTTTTTGCTGTTGGATTGAACGTTCTCGTCCCCATCGGGTTCAACCTTTTCTTTCACTTCAATAACGACATCGTGAGTCTCTCTAAAAAGAGGGGCTTCCTTGTGCGATTCAATCGCTGGCGGAAGCATTTTTCGCAAAGTGGGCGCACCTTTTTCTTCCCTAACAGGGAGGATTTCTTGACGCTTTTCCCCTTTAGCTTTCTTTTTCTTCGCCCGTTTTTTCTTTTTCTTGGCGCTTGGCATCAAACACTCCACCAACGATTGAGGTTCATGCACCATTTGACTCGGACTTTCTTCTTCAAGCTCTTCTTTTACTTCAAGCGTTTCCGTCTTATGTTGTTCGTCTTTGCCCTCTTTGTGTATCTCTTCATCACCCTCGTTCACCTGTTTCGTGGGTAAAAGGGCTTCAATGGATATAGGCGTGGTTGAGGTGATGTTTTCCGGCGCTTCAACCTCTTCTTTTACATTAACTTCTTCAATTGCATCGCGAGCGTCACTTGCGGGCGTTGGTTCATCTTCCAGCCTCTTCTTTTCTTCGGTTTCTTCATTAATCGCTTGAACGTCCTCATCGGAGACGTTCTTGTCATCGTTGTCCGAATACACCGACACCGTTTGTGGGGCTTCAAAACCTGTTAAACCTTGCCAGCGTTCTTTTTCTTCATCGGTGACACCAATGCCCTTTAAGAGCACAAAAACGCGCTCTGGCGGGGCAATTTCGCCAAAGAAGGTTTCTTTGTTATGGATTTTCACGCACGTCAGATAGTTGATTTGGGGCGTTTCATCGTCAGGTAAATCGACAAAGGCAAACGCGGGCAAAACGTACCAAAATGGCGACTGAATGGCGTTATCCTCAGACATCACTTCAATCACGCCACTTTCTTGTAGTTTTTCTAAGAGCACATCACCGTCTCTGGGAATCGAACCCAATCCCCTGTCTTGGACTTTCGCTATGATGGCGGGCACAACCCGATACCATTGAACAAATACCCCCTTGTCAGAGACAATCACGGGGGAATTTTTCTCGTTTACGCTCCACGCTTTTTCTTGAACCAGTGCTTGCATGATTTGAAAAATCGTGCTCGCAATCGGGGCATGAACCCCCGTGCAAATACCTTCTTTACTTTGTCGATTAAGATCCGTGGCCGTTGAAAAACCATCGGCTTTCATCACTAAGTCGGCAATGACCGCCCCTTTACGAGCTCTCCCCGTCAAGGCATCGTAAATTTCATTCATCATATGAGGGCTGTGCGACTCTTCTAAAAAGGCACGCGTAGCGTTGGGCACCAAGGTTTGAAATAAAGCGAGCGATGCGCTTTCGTGCTGTTTGTCGATGCGGTTCACGATCCAACTGACGTAATAGTCTTTCACGTGATTCTTTCTTGCCCAATCCACCAAAGGTTCAACCGATGGTTTCCACATGGATTTGCCCCCATCGGCCGTGACCGTCATATCGGTAACCGCTTTGCCCACATCGTGTAAAAGACCCGCAATGCAAATGGCCAAATACCAACGCCCCTTGTTTTGGTAGCGTCTTTGTTGATCGCTTTCCAGATCGTGAATACGGCAGCGCGCCATGCGAACGCTTCTAAGTCCCACATCAAGACTGTGAAAGAACAGTCCACCACGGCCATTATGATGGTGAGCTTGAGAAGCGGGCAGTAGGTGAACATAGCCCGCCAAACGCCGAATGACGGGGAAGAGGTACTCGTCTTTTTCTTCTTCTGTTAAGGGGACGGCGGATTCAATCGCGCGAATGAGTTCAGCTTGGGTAGACAACACATAGTCCGTACTCAAAATGGGCATGGGACTTTCTTTGGGCGGGTAGGTTACGTGGTCAATACTGACTTCGTTATCTTGGGGCAAATCACGAAAGTGAAAGATGGTGTCTTCCTCGTTTGTGTTCGTCTCGGTGCATGAGTCATTGGGCACATTGTCTTTTTCATACTCGCCAAAGAGCGCATCCCACGTTTTTAAAACAAAATTCTTCAAACGCATAAGTCGCTAAGGTTAAAGAGTCGCCCCTATGCTAAGCCGAGCGCCGCTTCTCTTTATCGCGATCTTTCGGCATAAAACCTTCAGTACGGTGAGCCTAGCCCTTGCGCCTTGCTACAAAACGAGCCAATGCTTTTTTTGTAAGGATCGTTTCCATGAAACCCATCTATCTCGCCCTTATCGCTTTGGGCACATTATCCGCGTGCACGCAACACGAACCCCGTTTAATTCATCACACTGACATCGTGCAAAAAGAAGGGGGAGCCACCTTTATCCGTGACGCTAGTATCGAAAACCACCCCTCTGAGCGCGCGGGCGCGGCCATTCGACAACAAGACTGTCGTGACGTTTTGTTTGATGAGCATCTGGGTGCAAACGCCCAAACGCTCACCCCTACAACTCAACCTGTTAGGGACAATATTCCCCAACAAAAGCGGGCAAGCCACGGCAAAAAGGGCAGTGGTCACCACCCGCTAGACCAAAGCATTTATCGCAAGAATCTAAATCGTTAAATGAAAAGTGTCCGACATGTCGGACACTCTCTTTTTCCCTAACAAGGATGGATACAATCACAAGTCTGCAAAAATCGGCCCATACCAACGTCCTCGAGGACGATCGGGGTCGGGCACCTCCCAATTAATCTTCAAGCCAAAGTGTTGGAGTCTTTCTTCGGTGAGCGTGTAAGTTGACTGGGGAAAGGCAGTGAGTCCAAAAAAGGACGGGGATAGGGGATTAAAAAAGGTTTGGGGTTTTACAAGCTCCATAGTGAGCACGTTCACAGCCCCTCGCAACTGTCGCATCGTTTCGTCTTTGTAGGTTGCGCTACGATTGCCGTGTTGTTCCCAAGCCACCTCGCGATTTAAAACGCTTGTTCTCTTCACTTGAACGATGCCTTCGATGGCATTAGTTTCTTGGCAATGCAATAGAAGTCCTCGTACCTTTGGAAAGCCTTGACTTACAATCAGTCGATCTTTCTTTCCGAGAAGAATCCTTTCGATGGATGCTTTGGGCAAACTCAATAAAGCTACGGTCATATTGTCCTCACAAGAGAGAGTTATTCTTTATCGCTGGCTAAGGGTGACAACGGCAACACTCATCACCGCGAAGGCAATGCATTTGATTTGCCCGATGGCACGTCGTCGAACCTTTTCGTCACCGCTGACAGCTTGCTTCAATAAAACCCCTTCACCGTATAAGTAGCCCGCGAAAATGAACGCTTCAAGACAAAAAAGAACGCGGTCGTGAAAAATGCCCCCGGTGAGGATTAAAACACTTAGCATCACCATAAGAATTAATCGCATCTCTGACATCTTTTCTCCTTGTGGCTCGACATGATCGGTTTATGAACGGCCGAGGGTTTCAAACTTGATGTTGTGCGTTAGCGTCACCCGTGAAAGGCATCCGTGACAAAACAAATCCGCTCGATCGTTGCCTGTTGGGAACAGTCACAAAAAAGGGGAGAGCCCGTAAAGCACAACCGATCTCAATCGCAGAATCGAGTAGGGGGAGTTTTCAGGCTCGCCCCTCTCACACCGCAATT
>CALESB010000058.1 GCA_937906995.1 uncultured Sutterella sp.
CATTTGTTACTCCTTTGATGACTCAAAAGGTGTCAACTTTTTTCAGGCTAAGACAGGGTGAGCAATGTTCTATAAGTATTTTTAATAATTTCATCTACTTGTTTTTGTGTTTTTGCCTGATTCTTTTTAAATTTAGCCTTCCACCCAAACAAACTTTTATCCGTTTTTGCTCGCTGATGTGCATCCGTCTGAACCAGATCATCCCGAACAATTAAATCTGGTCCCAAAATGACACCAATATAGTCAAACTCCAGACCTTGACATGTATGGATACACCCAATTTCTTCAATGCCTGAGGCCAATGCCCATAAGCTACCGTAGGAAGAAAAATTCCATTGCTTTTGATAAGCGCCCTGATCCAAAGTAATATCAAAAAGTTCAGGGTTTTTCTTACTAATCCAATCCCAACAGTAGCCAGCGACCACACGTGCTGATTTTCCCTCTTTTTGACGGTCGCGAATTGCTTGATGCATCTCTTGAGCAGTATCAAAAATACGAACATCCATGTCAATAGGCTCGCACTTAAGCTCCCCCTTTTTGATACCGAGAACATTATCAACCCAGTCAATAAAGTCCTGACTTCCATTACATCGAAATTGAGCAACCAAATCACAAAATGTTATGTTCGCACAACAATGCTCTGCGTGTTTCAGAATTTCTGACTCCGTACCAATATCCTTCATCGTGACACGCTGATTTTCATCGATAAAAAATACAGATACCTTTGCAGAGCGAATAATCTCAAGAATTTGATTTTCACCTTCATTTGAATAGAGGCCACTTTTTTCATTGAGTCGATGAGCTTCATCTGTAAGTAGCACATCAAAAAGCTCAGGACAATCCACAAAGGAGCCCGAACTTTTAAATAAGGCCTTGACCTCCTTTTGTGTATGTCTACCTCCTTTCATCTTCTCTTGATAGACCGCTCTAGGTGCAGCATTTTTGCTCACATAAGCAGCCATCATTCGTTCACCAACACAACGAGCCAACAAATTCACAGCGATAACACTCTTTCCAGTTCCAGGGCCGCCCCGAACAATAACCACCTCCTTTGGCAGAACTTTCTCTGAGGTGCTCAAGGCAGATTTAACTTTGCTATATATCGTCTCATAAGCAACTTTTTGTTCATCTATCAATGTAAATTCTTCATTACCGTCCAAAATACTTTTAATAACATCCGCTAAAGCTTTAGATGGACGAAGCTTTCCATTGTCCATCAGTTCAATTAATGCTCCACTATCTCCAAACTTAATATGTCTTTTAATAAATTCACCGAGCTTGAGTTGTTCTTCTGGCCCTTTTAAAAACACAGGTGCTTGTTTAAGCAGTGATTGATAGCGCTCGTCTCTTACTGCTGGATTAATTACGGTATGGTTGTGAAGATAGGCACAAGGTTGTAACTCAAATTGGTTGGTATAAATATTTTCGTTAAAGTCTTTCAATAACTGTACATAGGACCAGGCTTGGTAAGAAGGATGTGGCCCCTCTTCTTCTCCCCTACGCCCTCCACGCGAGGCAAAAAGCAACCCTTCTTTATCTGACACTGTTGAGGTAGACCACTGCTTAAGCTCAACTACAATTAAAGATGGCCGATTAAGATCATCATAACCCGACAACAAAAAATCAATTCGCTTAGCTGTTTGAGGAACTTTATATTCCAATGCAATCCCAAAGTTTTCAGGAATTTTTGCACGGCGAAGCACCTTGTCCATCGCATCAAGGGAATGTTTCCAAGCATTCAACTCACTATTGGAGACGCCATGACCACATTTTTTTCGATAGTGTTGCTCAAGATTATCCACCAAAGTATCACTTAAGACTTCATTGCTAAATTCACCGACTGTTGTTCTGTATATGATCATCTTTAAGCAACCTTATGAAATCTGATTCTTTGATTTTATCACCGTATGGACACCCCTCCATCTTCAACAATTCTGCTTTATTTTTAGGAAATTAATGAAATGTCTACGCAAGATTACCCATAGACAGAATAAATTTACCCACTAATTTACCTCATTCACGCATAATAATGAATTTCATCTCAACATTTTCTTTGATTTTCAATGATTAGTTTTAATCCCACCGCCATTACATTTTGCGGCTATTTAATTCTAATGTTAGGCGTAGGACTTTTTGCCTGGCGTTATACCAAAAGCTTTAATGACTACATCCTAGGGGGGCGACGTTTCGGCAGCTTTGTCACAGCCTTAAGCGTAGGTGCTAGCGACATGAGTGGCTGGCTCTTAATGGGCTTGCCAGGTGCTGTATTTCTTCATGGGATTTCAGAAAGTTGGTTAGCCATTGGATTAATTATCGGCACTTACTTTAATTGGAGACTCGTCGCGGCTCGGTTGCGTCTTTATACAGAACGTTGCCAAAATGCTCTTACACTCCCCGACTACCTAACCAAGCGCTTTGAAGACAATAGCCGAGTTTTAAGTATTTGCTTTTCGTTACTCATTTTGTTCTTCTTCACAATCTATGCTGCTAGCGGCATGGTTGCTGGTGCACGACTTTTTGAAAATACTTTTCAACTGGACTATCAGACTGCACTATGGCTTGGTGCCATCGCTACAATTTCCTATGTCTTTATAGGTGGATTCCTCGCCGTCAGTTGGACCGACACCATTCAAGCAGCATTAATGTGCTTGGCTTTAATTGTTACTCCTTTTGCTGTCATGATTGACCTTGGCGGTGCTAGCACGACCATAGAACAAGTCCGAGCAATTGACCCTAACATGCTCTCATTGACTACTGGCCAAACTGTGATTGGTGTTTTAAGTCTTTTGGCGTGGGGTTTAGGATATTTTGGTCAACCTCATATTTTGGTTCGCTTCATGGCAGCAAAATCTGTTGACGTCATTCCAAATGCTCGACGCGTCTCCATTCTTTGGATGCTGTTTTGTTTAGGTGGCGCTGTATGCGTTGGCTTTTTCGGTGCAGCATTCTTTGCGCAACACAGCTCTGTTGCAACGTCGGTCATTGAAAACCCAGAGCGAGTCTTCATTGTTCTAGCACAAGTTCTCTTTAATCCTTGGATTGCAGGCGTTTTAATGTCCGCCATCTTGTCGGCTGTTATGAGTACCCTTTCTTGCCAACTTCTGGTTTGCTCTTCAACGCTTACCGAGGACCTCTATCGCGCGTTTATCCGTCCTCATGCGAAAGTTTGGGAGTTAGTATGGTTTGGCCGCGCAATGGTTATTGCTGTTGCTTTGGTAGCAATTTACATTGCTATGGATCCTACCAGTAAAGTGCTTAACCTTGTAAGCTATGCTTGGGCTGGCTTTGGTGCCTCATTGGGCCCGGTTGTTCTTATGAGCCTCTGGTACAAAGGCATGACTCGAAATGGTGCTTTAGCAGGAATGATTGTTGGTGGCCTCACGGTGGTAATTTGGCATCACTTTGCGTTCTTTGGCTTATACGAGATATTGCCCGGATTTATCCTAAGTGCATTGACGATTTTTGCCGTCAGTCGTCTAGATAAAAAACCATCGCAATCCATGCTAGAGGCCTTCGACGGTGTTGATCTTATAGCCCAAAAACACTAACTTAAATTATCAAGGGACTCTATAGCGAGTCCCTTGATATCATTTATCATAATTTTCTCTACTTAGAAATTCATCAAGAATCCCGTTAAAATGCTTCCTATTGAGACCGAATTCGGTCTTTTTCTATAAGGTTTAAAATGGCTTATCTTTTTTGCGCCGGTTGGCGGATGAACTCTCAAGTCTCGGCGCTCAAAGTTGGGGAAATTATGCCCCCCATCGAAGTTGCCAAAATTGATGTCGATAACTTTTTTGGTTTGAACAGACACGTTGACTATTTTGTTGACACGGATACAGACGTTCTTTTTGACACTGAACGCCACTACTATGTATCTGGCAAGATCCTAAATATTCACGAAGTGTGGTCTTATGGAGGTGAAAAGCACTTAGTTAATACAATGAAGGCTGAACCTGTTGATGAATGCTCACGCCCCAACTTTAAGTTTGAAGGTCATCTTATCGAGTTTGACTTGGTCAAAAGTCAACCCGAGTAAAATAAAGGCATCATGTTCTTGATGCCTTTGCTTTTTCTTACCTTTGTTTTGTTTCGTTACTTGCCTGTAAAGAAAGTATGATTGATAAGCCAATCGCCATATAACTAATTTCAGTGATTTGGGTCATTTCAGAAATAAGACCTAATGATCCGCCTACAATAACCGCACTCAGTGCCCAACGATAATTAAGTGGCTTGGCTACCATCATTGCTATGAATACGGGCGCTACAACACCACAGACATAGATGTTATTGGCCATCAATAAAAGTCCTAAGATTCCCTTGTCAGCACATGACAATATGTAGCCTAAAAAGCCAATTACAAGGATACAAGCTCGAGAAAATTGAACTGTTGGTCGGTGAAACAAGTCATTACTTAATACGGTTGCTGCCGTAATTAAGCAAGAATCTGCTGAGGATAAAATTGCACTCATGAGAGCCAGTAAAAGGACGGTTTGCCCCCAAATCGGCAACAGAGAAACCATCTCCATTAAAACCTTATCTGCAGCAACACCACTCGGTAATAGCCCCTGTGCCATGATTCCAATCGATACTATTAATGTGGTCATTACAAGAAGTCCTATAACTGCCAACCATCCTGACTGATAGGCAATCACTTCATTTTTCGCACTCATAAAGCGTGAAAAAAGCATAGGACAAATAACATAACTTCCACCTAACAGAAGAAGAAAATACGAGACCTTAGACAATCCAAAATGGTTATTTATTAATTCAAAGCTTGTATTTGATAGAGTATTTTGGGCCGTACCTAAAGAAAAACAAAATAACAATAACAAGCCTACAAGCATAACTAACAGTTGAAGCACATCGCTTTTCATGACCGAAGTCTGGCCACCTAAAAGCGTATATGCCACAATAAAAATCACACCGGCTACAAGTGCCACTGACGGGTTCCAATCGGTTAAAAGTGATACAACCTGTCCCATTGCTACGAATTGAGCGGCAAGAATAGCTATCCAAGCAAAAAAGATAACGATCGTAATGGCTCGGTGAGTTTGAGGACCTAAGTCTCTTTTCACAATCTCTGGCATTGTTAACCCGGCACTTGCACGTACTTTCTTTGCTAAGAAGAAAGTTAAAATCGACAAACCTATTGCGCCGGAACCTAACCACCAAAATGCAGGCCACCCTACTTGATAGGCTAAGCCGCACATGCCAATGGTAGCGGAACCTCCAACACAGGATGCAATCAACGAAAAAGTCACCTGTGTTCTTGATGAAGCTCGATTATTAATGAAAAAACCAGAGGCGTTTTTAACGCCCCTAGCATCCCAAAAAGCCATTGTAAAAAAAATGGCAACATAGATCAGAAAAATGCTCATGCAAAGACCTGCTCTTTCACAGCCCCTACAACTGCTTTACATAACATATCTAATTCCTCATCCGT
This sequence comes from uncultured Sutterella sp., assembly GCA_937906995.1. Taxonomy (GTDB): domain Bacteria; phylum Pseudomonadota; class Gammaproteobacteria; order Burkholderiales; family Burkholderiaceae_F; genus Aphodousia. The sequence continues at coordinate 5,447 of CALESB010000058.1, forward strand.
CACTGTGAATGCTGGCATCAAATAAATGAGATGGCCAAAAGGTCTAACCCAAACACCATGTTCAACAAAATAACTTGTCAATGCCCGTGTATTGACGGGAATGTCCATTTCTAACACACCAATGGCACCTAATACTCGAACATCTTTAACATGCGGCAATGTTCTTGCTTGCTCTAAATGAAGTTTTAAATAACTTTGAATATGAGCGACGTTTTCTTGCCAGTGACTCTCCACAAATAGATCTAAACTTGCACAAGCCGCTGCACAAGCTAGAGGATTGGCCATAAAGGTTGGCCCATGCATAAAAGCTCCGCCCGTTTCTGTTTCTTCAGCGGAAATTATCTCTGCAACTTTTTCAGATGTTAGTGTTGCAGACAAAGTTAGCATTCCTCCTGTCAACCCCTTGCCAACACACATAATATCCGGCTCAACTCCGGCCCACTCACAAGCAAATGTCCTGCCAGTTCGACCAAAACCGGTGGCGATTTCATCAACGATAAGCAAAATGTGATAACGATCACAAAGTTCTCGTACCCCTTTTAAATAATTAGGGTGGTAAAACCACATACCACCAGCTCCTTGCACGATTGGCTCAAGAACAATTGCTGCAATTTCGTCTCCTCGACTTTGAAGATAGCTTTCAACAACCTCTAAATCTTGCGGGTTAAACTCCTGACCAAAAGCACTAGTAGGGCGCGGGGCAAAAATTTGCTCATGTAAGATTCCTCTAAACAAAGAATGCATCCCATCAATAGGATCGCATACTTGCATAGCACCTTGAGTATCTCCGTGGTACCCCCCCCTTGGCGTAAGGAAAACCCTCTTTTGTGTTTTACCAAGAGCCGCCCAATACTGAATGGCCATTTTTAAAGCAACCTCAATCGCGACTGAGCCAGAGTCGGCATAAAAAATATGCTTCAAATTTTGGGGTACTAAGGCCAATAGCTTTTGACCCAATCGGATTGCAGGCTCGTGTGTCAAACCTCCAAACATCACATGGGATAATTTTCCTACTTGCTGTTGAATAGCCTCAATCAAACGGGGATGTGAGTATCCATGCATGGTGCACCACCAAGATGAGGTTCCATCAATCAGAGTTTTGCCATTTTGTAACCTCAAAGTGCGTCCCTTTGCTGACTCAACCATCTGAACAGGTAAAGGATTCTTTGTTGAAGTGTAGGGATGCCACAGATGATCTCGGTCAAACTGCATTAACGAAGCGATACTATTTGAGTCATTTTGAGTCTTGATTGCATCATAAATTGCTTGCATCGCCTCCAAACCAATCTCTCCATCGTCAGAATAGTCAACTGAGGTCAGTAATGGGACTCCTTGCTTTTGACCGAGTGCACGCAATGACTCTACGTTCTTTTTTAAAAAACGCTTTTGATTTTCGATGTCGTCCCCTGCTCCAGCATCTAAGGATTCTTCCGGTTTAACTCGATTTAGAACCATACCCAACACATGAATTCCACGATTCTTTAACGCTTCCAAGCTCAACGCGGCATGATTAAGACAACCCAGCTTATTTCCGACAACTAACAACACAGGCATATTTATTTGTTGCATAAAATCCAGCATTGTTTCGCTCTTATTTAACGGGACAAATAACCCACCAGCACCTTCTACCAATATAAATTCATTATTAATTTTTTGCTGATTAAAGCTTTGCATCAAGCTTTCCACCGTCAAACGATCTCCCTGAAGCTCTGCAGCAAGATCGGGAGAGCATGCAGGTTCATACATTTTTAAAACCGTTGCCCTAGCTCCTGTTTGCTGATACTGTGTCACATCAGGCGCCAATAAGCCCGAAGCATTTCTAAAGCAACCCGTCTGAACAGGCTTAATCGCTATAACTTTTTCACGATGCGATAAGAGGAGCTTTAATAGTGCAACAGTCACCGAAGTCTTACCTACATCTGTATCTGTTCCTGTAATAAATAAACCTTGCATGACTACTCCTGTCTCTCTTTATTCATAACGGGGTCAAGTTTGCCACAGATATTAAGCTTTCTCGAGTATTGTTAATGACTTTCACATAATCACACATTTTCGTACCGGAGTCATTGGTAGAATCGAACCATTCCGATTCAGAGAATTCATCTCAGGAGTATTTTTTATGAAAAAGTCTATTACTGTGGCTGTGATTGCAGTTTTAGCTGCAACCTTAAGTGCTTGCTCTAGCGAAACAAGTCCGACAGAAGAAAATTGCAAAATCGGTCATATTAATGATGTCGCCATGAAACATGGCTTAGAAAAAGCAGCTCAACTAAGCGAAAACTGCATCAAGAAGGGCTACGACGATAGTGTTCAATGGCTTAATAAGCAAAAAGAACAAGCTGAAGACCTTGGTGATGACATCAAAAACAAAGGGGAAAAATTCGCTGATGATGTTAAAGACAAGGGGGAGAAAATTGGTAACGATATCAAAAACAAGAGTGAGCAACTAAGAAATAAAGGTGAAGATTTAAAAAATAAAGTTGTTGACTTTTCTAACGAAACCGTTGAAAAAGGTAAAAACTTAATCAAATAAATGCACGATGCCCGAGGTAATCGGGCATTTTTTATGCCCTTGTTTTTCTTAAAAACTTTACGAAATCATCAACAACTCGTGCCAGTGGACTGATCGCATTGCGTTGTGCCTCAGCCACTATTCTTTGCATTTCTATCTTACGCTCTTGTTCACGCTTTAGAGCGGGCCCTGATATCCACCAAGGTTCAATATCGTAATTGTTCGAGTATTTCATATACATCTCCAAAACCCTATAAAGATCATTATATGATCTATATATGATCTATGTCAACATATAGCTTATTAATTGAGCCTTACTTGTTCCAACAATAAAGTCTTCATACAGCATATACATCTGAGATTTTTAGAGTTATAGTAAATAGAAAGGTAGACAAAAGGGAGGATCTTATGAATAAATCCTACTTTTCTTTCTCTAGCCAAAGTGGACGACTAGAGTACTTTATTACACAACTTATACTGGCCATTAGTGCAACCGTTATTTCTGCAATTAGCGGTCTAGAAGATCAATACACTATTAATGACCCTTATTACAGTGCACCTATTAGCGTAGATGGGGCCATCTTTGTCTTGATCCTCTTATTTATCCTTCTTTATTTATCAATCTTATCCACATGTAAGCGACTCAATGACTTGGGCAAGTCTCCTTGACTTGCACTGCTCAGTCTCATTCCTATCGTGAACTTGGTATTTGGGTTGTATCTCCTCTTTATGCCTGGGATAAACGCTAATCAAACACAGAACTTTTTAAATGGAGCAAATCTCAATGAAAGCAGACTATCAACTATGGATGACTCAGGGGTGACGAATTCCGATAATTCCCCTGTTCAAGCTAACGGCAATAATCGATTAGTAGACAACTTAGAAAGGTTGGCTACACTTAGAAATAAAGGCTTATTACCGATGAAGAATTTAAAACATTAAAAACTCAACTTCTTGACAAATAGTATAAGAAATGCCCGACACGTTAACTTGTCGGGCATTTCTTTTGTTTTCGATATTAACGAGCTACTTCACAGAGCAACGAACGTCCATACCAAGACCGTCAGCATCTTTTTGACCGGCCTTAACACCACGGAAGGCATTTTCAGCTTCACAGGCTTGCATTACAGCTTCTTTAACCTTAGCGGTATCTCCCTTGGCATCCTTACCATTGAGCATCACCTTAAAGTGGGCATCAGCGGCAATAGAGTTCACAGAGTTACCACCCTTAATATGGCTAATCACAGCTTGTGGTACTACTTTTTCAATATTCATTGCAGCTCGAGAAGCTGCATGAACAGCATTAACATTACCGTAGTCGCCATTAGAGTGCCCCCTGGACCTTCGATGTCGACGGTCAATGTTGTGGCCGCCATGGCCATGCCGGAAAGTAGACCCAAAGCTAAAACCGAAGCGCTACGAACTAAAGTACCTTTTCTCATTTTTCTTCTCCTTTAATTACTTGTAGATTTCTTCAGTTGTGCGAGCACCCATGGGACCCACACCTGGTTCTACGACTTTACCGTCAGCCTTGTTATAACCAGAGGCCAATAAGCCCATCATCATAAAGCGTACAATACGTTTCCCTTCATCAACGCCATTACCTGGAATACCCCATTCATACCACGTATGACCGCCACCACCGGCGGCAACCGTACCTAAGTTAGAGTTCACTGTCAGCACACCTACTGCTGCAGGCACATTATCATTTAAGGAATAAGATTCTTCAGGCAATGACTTCACAACGTCAATATTGCCAACCTTACTAGCTTGCCAAAGAGCTTGCATGGCGATGTCATTGTAGTGAGGGCGCTTGTAAGCAGGACGGTCTCCGAACCAAACTAACTCCATGCCAACAGCATTCTTATCACCAGCCTTCAAACCATACTTGGCATTTTCGGCTTCCATAGCCTTCTTAAATTGAGGTTCGATCTTGCTACGAATATCTGACAATGGAGCTTGAGTTGCACCACGCATATCTACCATTAATGTACAACTTGCAGAACGAGAACCATCGGTTGGTTCATCACAATCTGCCACACCAACTGTGTAGGTCGTCTTTTCTGCCTTCTTGTCTGCATCCCAAGCAGTCTTAATGTCTGAGATAGCGGAAATTGCTCGGCTCATTGCCATAGCAGCAGACGGACGAGCCTTATCACCAGGCTTAAAGCCAGCGGGTTCCGTATACTTAATTTCGAAACGATAAGAGCCTAGGTAATTAGTCGTCGCATCACCCGGTACCGTAGAGTCTGCACCAAAGTTAGCAACGAAGTTCAGAGCATTATTCCCCTTACCTGTATCTTGGTTATAACCGTACAGTTGCTTCATACCGCGAAGGTTACCCTTGCCTTCTTCGCCGGCGGTACCACAAACCCAGATATCATAAACTGGCTTCACACCATGCTTTTTCATCATGACGGCCGTTTGCATAACTGCAACCGTATTAACCATAGCGTCTTCAAAGCCTGGTACGTAGATACGGTAACCGCCCTTTTTCTTAGCGTCTTCTAGACTTGCATAACGCTTATAGGCTTTCTTATAAACATCGTCTTCAATAACCTTACCATTCTTGTCAAACTTCAATTCGAGCGGTAAGTTTTTCAATTCATCACGAGTTGCAACGATCGGGTCAGAAGCTAATTGCAACTTCACTGGTTCATAGGGATTAGATTCCGGCGGTAAAACGCCAGGATTAACTGTATCAATATGACCTTCTAACAAAACCTTAGGCCCTTGTCCCTTGAAGTTAACCTTGTTACCATAGGTACCCGGAATACGAACACAAACGTTATGAACTGCTGTACCATCAACTTTTTGGACACCAGCGCCTTCTAAATGACCATCAAGACTCGTCATGATGTCACTCTTATCAAAGCCCCATTCTTCAACTAAGCGGCGAGTAATTTCCTTTTGGCGACGCATTTCAAAATTTGATGGTGAAGCGATACGAGCCAATTCCATCAATGTATTGAAACGCCATTTTTGCGCTTCTTCACTGGTAACGTCGGCCAAAATCTTTTGCATGGTCGCATCGTTATAGATTGCAGTAGCGTTATTTTGAATTTCTTTACTAACATTTGGAACGGCTGCGCTTGCTGCAAAGGTTGCTAAAGCAAATGTCAAACCGAGAGAAAGCTTCTTCAACAGCATAGCCAACTACTCCTTTTTGACTTTTTTTGAGCTCTTTATTTAGCCTTCACGTAAATAAAGACGCCTAGGAGTGTAAGGCGATTACCTCTATTTGAACACATGATCTGTCCCTTAAGATCAAACCCTAACTTTTTAGAGGGATAAAAGTTATCGTTTTCAGGCAAAATTAAAAATCTGCTCTGCACAACTTCATTTCTGAGAATCTGTTTGGACTTTATTGTTCACCAAACTGCCCAACTTAATGTCTAGGTGTTTTCACCTCTAAATAATTATTTTTCCCTAGAGGTAGAATAGTTGATGTTTTTGGTTTTTGGTTTTTGGTTTTTTGTATCCATGTGATGCTGACCATCGAACCTACGAAGGTTTCTTCATATTTGCTTCTTCTAGGAGATAAGCATGCAAAATCAACCAAGCGTTTTACAACGCTTTATGAACTACATTAAGTTTGATACCCAATCTTGCTTAACGAGCCAAGAGACTCCCTCCACGGCTAAACAGTTAAAGTTAGCCGAATTTTTGGTTCATGAACTCCAAGGCTTAGGCATTGAAAATGCACATATGACACCCGAAGGCGTTGTATACGCCACAATCGAAGCCACCCCTGGTCATGAACGCTGCCCGGCTATTGGCTTTATTGCACATATGGATACCTCACCTGACGCTAGCGACAGTGCAGATAAGAAACCACAAGTGATTCATTATGAAGGCGGCGATGTATTGCTCAATAAGGAGCAAAATATCGTTTTCTCAACTCAGGACTTCCCTGAAATTGAAAAATATGCAGGACAAGATATCGTCTTTACGGATGGTACAACCTTGTTGGGTGCAGACGACAAAGCAGGTATTGCAGAAATCATTGAAATGGCCTCTTGGGTTATGGCTCATCCCGAAGTCCCTCATGCCAAACTTTGCTTAGCATTTACGCCAGATGAAGAAGTAGCCCGCGGCACCGAAAACTTTGATATTGAACATTTCGGTGCGCAATACGCCTACACCTTTGACGGTGATGAAGTTGGTGTTCTTGAAAGTGAAAACTTCAATGGCGGTACGGCCCATGTCACCATTCATGGCGTCGGTGTCCATCCGGGTTTAGCAAAAGATAAAATGATCAATTCCATCCGTTTGATGGCTAAATTTATCGATATGCTCCCGGCCGTTGTCTCTCCAGAATGCACTGAAGATCGAGAAGGCTTTATGCATCCCAATGCAATGACTGGCTCTTGCGTTAAGAGCTACGTGAAGATCATTGTTCGTGACCACGATCGCACTCAATATGAATTGAAGAAAAAGTACCTTGCTAAAACTGTTGAGCTTTTTAATAAGATCTATGGGGAAGGTCGCTGTGAACTTCGCTATGTTGACTCTTATGAAAATATGCGTCAATACATCGAAAAAGCTCCAAAGGTCCTTGATATCGTTCGTGAGGTTTACCGTGACTGCGGTTTAGAACCGATAGAAAAACCTGTGCGTGGAGGCACTGATGGTGCCCGTTTGTCTGCACGCGGTTTGCCCTGCCCGAACATCTTTACCGGTGGCTCTAACTTCCATGGCGTCTACGAATTTATTCCTGTCGCCTCAATGGTTAAAGCATCTGAAATAGCTATTGGTTTGGCAAAGAAATCTGCAACAATTGATAGCTTAAGCTAGAGATTAGTCCTCAAAATACCACAAATGGCCTCTCACTATTCTATAAGTGAGAGGCCTTTTCAGTTACTCTTTATGGCAAGAACACTTGTCACACACAAACAACATCAAATCCAATATCTTCAATTACCTCTTTAATTTGTTCCACGCTCACATCAATTGCTTCCCAACTAACGCGCCCAGATGCTAAATCAACATTAATACCACGAGCTCCAGGCAAAGCTTCAAGAGCTTCTTTAACCGCTTTCACACAATTTTGGCAGTGCATTCCTTTGACTATTAATGAATTCATAATTTCCACCTTCAAAATAGGAACAATTCTCATTTTTTAATTATATTATGCACATTGAATCCACTTCAAGGTGTAGAGTTGAATGGGTAAGTTAGGAGATTGAAATGGCAGAGACTCGGATTAATCTAAGAATTACAGGCATGCACTGTGCAGCCTGTTCTTCTCGAATTGAGCGCGTGATTGGGAAATTAGAGGGTGTTATTTCCATTAACGTGAGTCTACCTACAAATCGAGCAAGTCTTTTAGTAAAAGACACGGGCTCTTTAGATGAGACTTTAAAAAAAATAGTTCTAAAAATTCAAAAACTTGGATTCGGCGCTACTATTGATAATGATGAAGATTTAGTCCAAAGCTGGCAAAACGATCAAAAGAAAGCCAAAGAGGATTTAAGCACCCAACTCAAAAATTTATATCCCATGCTGGCTCTTGCACTGACTCTTATCTATGTGTCAATGGGATCTATGATAGGGTTACCACTCCCCACTTTTATTGCTTACCAAAATCATCCCATTGCCTTTGGGACTTCACAACTATTACTTGTCCTCCCCTTACTATATCTAGGGCGTCATTTTTATAAAGGTGGATTAAATAACTTATTTAATAGCTCTCCAAATATGGACAGTCTCGTTGCTGTAGGCACTGGAGCCGCATTCGTCTACTCGCTATTTAATTGGATTTTGACACTTCAAGGAAACCTGGCTTCTATACATCATCTTTACTTTGAATCTTGCGGTGTCCTACTAACTATGATTTCACTCGGTCAATATATGGAGGCACGCTCTAAGCGACATGCCAGCGAAGCTATTGGTTCATTAATCCAGCTAGTCCCACAAACAGCCAGAAAGTGGAATCATGGCATAGGTCAAGAAGTAGCTATAAGTACGTTAGTCATTGGAGATCAAGTTCTCATTAAACCTGGTGAACGCATCCCCGTTGATGCTCGAGTGATCGATGGTGAAAGTGAAGTTGATGTTTCTTTATTGACTGGCGAGGCTTTGCCTGTTGCTGTAAAACCTGGAGACAAAGTAATTGCTGGAGCTGTCAACGGAACTCATCCATTAATCGTTGCTGTGACTCATCTAGGCAATGACACTGTTTTAGCCCAAATGATTCGAATGGTCAGGGTTGCTCAAAGTACTAAAGCCCCAGTTGCAAGCCTAGCCGATCGAGTAAGTTTTTATTTTGTACCCATTGTCATGGGACTATCACTAGTCACTTTTTTTGGATGGGCCATTTTTTCAGATGAGTCCATCTCCTTTGCTGTCAAAGCAATGATTTCTGTTTTGGTTATTGCTTGCCCGTGTGCAATGGGACTAGCGACACCCACTTCAATTATGGTTGCAACAGCTCGTGGTGCACAACTTGGCATACTAATTAAAAATGCAGCTACCTTAGAAAAAGCCGCCAAGATTGATGTTGTCGCATTCGATAAAACGGGTACCTTAACTCTAGGCGAACCTCAAATCATTCAAACTCACACTTTCGGTGGCATGGCCGTCGAAGAAGCTATTTGGTTAGCAGATTGCGTTGAATCAAGAAGCGAGCATCCTCTAGCAAAAGCTTTTGCCAAAGCAAATCACCAACCTGTGGTTGATGTACAACCAACCGTATATCCAGGAATGGGAATTGGTGCTTCAATTAAAGAGCACTCACTGCTACTGGGAAATACTCGTTTAATGATTGAACAAGGAGTTGACATTCATGAAGGACAAAGCATTCTCAATGAACTTTCCCGAGAAGCGCGATCTGCCTTATTGTTGTCCAGAGATCATCAGTTAGTCGCAATCTTTGTTATTACGGACGTAGTGAGACCAGAGTCAAATCGAGTAATCAAAGCTTTGCATCAAATGGGCATCCGTACTCTAATGATCACTGGAGACAATCAACAAACAGCCAATAGCATTGCAATGACGCTAGGAATTGAAGAAGTTTATGCAGCGGTCTTACCTAAAGATAAAGCACAAATTATTCAGAAAATTCAATCACAAGGATTAAAAGTTGCAATGGTTGGTGACGGGCTAAATGACGCTCCTGCTTTAGCTCAAGCGGATGTAGGTATAGCCGTTGCGCAAGGCGTTGATGTGAGCGCACAAGCCGGAGATATTGTCTTAATGCGACATGGCTTAGAATCTGTTCTTACAGCTTTACGACTGGCTAAAACTGCCCTTCGCAATATTTATCAAAACTTAGGTTGGGCATTTGGCTACAACATACTCGGCATCCCTGTAGCCATGGGAGCACTATATATTGCTTTTGCAGGCCCCATGCTTTCACCAATGATTGCTGGCACTGCAATGGCTCTATCATCAACCTCTGTCGTCTTGAATGCTCTAAGGCTAAAATACTTTCACTAATAATCAATGAATCAGAGGCTCTATATAGCGGTAAATAAAATAACAAATTGCACCTATAGCCAAGCCACGAAGCAACAGCATAACTAGAGCAAACAATTGCCCCACCCCCTCCATGAGGGTTTGGGGCGATGTTTTTTGAGTCTTAGGTGCCTTGCGTTTCATAACTGACTGAACGATTTGTATGGAATCATTATGTATGGAATCATTATAAGTCAATCCCGCACAAGCACCTTTAAGTTCAAATGATTAAGGCCATTTCGGTCATCAATTCACTCATAAAGATCTTTATTAACCATTGTGCAAACACAGCTATCAGACCAAACATTTAGGGTTGTCTCAACCATATCAATGACTGCATAGATGGGAAGAATAACCCCCATTAATGCAATCGGAATATTCATACTAGCCAGGAGACTTGCAGACAAGAAGAAACATCCCATAGGAACACCAGCGTTACCAATGGCTGCTAGCGTTGAAATAAAAATCCAAGTTAATAACGTCGAATAAGTAATTTCCGCCCCTGCATTTTGCATTAAAAAGACGACCGTAACCAAAATAAAGGCCGCGCAACCATTCATATTAATCGTCGTGCAAATAGGCAGAACAAAACGAGAAACTGATGGACGAACTCCCAATTGACTTTCAGCACAGTTCATCGTAACCGGTAACGTACCTGCTGAGCTTTTAGAAAAGAAAGCTACCATTAAAGCTTGACTCATTCCTTTAAAGACTTTAATTGGGTTTAAACCCTTAAGGAGCAAAAGAAGGGGGAGCACCAAAAACATCTGAAGAATATTGGCACTTAAAATAGTTGCAAAATAAGATCCTAAACCACCTACTGCAACCCCATTTTTCATCTCAATCACAAGACCTGTAATAAAACCAAAGATACCCAAAGGCAATACTTTAATTATCCAACGAACTAAAACAAAGAGAACTTGTTGTGCACCTTCAAAGAAGGTCAATAGAGTTTCTTGCTCTTTACTTTGACGTGGCAACTTTGCGATTGCTAGACCAATAGCTGCCGACACCAGTAAGACAGATAAAACATTGGCTGACAAAAATGGAGCTAGGAAATTATCAGGAACAATTGTTTTGACATAATCTAAATAGGAACTTTCTGAAACTTTTGCAATACTTTGAGAAGCTTGGGTCGTAATATTGTCTGGCGAAAAGAATAAATAAAGAATGGCTGCCAACGATGAAGCTAAAACAGTCGTAAAAATCGTATAAAACAGCGTTTGTCTAAAAATTTTACCTGATTGGCTTGATTGTGAAATACGAGCCAAAGTAGCAATAATTGACACAGCAATAATGGGAATACTAATGAACTTAAAAAGACGGATAAAAACCGTTCCCAAAAAGTCAGCTGCTGCCAAAGTTGCTTCAACGCCCCATAAACCATTTGAAATACCAAAAATGATAGCTAGTAAATAAGCGATGAAGGTTATTGAGCCAATCGAGTTTGACTTACTTATTGAATTACTCACTGTTGTTCCTTTATGCTAGGGATTACATTTAAGGGTTTACTATTACATTTTAGGTAATCATTCAAGCAAAGGCGGGCATTAAATAGCTATAAGTTGTTTGTAGCTAGTTGAAACCTATTAGAGGAAAATTGAAACAACTTAACATTCCTCTTCTTTTGAAACTTCGATATGATTAGGAGAGATTTTTAGGAGAAGTTACCATGATTCATGAGTTAGATAAGACCCAAATTGAACAAACCATCCAAAAACAGCCAATGTGCATTATTACGTTTGGTGCACCTTGGTGTATTGATTGCCGTCGAGCAGAGCCTTTTTACAAGCGTTTTTCAGAAGAATTCACTGATGTTTATTTCACACACATTGATGTCGGTGAACGAGGCGGTAATTGGCACGAAGAGTTTAAGTTGGCCCATATCCCAACAATGATTTTCTACAAAAATGGTGTTGAAGTTGATCGTATTGTAGAAGTGCAAACACCCGGGGAATTAAAGGCTTTTATTGAACGTTGCAAAGCTTAAACAAAATTCCTTTAATATCACTATGTTAGAAAATATACGGGCTGTTTTAAGAAATAAAATCAAAAAAACACTAAAAAAAACTTGATATTTATAAAATCGCCCGTATAATTTCATTTCTGTTCCGACACACCTTGGAAGGGTGGCAGAGTGGTTGAATGTACCGCCCTGGAAAGGCGGCATACGGTTATCCGTATCGAGGGTTCGAATCCCTCCCCTTCCGCCAGAATTCTGAAAAAAGGCTTTCATGTTTGAAAGCCTTTTTTGCATCTAGCTTCTTTTATCTACCAGAGCTAAAATTAAATTAACTCCCACAAGGTTTGGCACTAAGATTCTGTCTCAACACATTTGAAACTTAGGTTACTGGACTTGCGGCCGGTAGCGGAAGGTTTATTAGACTTACCTACACCCGTCACAGAGGTGACCGCTCTTGAATCCCTAGGCTCAGGACGTCATGCCAAACCTTGGAGTTCCCTTTTATCTTTTCTTTCAATTACTACACACTTTCCAACGTACTGTTGAATTCTTAGCGATTTCAAGTACTACCTTCAAATAGGAAGGATTCAAAAAAAAGGCCACAAAACAAATTGCGACCCTTTTCTTTCAATGCGAAGCTTTAGTAATTTTGAGCTAACACTTCAAAATGTGCTTGAGGGTGAGCACAAACAGGACATACTTGTGGAGCTTGCTTACCAAAGTGGATATGACCACAATTGTTGCACTTCCACATTACATCGCCATCACGCGTGAAGACCATACCACCCTTTACTCGTTCCAACAACTTCAAATAACGGGCCTCATGTTCTTTCTCGACTGCCCCAACACCTTCAAACAATAAGGCAATGTCTTCAAAACCTTCTTCGCGAGCTTCTCTAGCCATGCGTTGATACATGTCAGTCCACTCAAAGTTTTCACCGCAAGCTGCATCTTGCAAGTTGACTTCTGTCGTTGGCACTGCGCCACCGTGAAGAAGCTTGAACCACAACTTGGCATGTTCCTCTTCATTCTTAGCCGTTTCGGCAAAAATATTAGAAATTTGAACGTAGCCGTCTTTTTTAGCTTGACTTGCGTAGTACGTATATTTATTGCGAGCTTGAGATTCACCAGCAAAAGCTTCCATCAAGTTCTTTTCAGTCTTTGTACCTTTAAGGTCCATTTCGTTCTCCTTCCGAAATAAAAGATCTATAAATAATGGTAGTCTTTTCTTTTTGGAATGTGTGACAGAAATTATCTCTTTTTAAATGAATATTGATATTTCTCAGAGTAGAAAACTAGAGTTTCCAATGGAAGCGTAGAGAGCCAAAAGAGCAAAAGAAGAAATGCGAAGCCCATAAAGGAAATCCCAAAAGCCTTTAGGGCTTTTGGGATTGTCTGGCGCGCCGGGTAGGATTCGAACCCGCGACCCCCTGGTTCGTAGCCAGGTACTCTATCCAACTGAGCTACCGGCGCGTCGTGGATCAGTATTATACATGGATTTACAAACATGTCAAATAAGTATATTTACCAATTCTATAAGAAAAAGTCCTTATCAATCAATTAGATAGATAAATAACAATGACTTTCGATAAATAGTTCAACAAAAACAATAACTTACGAGGTTAAAGACTTTTAATTCATTAAATTTTGTCTAAAAACAAAAAATCGTTGTATTCGGCTCCAAAAGATAAAACTTTAACCTATGATGAGAACGAAGAGTGAAATTACACTCCATTACCGATGTTGATCCCTATTGACATCGGACGCATAACTTAACAAATTTAAAGAGGAGCTGTTATGCAAATCAAACGTACTTTATTGGCCACTGCTTTGTTGGCTGCTAGCGCCACCGCAATGGCATTGCCTAACGTTGAAGTGTTGGCTACAGGTGGCACAATTGCTGGTGCTGGTCAATCTGCTACGGGTACGGCTTACACTGCCGGTAAGGTTTCTGTTAACCACTTAGTCGCTGCTGTTCCGCAATTAGCAGAAGTAGCTAACGTCATTCCGAAGCAAGTTGTTCAAATCGGTTCTCAAGATATGACCGATGATGTTTGGTTGAAACTTGTCAAGACCATTAATGAAGACTGCAACAAGGTTGATGGCTTTGTGGTTACGCACGGTACTGACACGATGGAAGAAACGGCTTACTTTGTGCACTTAACTGCTAAGTGCAACAAGCCGATCGTTTTCGTCGGCGCAATGCTCCCCTCTACAGGTTTATCTGCTGACGGTCCGAAGAACCTTTACAACGCAGTTGTTGTTGCCGCTAGCAAGGAAGCTGCAGGTCGTGGCGCCATGGTTGCCATGGATGACAAGATCATTGGCGCTCGTGACGTTATCAAGACGAATACGACCGCTGTAGAAACGTTCCAAGGTGCCAACTTTGGCACGATGGGTCATATTTTCAACTCCAAGGTTCATTTTGCAAATACACCTGCAACTCCGCATACCACGAAGACACCATTTGACGTTTCTAAGTTAAATGAATTGCCGAAGGTTGGTATTGTTTATAACTACTCCAACGTTCCTGCTGAACCGCTCCAAGCTTTGTTGAAAGCTGGTTATAAGGGTGTTGTAACGGCTGGTGTTGGTAACGGTAACCTCCATAAGAACCTTTTCCCGATCCTCGAAAAGGCTGCTAAGGATGGCGTTGCTGTTGTTCGTTCTAGCCGTGTTCCTACGGGTTCTACCACGAAGGCTGCTGAAATCGATGACGCCAAGTACGGTTTCGTTGCTGCCCAATACTTGAACCCGCAAAAGGCTCGCGTGCTCTTGCAATTAGCATTGACGAAGACCAGCGATCCTAAGAAGATTCAAGAATACTTCGATAAGTACTAATCTACTAATTGATTAGGTTAGTCCCCGGCTTTGTAAAAGAAGTCGGGGATTTTTCATTAAAATATCTTGAATGAACACACATCAGTATATTGGGCGTTTTGCCCCATCCCCTACAGGTCATCTACATCTTGGAAGCCTCGCAGCTGCGATAGCGAGCTATTTAGACGCTCGAGCCCATAAAGGTCTTTGGCTCATTCGTATTGAAGATGTCGACCAAACTCGTTGTAAACAAGCTTGGACAGACTCGATACTAGAGACATTAAAAAAATTAGAGATGCATAGTGATCGCGATATCATTTTCCAAAGCCAAAGAACTGCGCGATATGATGAAGTTTTCCAAAAGCTGAAAAATAATGGGCATGTTTTTGGTTGTTCTTGCTCGAGATCTGAAGTCCAAAAAATCAATCATCATTTAGGCAAACCATCATCACATTATCCTGGAACATGTCGCAATGGAACGAATCTGCCTATTCGAGCATGGCGTTTTCTAACAAATCCATCCCCTATTACATTTACCGACCGCTGGATGGGCACTTTTACACAAAATATTGAAAATGAGGTGGGAGATTTTATTATTAAACGCGCGGATGGGCTTTTCGCATATCAGTTAGCCGTTATTGTGGATGATCATGACCAAGGCGTCACTCATATTGTGAGAGGGGCCGATTTAATTGATAACACTGCCAGACAAATTGCTATACATAAGGCTCTGAGTTATACCATTCCCACCTATATGCATATTCCTTTGGTTCTGAATGAACGCCATGAAAAATTAAGTAAACAAGGTGGAGCTACTCCTTTATCAGACGACCTCTTAGCTCAGTGCGAATGGGTCTGGTCATTCTTTGGTTTCCCCAAAATTGGCGCACACTCTTTAACGGCTTTCTATCAAGTTGCAACAGAGCTTTGGAAAGAGCGCTTTAAAATAAATTAATTACTTTTTCACAATTAATTTCGCGTTACTCCTAAGAGCAACTTCCCCAATAGGCAAGCCACCATTGATGGGCAATAATATTCCCATTGTCTCTACTCTTAGGAGAAGTTATGCTTACACCCTATATCAAAGAAGCTGTTGAATACCGTCGAGCTATTCATCGTCGTCCCGAAGAAGGATGGACAGAATTTGAAACGATGTGGTTGGTATGTAGCCACCTTAAGAAATGGGGTATTCCCTATATTTGTGGTACAAAAGCTGTTAATCCAGATTTTGTAATGGGAAGAAATGAGGTTCTCGTAAAAGATGCAATTGCCCGAGCTATTGCTCACGGCGTTCCCCAATCTTTTATCGATGAAACGGAGGGCTACACGGGATGTTTTGCCATTATTGATACTGGACGGGCCGGTCCTGTCACATGCTTTAGATTTGACATGGATGCCCTTCCTGTTCGTGAGTCCCAGGACCCCAACCATGCCCCTGCTCGCTTAGGATTTGCAAGTGAAATTCCTGGCTTTATGCATGCCTGTGGACATGATGCCCACACAGCTTGTGGGTTGGCTTTAGCTCACTGGCTAGTTGATCACAAAGAACAATTGTCAGGCAAATTTAAACTACTCTTTCAACCTGCCGAAGAAGGTGTTAGAGGCGGCCGCCCGATGGCTGAGTCTGGGCAACTGGACGATGTAAATTGGTATGTTGCCGGTCATGTCGGTGGCGCATGCCATAGCAATGAAGTTCAAGTCGTCACAGGGGGATTCATGGCCTCCTCAAAGTTTGACATCTATTTTAAAGGCCTTGAAGCCCACGCTGGAAGTCATCCTCACGCAGGACACAGCGCACTTTCTGCTGCCGCTTGTGCCACTATGATGATTAATGGGATTCCTCGTCATGGGGAGGGCGACTCTCGAATTTCAGTCGGTAAGCTCATAGCTGGCTCTGGTCGTAATATTGTCGCTGCTGATGCTATGATGCAAATGGAAGTTCGTGGCGTTACACACGAAGTCAATGAATTTCTTGCCCAAAATGTTCAGCATATTATTGAAGGTGTTGAAAAAGCTTATCAAGTCAAAGCCCGTATTGAGCGCGTTGGCGAAGCCACCACTCTTGAACTATGTCCAGTCCTTTACGACAAATTAGAACAAACTATGCATGAAGTTGATGGAATCACTGTTATTCCCCGTGGCCCCGGTTCTTCTGGATCTGAGGACTGCTCTTGGCAAATTCGTAAAATCGTTGAACATGGTGGACAAGCTGGATTCTTTATGTACGGCTGTGAGCATCAAGGCCATCATCGCCCTGACTTTGACATACAAGATGAAACCAACATGCCAGTTGCATTAAAAGTATTTATTAATTTCGCAAAGAAAGTAAATAAACCTGTCGCTTAATCCTTCTATTCCCGCGTATACAAAAGGCACCCAAATGGGTGCCTTTTGTCAGTTAACTGTTTAATCGACAACCCTAATTTCCAGTTCTATCGTCTAATCAGATAATAACTTTCATATTGATTTGAAAGGAATTCAAATGTTAGATCAATACATCCAAGAAGCAATTGAAAATCGCCGCGCCATCCATCGTCGACCAGAAGAAGGTTGGACTGAATTTGAAACAATGTGGCGCGTTTGTCGGCAACTAAAACAATGGAATATTCCCTATCTTGTTGGAACTAAAGTTATTAATAAGGATTACGTGATGGGACGTAATCAAGACTTAGTCGATGATGCGATCAATAGAGCTCTCAAGCAAGGAGTTCCTCAATCCTTTATTGATGAAACAGAGGGTTATACCGGTGCCGTTGCTATCATTCATACCGGTCGAGCTGGTCCTGTTACGGCTTTTCGCTTTGATATGGATGCTCTACCTGTCAGAGAATCTAAAGAATGTTCTCATCTCCCAACCAAACTTGGCTTTGCCAGCGAGCGCCCTGGATTCATGCATGCTTGTGGTCATGATGCTCACACTGCTACAGGGCTCGCTGTTGCTCACTGGCTTGTTGACCATCAATCAGAACTTTGCGGAAAATTTAAATTACTCTTTCAACCTGCAGAAGAAGGTGTCAGAGGCGCCCGTCCTATGTCTGAGTCCGGCATTCTAGATGACGTTGATTGGTTTGTTGGAGGGCATGTAGGTGGTTCTTGTAAAAGTGGAGAAGTCTGTGTTATGGATGGAGGATTCCTAGCCTCTTCCAAATTTGACATTCATTTTACAGGCCTTGAGGCTCATGCAGGTAATGCTCCTCATAAAGGTCACAGTGCTTTAGTTGCTGCTGCCTGCGCAACCATGATGATTCAAGGCATTCCGCGTCATGGTGATGGCGCCTCTCGAATCTCTGTTGGCAAGCTAATGGCTGGAGAAGGGCGCAATATTGTTGCTGCTAACGCAACAATGCAAATGGAAGTCAGAGGAGAAACTCAAGAAGTTAACGACTTCCTAGCCCAAAATGTCTACAACATTATTGAAGGTGTTGAAAAGGCATACCAAGTTAAAGCAGAGATTGAACGAGTTGGAGAGGCTTCTACTCTAGTTCCCTGCCCAAAGCTTTTTGATAAATTAGAAGAAGCTATGCGAGATGTTGAAGGTATAAAAGTCCTGCCACGAACCCATGCAGCTGCTGGTTCTGAAGATTGCTCTTGGCACATTCGTAAGGTTGCACAGCACGGAGGACAAGCTGGCTTTTTCATGTATGGCTGTGAACACAAAGGACACCACCGTCCAGACTTTGACATCCAAGATGAACAAAACCTTCCTGTTGCTTTAAAGGTCTTTATTAGCTTTGCAAAGAAGGTCAATGGTCTGTGAACTTACATCTGAATTAATTCAGAGGCTTCATGAGATCTAACTGAATCGCTAGTAAGGAGCTCTTTACCCATTCAAGAGCATTCCGGCCCACACTGCTTTTATCATCTTTGGCAAGGAACGGCCATTTGGCTAGATTCCTTGCCGCACACTCATATTGATCGTGCTCTTGCTCTTGAGCTCAGAACTCACATTACCACTCACGTTCTTTTAACGTTAATCCTTGATAACGATGAGCACAAAAACAATTAACTTTGCTTGATGAAGAGGCCATTAATCGGGAAATCGTTAATCTATGGAAAACGATTAGCTTCTTATACTCTTCTCTCAATTCGTTTGCAGCAAATAGCTGCAATAACACCAAGCAAACTGATTGCAATAGCTATGTAATAGGCAACCTCATACTGTCCATTGTTAACCGTCAAATGAATAATATTTGGTCCTAGTAAACCTGCAACTGAAAAAGCCAAAGCAAGTACACCATAATTCATACTTGCATGTGACACTCCAAACTGCTCTGCCGCATAACTTGGAAAAACCCCTACACTAGAACCGAAACAAGCACCAATGCAAATCAAACCTAAGAAAAATAGGCCTTGAGACTCTACTGATGCCAAGCTCAACAACACTAAACCAACAATGGCTAAAGTAACTGCAATGAGTAATGTATTGGCTCTGCCAATTGAATCCGACAAAACCCCCGCAACAAATCTTGCTAACGTATTAGCACAGGCCAAAATAGAAACAGATAAAACAGCAAGCGTTATGGGTAACTCGACTTGAATCTGTGCAATGGTGACTGTCTGTGAAAAAAGCATCAAAGGCGATAGCGTCACAGAGACAAATAAAATAAACATTGCCCAAAAGCGCTTGGTCTTAATCATCTCGAGCCATGTGAAATCGCTTTGTTGAATGCTGTGTTGAGTCTGAGCCTTTGACTTGATCTGAATAACACTGGCACTCAAAACAATAACAATGAAGCAAATACATGCGAAAAGCTGTAACGCTCTAGAAATCCCTATCGTACTGGCAAGATAATTGGCAAGTGGGGGCAAACAAATAGACCCAACTCCATAAAATGCTGAGACTGACCCGCTTGCAAATCCTCGTTTATCTGGGAAAAGTTTCACTGCTGTGCTTACGGTAGCAATAACACAAGCTCCAGACCCCATCCCTAAACAAATGCCATATCCTAAAAGAATTAATGAAGCATCCTCGCCAATACTCATTAAAAAGTAACCTAAAGATGCAAGAAATCCTCCAAAATATAAAACAATTTTTGGACTGTATCTATCCGATACAAATCCACCCAAAATCATTGCTATAGGATTTAATGCGGCCCCAATACTAAAAATATAAGCTAGAGAAGAAGGAGAAACGAAGGTTTGAGTGGTAACCGATAAAACATCACTTAACCAAGTTGAGTAAATGCTCCATGCATAAAAAGAACCAAGACAAAAGTTAATGGCCCAAAAAAGGCTTAAATACAAAAATCGTTTACCATTGTGCATATCACCATCCTTCAAAAGATTAGCCAATCATAAAGACTTCTTTCCTAACAAAAGAGCAGTCAGTTAACTGACCAGAAAATCAAAATAGTGATTCCAGGCCTTCTCCCTAAAGTTGTATAGTGTTTTTCAGAATTTCTGCAAATGAGGAATCTGCTTAGACTAAAAAGAATACTTACTAAAGGAGAGTCCTATGTCTGACAGCCTTCACCCAGAAGTGCCCGCCATTGATGAAACTTTATTTAATGCGATGAAGGCACTCAGTGTCTTGCCTAAAATTCAAAAAGGCTTGGAGATCGCAAAACAACAGGCTCATCAAGCAATGGCAGAACAGGTTGAACTTTGTGAAATAGCATCACCGACATTTCATGAGGAAAATCGGGCTAAAGAAATCGCAAACCGTATGAAGAAATATGGACTCAGTGATGTCAGCATTGATGGCATAGGCAATGTCATTGGAGTTCGAAAAGGCACTGGAAACGGTCCTGTCCTCGTAATTGAGGCACATATGGATACAGTCTTTCCTCATGGAATCGACGTTACTGTTCGGCAAGAGGGTAATACGTACTATGCCCCTGGCATTGGAGATAACACAAGCGGTTGTCGTGCATTGTTGCAACTTGTACGATGCTTTAATGAAGCCAACATTCAAACAGAAGGTGACATCTTATTCGTAGGTACAGTTGGTGAAGAAGGCAATGGTGATATCCGTGGCGCAAAATACCTTGTTAATAGTGAACGTCAAATTGATGGTTGCCTTGGCATAGACTCTTTCTCGGAAGGTGTTGTCATTAACGGCGGGGTCGGATGTCACCGTTGGAGAGTCTCTATTGACGGAAAAGGTGGACATAGTTTTGTTGATTTTGGTCAAGTACCAAGTGCCATTCATGCAATGTGTCATGCCGGTCACCTAATTGATCAACTTACACCACCAAAAGAGCCATTCACAACTTTCAATATCGGAACAATTAAAGGTGGCACCTCAGTCAACACAATTTCACCCCACTGTGAAGTAGATATTGATATTAGAAGTGTTTCAAATGATGAATTATTAAAACTTGAAGCTCAAATATTTGAAGCTCTTGAAGCTGGTGTCGACCAAGAAAATCGTCGGTGGGGAATCACAGACCCTGAAAACATGGTTCGCTTAACCAAAACTCAGATTGGAGACCGACCGGCTGGCATGCGGCCTGGTCATTGCCCTGTTGTACAAAGTAGTCTCTCAGCTTTGAAAACTTTAGGATTTGAACTTACTCAATTTGGCCCCTCCGCTACTAATGCCAATGCACCTATCAGTAAAAATATTCCGGCCGTATGCTTAGGAGCTGGCGGTATTTCTAAAAAATATCACACCATTGATGAATACTTCATTGATCAAGATAGTTACAAGGGCCCTCAATTGATTTTTCTAACTGCTTGCTTGTTAGTCGGAGCTGAAGGACAGACGGCTTTGCTAAAAAAAATTAGTTAAAAAATAAGGTTGAACGTTATAGTTCAACCTTATTTTTTACTTAATATAAAACAAAAGGTGCTTTAGAAACTAAAGCACCCTTTAAGAATTTGGAGCGGGAAACGAGTCTCGAACTCGCGACCTCAACCTTGGCAAGGTTGCGCTCTACCAACTGAGCTATTCCCGCGTTAGGAATAGGTGTTATTTTAAGGATCTCAGAAAAAAAAGCAAGTTATTTTCTTATTTTTTTCTACTTTTTTTCTCAACACAAAAAATAAATCACCTATCCCATTGTTTTATATTAATTTTTTCGCCGACTGATAAAGCAAACTATTTTGCAGTTCATCCCACGAAAGAGCTAAGCCCATGGGAGACAAACGCTTTACTCGATCAGATCTTTCAACAGTATCAACAAAATTTAATTTTTCCAACAATTCATCAATAGCAGGAAAATCATTACAGATAATGAGCATATCGCAGCCAGCATTTAATGCTAATTGTGCACGTTCAACCACACTACCAACACCGACTGCACCCTTCATTGATAAATCATCTGAAAAGACGACCCCTGTGAACTTAAGTTCTTCTCGCAAAACTTTCTTTAGCCAATGAGTTGAAAATCCGGCAGGCTTATCATCAATAGCAGAATACAGAACATGGGCAGCCATAACTGAATCTAAAGCAGTCGACATCCAACGGTAGGGCTTAAGATCTGCAAAGAGCAAACGTTCATACGGACGTTCATCAACGGGCAACTCTAAATGGCTATCAGCTTTTACCCAACCGTGTCCTGGAAAATGCTTGCCACAATTGCTCATTCCTGCTTGTCTTAAACCTTGAACAATACCGAGAGACAATTGAGTAACTAATTGTGGATTGTGGCTAAACGCTCTATGGCCAATGATTTCACTTCGGTTAAAGTTAATATCCAAACAGGGTGCAAATGTAAAATCAACTCCACAAGCCCTGAGTTCTGCCCCCATCACATAACCTGTCGCCATAGCTGACATTAAAGTGGTTTCAGGAGCATCTATCCAGCGTTGACCGAAAGTTGCCATCGCCGGTATTTCAGTAAAGCCGTCACGAAAACGCTGTACACGTCCACCTTCGTGGTCAACAGCAATCAAAACACCTTCTTTAACTGTATGAATATCATCGCATAATGCCTTTAGCTGTTCACGATTTTCATAATTACGGGTAAATAAAATCACCATTCCACAAAGAGGGTGCGCTATGCGACGACGGTCATCAGCTGTTAATGATTTACCTTCGATATCAATGACTAAGGGACCCATTTTTCATCCTTTCTAAAAACGTTTTTCTGCAACAGCAAACGCAGCTACAACACTTTTTTCATCAGTGATCGAGACATGAACAAAGATCCCCTCCTCTTGAAGACGATCTTTTAAGTTTCCTTTAAAAAGAACCATAGGGGCACCAGATGCTGTATGTAAAATTTCCATTGCATGGAAACTAACCTCTGCTGTGATTCCCGTCCCTAAAGCCTTTGAAATGGCCTCCTTGACTGCCCAACGTGAGGCTAAGAAGGCATTCATCCGCTCACTACCAAGTGACTTTCGTTTTTCAAATAACGGTAGCTCTTCATCCGTTAATATTCTATGAACAAAGCGCTCTCCGTGCTTTTCATAAACATCCGCAACGCGCTTTAATTCAACGACATCACATCCAATACCAGAAATCATTCTGTTTCCTTCAATTTTTGAGCTACACGTTCCAAAATAACTTCATAGCGGCGAATCGTCTCCGCCATCCCAAAACGTAAAGCCTCTGCCGTCAATGCATGACCGATTGACACTTCGTCAATGTACTTACAAGCTAACAGTAACGCTTCTAAGTTCTCTAGGTTCAAGTCGTGACCGGCATTAACTCCTAGTCCAACATCATGAGCGGCTTTTGCTGCTGCTGCGTATTGAGCTAAAACTTGCTCTTGCTTTTCGGTTCCAAATGCCTTGGCATAACCTTCTGTATACAACTCTACTCGGTCAGCACCCAGTTCTTTTGCCTTAGGCATTTCTTCTGGAACAGGATCCAAAAAGAGACTAACTCTTACTCCTGCCGCCTTTGCCTTATCAATGTGAGGCTTTACCCGCAGGCCATCAACATCAAGATTAAAGCCATGGTCTGATGTTTTTTGACCTTCTTGATCAGGTACAAATGTTGCTTGATCTGGACGAACAGCTAACACATGATCCATCAAATTGTGAAATGGATTGCCCTCAATGTTATATTCAGCGCTAGGAAAAGACCTAACCACTTCTGCCAAAGGAGCAACATCTGATGAGCGAATATGCCGTTGATCAGGTCTCGGATGGATCGTCAAACCAGCCGCACCATTTTCCAATGCAATGCGACCAAACTCACATGGAGAGGGATTTCCATCATCACGAGCATTGCGAATCAACGCAATTTTATTGAGATTAACAGATAGTTTCGTCTTCATGATTTATCCTTTAAAGACGTTTATATTCTTGTAATATGCGACGAGTATTAAGGGGTTTTTCGCCAACATAATGTGTAATCATTGGGCGCAAGAGCTTTTTAGCAAATGCAAGAGTATCAGCTTCAGAAAAGTCCCGTTGCCTAAGTTTTTCGATCATTTCTGTTGAAATAAGGATGTGTTGCTTAACATCTATGAAACGATCTCGTAATGGCTTGAGCTCCTCACCATCCCAGTACCATGATTCTCTGCTTTCTGGTAATCCGTAGCCTAATGCCGTCATCAAATCTAACTCAAACGTTCGAAGTGCAACTTCGTGTGTCTCCTCGCTCTGAGCCAATCTTTTTAATACCTCAACATAAGAACCAAAAAGCCCCTCCAGAGGATCTTCTCTTACTAATAATCGTACCAAAAGCTCATTGACATAAAAGGCTGAAAAAAGCGCTTCGCCTTCAATTGGGAAAAAGCCTCCCATCCATTGCGCTTTCGATAAATTCTTCACATCATTTTGACCTGTGAAGGATATCTTTAAAGGTGAAAATGGTGTCAGAATACCTCTAAAATGGCTTGACGGTCTTTTTGCTCCTCGAGCTACAGCAATAACTTTGCCATGCGTTAGAGTAAAAAACTCAACAAGTAAGCTTGTCTCTTTCCAATCCCAAGTTTGAAGCACAAACGCCGCGTCATCAGTGACACGGCGATTGTTAGCAAGTTCGGCAATGCGACTCATTCGTGAAATTATTCGTAGCCTAGCGTCTTGAGGGCTCGAGCATCGTCATTCCAACCCTTACGAACTCGCACCCATACTTCTAAGTAGACGTTTTTCCCGAGCATCTCTGCAATATCAGCACGGGCCAAGCGAGAGATTTCACGTAACTTCTCCCCTCCTGCCCCAATGACAATACCTTTATGAGCATCTCGTTCAACGATCAAGGTGGCAATTATTTCAGCCTTTTTATCCTCTTCATCCCATTTATCGATCGTTACAGCAATACCATACGGTAACTCATCTCCTAACAAACGAAATGCTTTTTCGCGGATGATTTCACTTGCCAAAAAACGAGGCGATTTGTCAGTGTAAATATCTGGATCAAAATACGGCTCACTTTCTGGTAATAGCTTTTCGATCTCTGCCATTAATTCAGGAACTTGACGTCCCTTTTCTGCTGATACTGGCACAATACTGGCAAACGGAAACTTTTGCATCGACTGAGCCATTAAAGGCAATAACTCATCTTTTTGCTTTAAAAGGTCAACCTTATTAATGACAAGAATGACATTTTTTGCATTCTTGTCAATCAATTGCAAAACCTTTTCGTCCTCAGCTCGCCATCCCGAACTTTCGATCAGCAATACAACAACATCCGTATCACCTAAAGTTGAGCGAACAGAACGATTCATTCCTCGAATTAAACCATTGCTGTACTTCGTTTGAAACCCCGGTGTATCAACAAAAACAAACTGAGCTGTTTCGCTCGTAACGACCCCCAAGACACGATTTCTTGTCGTTTGAGGTTTTTTACTCGTAATACTAACTTTCTCCCCAATCATTGTATTAATCAGGGTGCTTTTACCCACATTGGGGCGACCTACAACTGCGATATAACCGCATCTAAAATTCGATTTAACCATGGTGTGCCCCCTTTTTCTTGGCAGCAAAATGTTCTTCAGCCAAATTTAAAGCCACTTTAGCAGCCGCTTGCTCGGCCGTTCTACGACTTTTCCCGATACCACGTACAGCAATATCGAGTTTTTTAATCTGGCATTCTGTTTCAAATGTTTGATCATGCGCAGCCCCACGCACGTCAATAACGTGGTACTCCGGAAGCCCTAAATGATGAGCCTGCAAAAATTCTTGCAAAAGAGTTTTACTGTCCTTGCCCATTCGTTCAGGGGTTAATTGAGATAATACCGGCTCATAAAGTCGCAAAATAACTCGTTTAGCAGTATCAAAACCGCTCTCCGTCATAATGGCACCGAAAATAGCTTCCATGGCATCCGACTGAATCGATGGGCGATGTGCTCCACCAGTCTTCATCTCGCCTTCACCCAAACGTAGATAATCAGACAAAACCAATTTATTGGCAATTTCGGCTAAAGCATCTTGACAAACTAAGTTGGCTCTAACTCTCGATAACGAACCTTCATTAAAATGAGAGTCCCGCAAAAACAAAGCTTGACCAATAACACAATTCAAAACGGAGTCACCCAAAAATTCTAAGCGTTCGTTATTCTCTGCACCAAAAGAACGATGAGTTAATGCTCGCTTGAGTAACTTTTTATTATCGAAGACATAATCAATCTTCGCCTCTAAACTCTCTAACGGTAACATACTCCTCACCCCTTAATGGATTGAACCAATACGACTTAAATCACTGAAGTTCAACCAAACGAAAAAGGCACGCCCAACGAGATCCTCTCGTGGCACAAAGCCCCAAAAACGACTATCAGCAGAATTATCACGGTTATCACCCATCATGAAGTAATAACCCTCAGGAACTTTACAAACCAAATCTCCACGCTCATAAGCACAGAATTTCAAACCATTATGACCTTGAACAGGACGAGCCATGGATGGTAATTTTGTATTTTCAATAATGGAATGTTTAACACCCGATAAGTTTTCCTCATACTTCTTAAAATCAGTGTAGGTATCCTTATCAAAGAATGTTCCATCATCAACCTTAGCTTGGAGTTGGCCATTTACATACAAGTTCTTTCCGACATAGCGCACTTCATCACCCGGCAATCCAACAACACGCTTGATGAAGTCAACATTACGATCTAATGGATATTTAAATACAACAATGTCCCCACGCTTAGGCTCTGAGCCTTGAGTAATTTGCCAATTAAATACTGGGAATTTCACTCCGTACTCGTACTTATTGACTGCAATAAAGTCACCAACGTGCAAAGTGGGCAACATCGATCCCGACGGGATACGAAATGGCTCGATGATAAATGAACGCACTATAAAAACCGCCAAAATGACTGGAAACAAAGCTCCGGACCATTCCATCCACTTTGGCTGGGCAGTCATTTGGTTATACATGGATTGGCTTTCACCAATTATTGCGATATCACCGCGATCAATTGCCGTTCGATTGTCTTCCTCAAACTTTCGACAAGCATCCTTTGCACGCTTTACACGAGCAGGGGCCCACTTAAACTTGTCCAAAGCCCACAAAATACCTGTGACAATTGTTAATACCAATAAAAACAATGAGAAATTCACAATAGAGCCTCTTACTTATCTTGTACTTGCAAAATAGCCAAGAAGGCCTCTTGAGGAATTTCCACCGAGCCAACTTGTTTCATACGTTTCTTACCTGCCTTTTGCTTTTCAAGTAACTTGCGTTTACGCGTGATGTCACCACCGTAGCACTTTGCCAAAACGTTTTTACGCAGGGCTTTAACGTTTTCACGAGCAATAATATTGGCCCCAATAGCGGCTTGAATAGCAACGTCATACATCTGACGAGGAATTAAGCTACGCAAACGCGTCACGATTTCTCGACCACGTGAGACTGAATTTGAACGGTGAATAATAGAAGATAACGCATCAACTCGATCACCGTTGATTAACATATCTACTTTCACCACATCTGCTGCACGGTATTCCATGAACTCGTAGTCCATGGAAGCATAGCCACGCGTTAAAGACTTTAAGCGATCAAAGAAGTCCAACACGATTTCAGCCAATGGCAACTCGTATGTTAAGTGCACTTGTCGACCATGGTATGCCAGGTTTGTCTGAATACCGCGTTTTTCATTACACAGTTTCATGACCGTACCAACATATTCGTCAGGCACAAAAATGGTTACCTTATCAATGGGCTCTCTAATTTCTGCAATTTTGTCAGGAGAAGGCAACTTGGATGGATTTTCAACTTGTAGTAACTCTCCATCTGTTTTAAGAACCTCATAGACCACAGACGGAGCTGTTGTAATCAAGTCCATGTCGTATTCTCGCTCAAGACGCTCTTGAACAATATCCATGTGCAGCAAGCCTAAAAAGCCGGCGCGGAAACCAAAACCTAATGCCTGAGAAACTTCTGGTTCAAATTGCAACGCAGCATCATTGAGTTGCAATTTCGTCAATGCATCACGCAAAGCTTCATATTGGTTAGACTCAACTGGATAAAGCCCGGCAAATACTTGAGGTTTAACTTCCTTAAAACCTGGCAATGGTTTATCGGCCATCCTATTGCTTAAAGTAATGGTGTCGCCAACTCGAGCATCTTTCAACTCTTTAATACCCGCAATGACAAAGCCTACTTCACCGGCTGTAAGCTCTGGGAACGTTGTTGACTTCGGCGTAAACTTACCGACTTGCTCAACCAGATGATTAGCACCAGTGCTCATCAAGTAAATCTTATCTTTGGGTTTGATTCGACCATTTACAACGCGAACAAGCATAACTACACCGACGTAGTTATCAAACCAACTATCAATCACAAGTGCTTGAAGTGGAGCTTCATCGTCACCTTCAGGAGGAGGTACATTCTTAACAATGCTCTCAAGAATGTCATCAACGCCCATACCAGTCTTAGCAGAACAAGCAATAGCGTCAGTCGCATCAATACCGATAACATCTTCAATCTCTTCTTTAGCCGCATCGGGATTGGCACTATTGAGGTCCATCTTATTAAGGACTGGCAACACCTCAACACCCAAATCAATGGCTGTGTAGCAATTTGCAACCGTTTGAGCTTCAACACCTTGCGTTGCATCTACCACTAAAAGAGCCCCTTCACAGGCACTCAATGAGCGAGAGACTTCATAAGAAAAGTCAACGTGCCCCGGAGTATCAATCAAATTTAACTCATAAACTTGACCGTCCTGGGCCTTATATTTCAATGCGGCCGTTTGAGCCTTAATCGTAATACCACGTTCTTTTTCAAGGTCCATAGAGTCTAATACTTGAGACTCCATTTCTCGATCACTTAAGCCCCCGCATCGATGAATAATGCGGTCCGCCAAAGTAGATTTACCATGGTCAATGTGGGCAATAATGGAAAAATTGCGAATATTTTGCATAAAAATGTCGTCAGTTCCGATCAAAAACCAAAAAGTCGGACCAATGGGAAAACCGGCTGCAGATAACTGCCTTTCCCTTTATTCCGAAACAACTTATTTTAACATCAAACATCAAAGTATTCGGGACTTCAAATGCTTAATAAATAAAAATTTACATGAAAAAGCAAAGATTTATGTTATTGTTGGACAGAACTAATCTCTTTGTATTTTTATGCGTTACGTCATCACTATTTTTGCCGTTACCGCGCTTTTTGTTTATTTGTATAAACGCACATTTCAAGACTTCCGTTCTGGTTATGAAGAGGGCTTAAAAATCGGCAATGCTTTATCGCAAAAGCAAAAGCGCTCCCAAAAGGAGCGCCAAAAGAATAATCCTCGAAAGTCAAGCGACTAGAGCTGCTCAACATGAATACCAGCCCTCTTTAGAAATTGAATGCCAGCATCATCACGGTAAGCCTCATGATAGTACACGTGAGTAATACCGCATTTTTGAATCAAAAGAGAGCAATGAATACAAGGACTATGTGAAATGAAAATAGAAGCCCCCTTAGAGGAGTAGCCATTTTCACAGAGCTTTGCAATCGCGTTAAGCTCTGCGTGCTGCACTTCTGGACGAGTCACAAGTTTCCCATCAACTTCCATTTCACAACAGTTGTCATAACCCGTTGGCATGCCATTCCAACCAAATGAAATAATCGAGTGATTCTTTACGATTACGCAACCCACTTTTAAGCGCTGAGCGTAGCTACGTTGCGCTGTTAAAAGTGCGATTTGCATATACATTTCATTGTCTTTACGGATATCCATTTCAACTCTCTTTTAATCACAACAAAAGGCCAAGAGATATCCCCTTAGCCTTTTAGAATCCGACGAGATTAATTACTCTTCAAAACGCTTAAAGATCAATGTGCCATTCGTACCACCGAAGCCAAAAGAGTTTTTCATGGCGTAACGAATTTGCATTGGACGAGCCTCATTTGCACAATAGTCTAAGTCGCATTCAGGATCTTGCTCAACAATATTGATTGTCGGAGGTGAAACTTGGTTTTTAACAGCCAAAATCGTAAAGATGGATTCGATACCACCCGCACCTCCCAACAAGTGACCGGTCATGGATTTCGTAGAATTCACAACAACATTAGAGGCGGCTTCACCAAATGCAGCTTTAATAGCCTTTGTTTCGTTGACGTCACCCACGCTCGTGGAAGTACCGTGAGCATTCAGGTAGTCAATTTGATCCGGGGTCACACCAGCTTGCTTCATAGCCATTTGCATACAACGCATCGGACCATCTGTATTCGGGGATGTAATGTGATAAGCGTCGCTCGTTAAACCATAACCAACTAATTCAGCATAAATCTTGGCGCCACGAGCCTTGGCATGTTCATACTCTTCCAACACAACGCAGCCCGCACCTTCACCCATAACAAAACCATCACGATCCTTATCAAAAGGACGAGAGGCATGTTCTGGATCATCATTGCGACGACTCAAGGCATGCATATTATCGAAAGCGGCAACACCCACCGGGTTAAGGTCACTGTCTGTACCACCAGCCACCATCATATCGGCATCACCTCGACGGATAATCCAACTGGCTTCACCAATCGAATGTAAACCAGTCGTGCAGGCCGTAACATGAGCTAAATTTGGTCCCTTCAAGCCAAACATGATCGAAAGTTGACCAGAAGTCATGTTGATAATAGAGCCCGGAATCATGAAGGGGGAAACACGACGAGGACCACGTTCATCACAAGCATGCTGATTTTCACAAATCATTGGCAAACCACCAATGCCAGAACCAACACAACAACCAAAGCGGGTCAAGTCTTCATTTTCTAAATCTAAACCACTGTCTCGAATAGCCTGCACGCCAGCCGCGACACCGAAGTGAAGAAAACGGTCATAGCGACGAGCTTCTTTCGGGTTCAAGTATTCACCAATATCAAAATCTTTCACTTCACCTGCAATTTGGCAATTCAAATTACTGGCATCAAAGCGCGTGATATTGGTAATACCTGACTTACCAGCTAAGGCATTTTCCCAACTTGTTTTAACATCATTACCAATCGGGCATACCATCCCAATCCCCGTCACGACAACACGACGCATGAATATTCTCCAAAAGTTCGAATTAGACTCAAAAAAGAATCCCCGCCTAAACAACCTGAATGGATTAGGTGTTTACAGCGGGGAGCCATCTTAACGATGGTAACGATTACTTAGCGTTGGCTTGGATGAAGTCAATGGCTTGTTGAACCGTGCGCAACTTTTCTTGTTGATCATCGGGGATTTCAACCTTGAAGGCATCTTCCAAAGCCATAACCAACTCAACCGTATCCAAAGAGTCAGCACCGAGGTCTTCAATGAAAGCAGATTCGTTCTTGATATCGGCTTCATTGATACTCAATTGTTCGGCGATAACCTTCTTGACACGTTGTTCGATGTCGTTCATTTGTTAAGTCTCCTTGATAAATAACTTAGCGATGCAGTATAAAAAGTGAAGCACTGCATCTCAATAATAGAATTTCCCTTATTCTATCAGAGCATTGCTCATTTGCGCAGTACCAAAATTACGCAATATAGCGTTATACCATGTACATACCACCATTGACATGCAGCGTAATGCCTGTGATATAGGCCGCGGCAGGCGATGCAAGGTATAAAACCGCCCGGGCGATATCATCCGTTTGACCGAGTCTAGCAAGAGGAATTTGAGCCATTAATGCTTGTCTATGATCTTCTGGCAATGCTGCTGTCATGTCCGTTTCAATGAAACCTGGAGCAACACAATTAACCGTAATATTACGGCTAGCTAGTTCTCTTGCTAACGCACGGGTCATACCTGCAACACCAGCTTTGGCTGCTGCATAATTGGCTTGGCCAGCATTACCCATACTACCAACAACGCTAACAATATTAATAATGCGACCATGACGAGCCTTCATCATACCTCGCATTACAATGCGACTTAAGCGAAATGCCGGGGTTAAATTTGTATCAATAACTTCTTGCCACTGCTCATCTTTCATACGCATGGCCAAACCATCACGAGTAATACCTGCGTTATTGACTAAAACAGTGATAGCTCCAAACTCTTTAGCAACCGTAGCCAATTGTTCTTCAGATTGAGTGGCATCTGTGACGTTTAATACAACACCACGACCTTTGCCTTGAGCTGCGACAATCTTGTCCGTAATTGCTTGTGCGCCGGATTCACTAGTCGCAGTTCCAATGACAGTTGCGCCAGCTTCCAAGCACTTATCTAAAATATCGGCCCCAATACCTCGAGAGGCCCCCGTAATAAAAACAACTTCACCAGCCAATGCATCATTGGTAAAAACGTTTGACATTTATTTTTCCTTACAGAGCTTTAACTTGTTCCAAAACAGACTTGAGGGACTCTTCCGAGTTAACATTCATCACCACAATGGATGGATCAATGCGCTTAATTAAGCCAGCTAGTACTCGACCTGGGCCACATTCAACAACATGAGTAACACCTTGGGCCTTGAAGAACTCTATAGTCTTAACCCATTGAACTGCTCCTGCGGCCTGTTGAGCCAATGCATCGACAATGGCATCCTTGTCGCCATGAACGGTCACATCAATATTGGCAACAACATCCACCGTCGGGGCGGACATCAGAGTTTCATTCAATCGTGCTCTCAAAGCATCGCTTGCAGGCTTCATCAATGAAGAGTGAAACGGTGCAGACACAGGTAAAACCAATGCACGTTTTGCACCTTTTTCTTTAGCAATAACACAGGCATCTTCGACAGCGTCCTTGACGCCTGCAATTACCACTTGACCCGGGGAGTTAAAATTCACTGCCTCAACAATCCCCTTTTCAGATGCTTGTGCACAGACTTCTGCAACAACGTCATCAGCTAGGCCTAAAATTGCAGCCATTCCACCGACCCCAACCGGTACAGCATCCTGCATTGCTTTAGCGCGAAAACGCACTAATTTAACAGCCTCTGGAATTGAGAAGACACCGGCAGCTGTTAGAGCCGAATATTCCCCTAAAGAGTGACCTGCCATTAAGGAGGGAAGTGGTCCTCCCAATGATTTCCAAGCCTCAAACATGGCAACAGATGCTGTCAGCAATGCTGGTTGCGTATTAACCGTTAGATTTAAGTCTTCGGCGGGGCCCTCGTGAATCATTTTGATGAGATTCTCCCCAAGTGCTTCATTGGCTTGACACAATACCTTTTGAACAGTTTCATTTTGCTCAAAGCTATCCAACATACCAACAGATTGAGAGCCTTGCCCAGGGAAAACGAAAGCTAATTTCATAACTCTATATCCTAAATTACCACTTTAAAAGAACGCTACCCCAGGCCATACCGGCACCGACGGCTTGCATTAAAACAATATCGCCTTTTTGAATTAAATCGTGACGAACTGCATTATCCAATGCCAAGGGCACAGAGGCCGCAGAGGTATTACCGTGGCGATTAACTGTCACTACCATTTTTTCTAAATCCACACCGATTTTTTGAGCCACTTTTTCCATAATGCGATAATTGGCTTGATGTGGAATGTAGTGGTTGACGTCAGCAGCTGTCAAATTAGCTGCATTAAGCACATGAGAGGCACTTTGGGACATCGCCGATACAGCCATCTTAAATACGGCCTGGCCATCCATCCGAACAAAAGCCTCACCTCTAGACTCACCACCCTCAAAGCGCGCTTCGCAGCCAAGAATTTTTTCATCTAATCGACCATCTGCAGACAAGTGAGAGGCCAAAATCCCTGGTTCTTCGCTTGCCTCTAAAATCACAGCCCCTGCTCCATCACCAAAAAGCACGCATGTAGAACGATCATCCCAATCCACGATTCTGCTCATGATATCCACACCTACTACCAAGGCCTTCTTATAAGCACCTGTTCGAATCAGCGCATCCGCATTCACCAGTGCATAGACGAAACCGGCACATACAGCCTGCAAGTCAAAAGCAGCACCTTGCTTACATCCAAGTAATTTTTGTAATTGACATGCGGTAGAGGGAAATACCATATCAGGTGTAGTCGTTGCCACAATTATGAGATCAATGTCTTCTGGAGCAACAGAACTATTCCAGAAAGCTGAACGTGCAGCTCTTTCTGCAAGTCTTGTGGTCGTTAAATCTCTTTCAGCCAAATAACGCTTTTCAATTCCTGTACGAGTGCGAATCCATTCATCATTTGTTTCAATGTTTCGCAAAGAAAGTTCTTGAGCTAATTGGGAGTTCGTTGTTGCCTTTTCTGGCAGCGCAGAACCCGTTCCTACGATACGAGAATAAATTTGTGACATTTCCCGACCTTTCTTCTATCAAAATATGGACCACTTAATTGTAAAAGAAAGATGAGCATTATTGCGTATGCAAAAATGGTGACTTTTAAGTCCTTGAAATCACTTTTGCAAGCAGATGTTAAGAAAAGACGTTTCATTTGAAAAGAAAAAAGGAACCCAAAATGGATTCCTTTTTCTTTTAGTCGATCAACAACGGCGGTTAAACGAGCATCATCTATTTTGTCTCCCACCGCAACGTTTGCACATTGGCTGTGGGGTTTTGGCGTTGCCGGCGAAGGCGAAATACAACCGATAGCCGATTCAACCCAATCCGTATTTGACAAGTGACGCTAATTATTCGCCCTTGACGTTGATAACCTTCTTACCACGGTAGAAGCCGTTCGGGCTGATGTGGTGACGAAGGTGCACTTCACCGGTCTTCGGTTCAACAGCCGTAGCCGGGTTCGTCAAGAAGTCATGAGCACGGTGATTGCCGCGCTTGTTGGTCGATTTTTTATTTTGTTGGACTGCCATAGCAATACCCCACGATTGAAAAACATGCAATTATACCCCAGTCAACGCCATTATTCCAATGACATCAACAGGAGCTCGAAAAAAGTTCGCCTATTGTATCAGTTTTTTTTCATTAAGTCTTTTAAATTTGCAAAAGGATTCGGTTTTTTCTCCTCCTTTTGCTCATTTTTTTCATTTTTAATCTCAACAGGGGGCTCACAATCCTCGTGTCTAGGGAAATTTGGCAATGATAAGATCGCCTCTTCTTGTACCCACTCTGCCACATTCATTCGCTCAGAACCAATAACGATTTCCCACTCTTCATCTTCGTCAATTGGTAAACGATTAGCTTGTACTTCGTTCAACACAAAAAGAAATGGTACTTCACGCTCCACCACTACCTCAATTGGTTTCATGCAACGCGTGCATGGTACAAATACATTGCCACTAAATTGCAGTATGGCGCCAGGCAATCCTTTAAACCCATCACAGCCTTCAATAACTACATCAAATACATCTTCATCTTTTACATCACACAAAAAAGCACAAAGTTCAGGCATTGACTTAACAGGAACTTGAGTTTCAATGCGTTGATGATTGCGAGAAACAGAAAAAATATCGACTGTGGCAAAATTTTGTTTAGACTTCGTCATGAATATTTCCTTAACTCAAAAAGGTTTTAAAACCTTTGATGAACTTTAAGAACGTCGGAGAAATGCTCTGACGGCAATTGTAAGGTATGTCGACACCTCTTATACAGAGGTGCGAATAATTATTTTTATGCAACAAAATTTAATTCTTGGATCTAGCTCTCCTTATCGAAAAGAGCTTCTTGAACGATTACATATTGACTTCACGTGCTGCTCTCCCGACATCGATGAGTCTGCACTTCCGAATGAAACACCAAAAGAGCTTTGTACCCGCCTGGCCAAATCAAAAGCTTTAGCAATTCACCAACAATATCCTAACGCCATCGTTATAGGTAGCGACCAAGTCGCTGTACTCGGCGATCAAATTCTTGGCAAACCTCACACTCGAGAACGTGCTATTGAACAATTGAGTGCAATGTCGGGTAAAGAGCTCATTTTTATGACTGCCCTATGCATTATCAATTCTGATGGTCAAACCTTTGAAACCATGGTTCCGACAACTGTCACAATGAAAGAACTGGCTCGCGAAACCATCGAAAGTTATCTCGATATTGAAGAGCCATACAACTGTGCCGGTTCTGCCAAGATAGAAAAACTAGGTGTAGCCTTAATGAAAAGTGTCGTCTCAGACGATCCGACCGCTTTGATTGGCTTGCCTTTAATTCAAACTGTATCACTACTAGCCAAGGCTGGATACCCTGTACTACCAGGCCTTAAGGACTAAGAATTATGGCTACGCTCTATTTATTGCCTAACCGTATTGCCGATGGCGATGTAGAAGAGACCATTCCTACATCCACCCTGAATGTTTTACGTAATACACAATACTTTTTAGCAGAAAATGCTAAAAGTGCCCGAGCTTATTTAAAGGCTGCTGGACATCCCTGTCCCATTGCACAGCTTCACATCGAGGAAATTGGCCACAGCCCTGAGGCAGATAAAATTGATAGTTGGTTAAAGCCCCTAATAGAGGAAGATCTTGATATTGCCATTGTCAGCGAATCAGGCTGTCCGGGAATAGCCGATCCTGGTGCCAATATTGTTGCCCGCGCCCAAGAGCTCGGACTTCACGTCCGTCCCCTTGTTGGACCTTCGTCAATTTTGCTAGCCCTAATGGCCAGCGGTCTTGACGGACAACACTTTCGATTTCTTGGCTATTTGCCTATCAAGGAGCCATCCAGAACAGAAGCTGTTTTAGCAGCAGAGCGACAAAGTGCCAAGGGAGAAACACAACTCTTTATTGAAACGCCTTACCGCAATGCCGCGTTCTTAAATTACTTAGCCCAAACGGTAAAACCAACCACACGAATCACTGTTGCTTTAGACGTCACTGGGGTACAGGAAATGATCCGTACAAAAACGGCTCAAGAGTGGTCAAATAATCCTATCGAACTGCCTAAAGTACCTGCCATTTTTGCCATTCTTGCTCAAAAGATGACGGTACAGGAGCGACAAAAGCACAAAAACACATCCAAGAGTGATTTTCGTGGTGTCAAAAAATTGACAAAAAAACGCTAACATAAATATGAGGGCCTCCAAATGAAGGCCCTAATGTTTATAAGCTATGCTTTTCAATAATAAAGATCGTCAAGCCCTAATGCACTTACTAATTGTGGTACATTGTCGACGACTGGTAATTTCCATTTTTTCAATTCTTCTTTGGGAAAAGCACCATAAGAAACCGCTACAGCCGCACATCCAGCATTCTTAGCCAAATACAAATCATGCTCGGTATCACCAATCATAACCATTTGATCTAAAGCGACACCGGTGCGCTCGGAGATTATTTCTAACATCAAAGGATTCGGTTTACCAGCACTTTCATCTGCAGTGACCGTTGTTTCAAATAAGTCAGAAATACCTGTTAGTGCAAATACTCGATCAAGTCCACGGCGACTCTTACCAGTAGCAATTGCTAAACGGCACCCAGCTGCTTTCATTTTTCTTAGCAGCTCTTCCATCCCAGGAAAGATTCCAATCTCACGTTCCTTGACCAAATAAAAATCCCGATAGGCTGACTCAAACTCATCGTAATGATCGAATTTAAAATTTGGCTCCAAAGTTAAAATGGCGCGACGCCAATCCAAACCAATAACGCTTCGAGCAGCTTCCATACCAGGATCTTTGTACCCTAAAGAAACAAAGGCATGACAAATCCCTGCTGCGATAGGTTCGGTCGTGTCCATGATCGTACCGTCCCAATCAAAAACAAAAAGATCATACTTCGGCACCAACATTTTATTGTTCCTTTCGTGATTTCAAATAGGCAATTAATTTCGCACAATCAGAAGGTAAGGGAGAGGTAATTTCTAAATTTTGCCCAGTAATCGGATGCTTAAATGATAAACGATAGGCATGCAAGAACATACGCTTAAACGGCATCCCCAACGCTCCCTTAGCAATGGCTTTGTTTTTTTCGAAGTCGCCGTACTTTTCATCTCCCACTAAAGGATGTCCGCATGACTGAGCATGAACTCGGATCTGGTGTGTACGCCCCGTTTTTAAGTCAACCGACAAATAGGAAACATCACCAAAACGCGCCAATAACTGAAAAATGGTATGACTCGGCAAACCTTTATCATTATCGACACAAACTCGTCGTTCTCCAGAAGCTGTCACAAATTTATAAAGCTTAGCCTTAACGTGTTGACGATCATTGACCCAATCGCCCAATACAAGCGTTTTGTAGGATTTATGAACATCGCCTTCACGCATCATCTCGTGCAAACGCACAAGAGCCTTACGAGTTTTTGCTAACATCATAACACCGCTAGTTTCGCGATCTAAACGGTGAGCCAACTCTAAAAATGGTTGATTGGGCCGCGAGGCTCGGATACGCTCAATTAAGCCATAGCTAATACCTGAACCCCCATGTGCAGCTAGACCTGCCGGTTTATCAACGACCAAAATATGCTCATCTTCGTAAAGAATAGGCAAGTCTGACTCACTAACAGGAATCGGGCTTTCCTTTTTCTGAACGGCTGAGACTCGAATCGGAGGAATTCTCAATTCATCATCTAACTCTAGTCGTGTATCAACTTGAGCTCGTTTGCGATTGACCCGAACTTCACCACCACGAACAATGCGATAAATATGGCTTTTCGGCACACCCTTAGCTATGCGAAAAAGATAATTATCAAGTCGCTGACCCTCTGCATCTGGACCAACCTTGACCCATAAAACTGCATCAGTTTTAGCCAATGCTTTAGACGAGGGGATAAACTGTGGAACTTTCCCTAAATCAGACATAAACACTATATAATGGGGAGCTAGTCAAAAAGGATTGTTATTTTAGAAAAATACATCCTTAATGACAGGATTAATAACATGAGCATTGTAGCCATGTTTGAATGAAAATAATGTATCTCTACCATCATTTTGATGGTGAGAGGCGTTTTTGTAAGCAAAAGTCGCTACGCTTTTGCCCTCGACGGAGTCGTTAATTATCGATTGACGGCCTAAGATGTGAGGGGATTTTTGTTCTCCAAGTAGCAATAACGGTTTTAGTGAATAGTGTCTGTGCACGCGTTAGCAACCCGACAAGGACATCGATTCCTCTCGGGGAGCGTTGCCGACTATTTCGTTTGTATTGCCGTGAAACGAATGAATGTGTGGCCAGTAAGTCCCACTGAGATTAGGTACATCAAAAGTGTTGATGTAGGCTGTCAGACTTACAGTGTTAAGTAAAAATTTATTGTAGACCCGATGTGAGGGATGGAGCTGGTTGATGCAAAAGTCTTTAAACCCAATGGGTAGACTTTTGAATTTGTTCGTAGTTGTGCTCTCCCTACTGCTCTTTGAAGCGACACACGTCTAATATTTGTTTTCTCGAAACTTCGAGTTTGTGCTCTTACATCATCAGAATTGAGCTCTCGAAATTTATGCTCGAGAAAGATTATTTTGTGCACGTTTATTTATGGCACTGATTGCTTAACCAGCCTCCCCGACTTCGTTTCTTACGGCACGCCAACAAGGCAAGTCCCCGCGTTAGTGGGCCTTCCCCGGAGTGTTTTCTAAATGAAACGCATGTTATTTAATGCCACGCACGCAGAAGAAACGCGTGTCGGCATTGTTGACGGCCAAAAGCTGATCGATATTGACATCGAAACAGCCGGTCGTGAACAACGAAAATCCAATATCTATAAAGGCGTTATCACGCGTATTGAGCCTAGTCTTGAAGCTTGCTTCGTTAATTACGGTGAAGAACGTCATGGCTTTTTGCCTTTCAAAGAAGTCTCTCGTCAATATTTCAAAGAAGGTGTTGACTTCCGAACCGCTAGCATTCGAGATGCTTTGGTGGAAGGACAAGAACTTATTGTTCAAGTCGAAAAAGAAGAGCGTGGTAATAAAGGCGCTGCTTTAACAACATTCATTTCTTTGGCTGGTCGCTATTTGGTTTTAATGCCAAATAATCCCCGTGGTGGTGGCGTGTCTCGTCGTATCGAAGGAGAGGAACGTCAAGAACTGCGTGAAACGATGGATCGCTTACGTATGCCACAAGGCATGAGCATTATTGCTCGTACTGCAGGCATCGGTCGCACACTCGAAGAGCTTCAATGGGACTTAAATTACCTTTTAAAACTTTGGGAGGCCATTTCTGACGCAGCTAGCCCTCAGTTTGAACTTAACTATCAACAAGGTAATAAAACCTTAACAAAATACATCAAAGAACCTGTTGGCCCCAAGGGGGAAGCTTTAAAGCGTGCCAACCCAGCACCGTTCCTGATTGTTGAAGAAAGCAACTTGGTCATCCGTGCAATTCGCGATTATTTCCAACCGGAAATTGGCGAAATTTTAGTTGATACTGATGAAATCTACGACCAAGCCCGCCAATTTATGGCACATGTTATGCCTGATATGGTGGGTCGTGTTAAGCGTTATCGCGAAGAAACTCCGCTTTTCTCACGCTTTCAAATTGAACATCAAATTGAATCGGCCTACTCCCGCACAGTTCCGTTGCCTTCCGGTGGCGCTATTGTTATCGACCATACTGAAGCATTAGTTGCTGTGGACGTGAACTCTGCCAGAGCTACGCGTGGTTCAGACATTGAAGAGACAGCCTTCCGCACGAACTGTGAAGCTGCCGATGAAGTTGCTCGTCAAATGCGTTTGCGTGACTTAGGTGGCTTGATCGTCATTGACTTTATTGACATGAACGATCCTAAGAACCAACGCGCAGTAGAACAACGCCTCAAGGATGCATTGCGTTATGACCGTGCTCGTGTCCAAATGGCCAAAATTAGCCGTTTTGGTTTGATGGAATTGTCCCGTCAACGTCTTCGTCCTGCATTAGCAGAAGGCAACCACGTTACATGCCCGCGCTGTAACGGTGTTGGTGTAATCCGTGACACTGAAAGTTGTGCATTACAAATTCTTCGTATTTTAGAAGAAGAGGCAATGAAGGAAGGAACGGGAGCTGTCCACGCCCAAGTTCCTGTGGATGTTGCAAGCTTCTTGCTCAATGAAAAGCGTACCGATATCGCAAAAATTGAATCACGTCATCGTCTTCCGATCGTTTTGATTCCTAACAAGTTCTTGGAAACACCTCACTATCACATTGAACGTTTGCGCTACGACGATGAACGTTTAGATGATGCTGTTGCTAGCTACAAACGAGCTGAAGAAATCAAGCCCGAAGAAAACGAAGATCCGTATCGCGTTAAAAAAACGGATGACAAACCTGTCAGCAAACGCCAGGAGCCAGTTATTCGTAATTTCATGCCCGAAGCTCCGGCTCCGGAACACAATGAAGCAGACCGTTTAATCAACAAAAAGGCTGAACGAAAGACTGCTCGTGAAGAGGCCCAAAAGCGTGCACAACAAGCTAATGAGCCTGGTCTCTTGACTCGCTTAATTAACTTCTTGTTTGGCTCGAAAAAAGCAGAAGAAGCCGAGGAAAAGAAGACTGAAGAAAAGAAGGCACGTCCAGAACGACGTCAACGCCGTAACCCGCGCGACCGTCGCGAAAAAGATCCTTCTCGTCGCGTTCGCCGTGAGCGTTCTTCGGAAAAAGAGGAAGAAAAGGAAGTAGAAACGACTAATGCTTCTAAACAAGCACCTGAAGTTACTCCTGCTTCTCAAGCGCAAGAAAAACCGGCACGA
Organism: uncultured Sutterella sp.; assembly: GCA_937906995.1. Classification (GTDB taxonomy): domain Bacteria; phylum Pseudomonadota; class Gammaproteobacteria; order Burkholderiales; family Burkholderiaceae_F; genus Aphodousia. Next base: position 46,953 of record CALESB010000058.1, read on the forward strand.
GAAACTCAAACTCGTCGTCGTACACGTCGTCGCAATAAAGCAGACTCTGTGGAATTGTTGCCAGCTCCCGAAACGAAGGTAGCTTTACCACGTCCGACGGAGCAGGATAATGTTCTAGCAGAGGTCAACAATGATGCAAAGGATGACAACGATTTTAACTTTGCCGTTGACAACTTAAATGAACGTAATGAGGTCCCGGTCGAAGCTGTCGTTCAACCTGTTGCTGAAGAGGTTCGCGAGGAACGACGTCCGCGTCGTCGTCGCCGTAATAATGATGACTCCTCTCGTAACTCTCGGAGCATTCCACCGGAAGTTGAAGCTGAAGAAATGAATCGTGCTCCTGTTGTTTTGCCTGAAGAATATATGCAAGATACACAAGTGCGAACCAGTCCTTTAGAAGAGAACTTCGTTGCAACGCCGGTTCAAACGCAACACGTTAACGTTGAAAGTAATATTGCTAATATGAAGCGTGAATCAAAGCAACAACGCCCTCGCGCTGAGGAATTGGCAGTAGAAACTCCTGCTACGGTTAAAGTTGAAGAAGAAGTTCAACATAGTGCTCAAACAGAAACGCAAGTGATCACTGAAGAAGTTGAAGTGGCTGTTGAAGAGGTTGTTGCAGCAAGCGAAAACGTGGCTATGGCCGCTCCTGCTGAAGCTGAAACGGAAACTAAAGCTGAACTTGAACTTACGGCGATGCAACGCTTGACGTCTGGTCTTGACGAGGCACTTGTAGCAAATGGGTTAGAAGTTGTTCATACACGTCCTGAACTGATCAAGCCCGTTGACTACTCACCTGTCATCTATCCGGGTCGTCCCCGCAAGGTCTTACCTCCGCTCGATGACACGCCCCTGATTCAAGTCCATACCAAAAAGGACTAATCGTTAGGCCATAGAGAAAGGGCATCTTAGATGCCCTTTCTTAATTTGAAACTGGAAGTATTGTGAAACAAGAAACTTTAACTCCTTTAAGAGCCCAAATTATTGAATTATTACAGCAAGCCTTAAAAGAGTCGGATCAGCAACTAAACGCCCTTTATAACGCGACTTTAATCGCCACGATGGAAGAAGCCTTTGAAAGTGAGAAAGGCGACTTCGTCAGCGATATTCTCAAACATTTCGAACAAGAGGGGCTCGATTACAACATTCTCATGGATCTGAATTTTTTCTTCGAATCGGTTGCATCCCACGTTGTAGAAAAAGATCAGCAATGGTTACTTGTCACATTGCCATTCTTAGCCTCAAGTTCATATGGTTTGCCTCATGGGCGAATGCCTGATAGCGTTCTGAGCGCTATTGAAAAACAATTTAAAGCGCTATTACCAGATGGCTACACTGTCAGTGTCAATAGCGATATCCTAAATACCGAGTACTTTGCTTTAAGCCCAGTACAACTTAATAAACAAGTCAAAATTTGGGCTCATCGTTCAAAAACAGGGATCTGTACATTTTGCCCTTCATTTGAAGAAGCAGAAGAAGTCGACAATCTCGTTGCAGATATTCGCGTAATCGCAGTCATGCTTGGTGCACCTAAAAACCTTTCTTTTTCACATGTCAGCGTCAACCAAGAGCGTATGACAAATTTCAAAGATGAGTTAGGGCATGTTCTATACAAAGAACTTAAAGCCAATTATCTTGCAACTAAGATAGAGCTGATCTTAAAGCACTCTTATGAAATGAAATCTTATCTAGATCGTGCATTATTGTTTGGCGAACAATATCCCGAAGTGCTTATTGCTCCCCCTGTTATCACTTTAACCGAAGCTGGGAAGCTCTTTCGGCATTTTTCTTTTATTGAAGCTTTGAAAAATCTCCAACAGACCTTCAATCTAAAATTAGAAGAACTTACTTTTGCGATTGGAAATTTTTACGAATCTCCCATGATGGGATGTTTAGTGCTAACTGAACTAAGAATTGGGATTGGCCTTAAAGATCAACGAGATAAAATTCTACAAGGTATTTCTTGGCCGTTATTTATGGACAGCCCACAAGATGGTCTATCCACTTTATTAAATGTTTTACGAGTCACAGACATTCAACCAGAACAGGTAACGTTACTAGACGAAAGTAGTTTTATGGTTGAGGATGAAGATGAAGAATTAATGTTCCCAGGACTTGATGGCGAACTACATGACCCTCAGCCGCCAGAAGATCAAATGTTGCCTGTAAACTTTACACTAAACTAAAAAAATTAAAACGCAGAATAATTATTTATTTCTGCGTTTTTCTTACCAAAGCTTAGCTGCTAGGCATGCATCTTTGACAAACTCATTTTTATTGCCTTGAATACTTTCTATTCGTTTGGCTCGAGTGCATTCCCACTTTGTGACAGGATACTGATTATCCCATCCTTGCATCAACTTCTCTTGCTGGCGACTTAACTTAAAGTGATGCGGGTAAGCTTGAGCCATATACAAGTAGGTGCGCGCAATAGGGCCTCTTGCATTTTCAGGCGGCTCTGCTCTTCGACCATTAATCTTCATCTGACAAGATCCAAATGACGAGGCAACTCCAGGGAGCATTTGGAAGTTGTAATTTTGACGCAAAGCATTTACTGCACCAATGGCAGGATAAAGGTTATAGAGATCTGCTTGCATCAAACGAAAATCATAATTTACTTTTTCAGCACATTTTCTTCCCTTAAAGGATTTACCACCTGCATTAACACAAGCTCGATCTCCTTCACGCCATTCGACAAATGAGCGGCCAAAATTCTCAGCAGGAACAACATGTTCCCACTCAACACGATGAGCGCGCTTTTCATGCTTTTTTGTGACAAAGCCTGGAGGTAATTGGATATTCTTTTTTCGATCAAATTGAGCCTCACAATACAGTGTCACTCGGTGATCAAAATAAACCTTCCTCTCCAATAGCTGTTTTGCTTCATTAAAAGAATCAATTGTTGTATTACCGGCCGCAAATACGGTTACGGGCAATAAAAGTAAGGTGGTCAATACTAGGCGCATAATCTTTTTTGCTCAAGTGAATCGCATAAGTCTACCTGAAAAAAGGGACCGAGTCGCCCCGATCCCCCTTATTTACCTAATGTTTCAACACATTAGCGCACATAAACCCAACGCCCATTCACCATAGTACGTTCAACTTTTGTTTGAAGAATTTGGTCATGAGCAATACTAAATAAATCTTGACTTAATACCACCAAATCCGCAACAAAACCGGGCTTAAGGCGTCCCTTGAAACCTTCCTCAAAGGAGCAATAGGCACTTTCAGCCGTATAACAATCAATAGCTTGCGCCATATCAACACGCTCTTCAGGATGGAATCCACCTACTGGTTCACCACGAAGATTTTGACGAGTTACTGCACAATAAATATTGTCAATAGGATTCATGTCCTCAATAGGAGAATCCGTGCCAAAACTGGTATGCACATTCATATCAATTAGGCTCTTAAATGCATAACTTGTTGCTGCCAAATCTGCTCCTACACGATCTTCGACAATGGCCGTATCATAGTGCAAGAAAATCGGTTGAACATAAGCCAAAATACCATTCTTTGTAAATCGTTCCAAAAGTGGACGATCGGTAATTTGGAGATGCACAATCCCTAAACGCAAAGGATTTTCACCATTAGAGCAGACCTTATCGTATGCATTCAAAACATTTTCGATAGCACCATCACCAATAGCATGAATAGCGACAGAGCAATCATTCTTAACTGCCATTCCCACCAAAGTGTCGATTTGGTCATTTGTTAAAGTAGCAATTCCCTTTGTTTCAGGTGCATCATGGTACGGTTGACGCATCAAAGCAGTTCGAGCACCTAAGCTTCCATCAACAAAGAGCTTGAGCGGACCAAACTTGTTAAAGTCAGTCCCCATGCCCGTTCGATACCCCTTGTCCAAAAATGCTTGGAAATGATCCGGGTCCATGAAGCTAAATTGATGATATACACGTAAATTCGGAGTTTCATCCAGAACTTCGTTAAAGGCCTGTAACGTGGTTTCCCAATCCCCTAAACGCAAGTCACACGTTTGAACAGAGGTTACACCAGTTTCAGCTGCATGAGTCATGGCTTCACGAATCAATCGCTTCTTTGCGTCTACAGAACGAGAGGCCATAATGCAACGCACTTGAGCGCGTGCATTTTCACGGAAAATACCTGTCAATTCACCATTTTCGATATCAATTGCACCCCCAGCATTTGGTACCGTTGCCGTCGTTACGCCGGCCATTTCCAAAGCCTTAGTATTACAAACCAAAATGTGACCACAAGCACGATCAAAAATGATGGGATGCTCTGTTGAAATCTTGTCTAAATCATGACGAGTCAGTAGACGATGCTCATCAGTGAAATAATCTTGATTCCATCCCATCCCGTGAATTAACTCACCTGCGGGGATTTCATGTTCTGCAAGATAATCTCGAGCACGTTGAATAACCTCCGCAATTGATGTTGCTCCTAATAAACGAACAGCAGCTAGAGCAATACCAGTATTCATCAAATGTTGATGAGAATCGTTAAAACCAGGAACAATTGTTCGCCCCATTGCATCAAAGACCTCACAATCACTCGGAGCTTGCGCTTTAACGTCTTCTTGAGTGCCTACAGCGACAATACGACCATCATCACCCACTAACAAAGCTTGAGCAAAATTGTCACGCTCGACATAAATCTTGGCATTCGTAATTAACAAAGACATTAGTTTTCTCCTTCTTGTTGTTGACGAACAACGGCTTCATGGGACTTACGGAACAAGACCTCATAAATCACCAAACCGAGCAACGGAACGATAGCACCTAAGACCACCGTAAACGGATCATTGGCGACAGTATTGACAATCAAACCGATCATCACTGCACAGATAATTAAAACGGTGAACGGATAGAACCAAACCTTATAGGGACGTTCCATGGTCGGATACTTCTTACGCAAAACAATCACAGAGAAGAATGCCATACCGTGGAAAATCATGCCGCACAATGCCACCAAACTCGTTAACTCACTCAAAGAGCGGGACAAAATCAACACAATAGAAATGACTGCACAGGCGATTTGAGCATTAATCGGTGTACGATACTCAGGATGAAGCTTACCCAAGCTCTTAAACAAGGCACCATCTCGAGCCATTGCATAGAACATACGTGGGAAAACCATAACGCAGCCATTCAATGAATTGAAAATTGCAAGAATCATAGCAGCACCCACAATGTACATACCTGCGCCACCAAATAATTCCTTTGCAGCTTCCGTACCAATGTAGTAATTACCACTTTCCACCATAGACACAATCATTTCAGGCGGAACAACTCGGAAAATGGAGTAGTTAAAAAGTACATAGAGAAGACCAACACCCGTGATTGCAAAAATCAATGACAAGGGAATGTTGCGCTTCGGATTCTTAATTTCTTCTGCAATTGTGTTCAAATTCGTCCAGCCTTCATAAGCCCAAAGCGTAGCAATCACAGCAAAACCGATCATGGACAAAAGAGAAGAAATTGATGGCATTTCTCCAGGCATAGAGAATAAGTCTGGTGAGTACTTACCCATGAATAAACCGCAAAAGAGTAAGACCAAAATGGGGAAAAGCTTAAGCACCATGAAAATATTCTGCAGTGAACTGCCGAGCTTAACACCACGCATATTCAATAGCGTCAATAAAATCACAGAGGTCACTGCAATAACCTTTTGCATGGTTGGATCTATTTGCCAAATACTGCTTAATGCAGCAGCAAATGCTACTGCTAAAGCTGCTACAGATCCCGGCGAAGAAAGCATAAAGTTGCCAAAGCCACACATAAAGGCAACCCGCTCTCCATAGGCTTCACGCAAATACACGTAATACCCACCTGCCTTAGGAATCATCGCACCAAGTTCGGCGAAACAAATCCCACTCATTAATGTGACTAAGCCACCGATGATCCAAACGAGTAAGGCCAAGCCTAAACTCATGCCGGCACGTTCAAGAACAATACCGCCAATATAGAAAATACCGGAGCCGATCATAATACCGGCCAAAACTGAAATGCCGCCAAAAAGCGTCACTTCACGACGCATCTCCGTTTGCTCGCTTTGAAGCTGGGAGACAGAATTATTGTTATTTGATGCTGTCATTAGATAAGACCTTCTGAAAATACTAAATTAAAGTAAAAAAAAAGTTGCACCCATCGATACAACTCCAGAAGATCTCAATAAATGAAATGAGACGACACCCAAATAGGTGTGCTAAACCAAGAGTACCATCGATAGCTCCTCTTTCTCTCGCGAGAAAGGAGTCATGGAGATATTCTCTCCATGCCCAACTAACATTCCTGTCAGAATGTCATTTCGGCGAATTGACCTTTCATCATCTTCATCGGATACCTCCTCCAATGACTACTGATTCTTTCCGCGCCTCTACCAACTTTGTATTTATTAAACCTGACTTTTGAATAAATGTAAATAGCTTTTGTCGACAAAAGGCCAGAAAACCGAGGTTTTCTGGCCTTTCCTAGGGTACATTAGCTAGTAATTAGGTGTTATCACTAACCTCAAATATGAACTCTCCTTGACGACTATCGACCGTAACGTTGCTCTTAGGCTTGATTTCTCCAGCCAACAATTTACGAGATAGAGCGTTTTCAACATACTCTTGAATTGCTCTCTTTAACGGACGAGCACCATAGAGCGGATCAAAGCCCACTTTAGCGATTTCAGCCAAAGCCGCATCCGTGACAGACATCGTAATTTCCTGCTGTTGAAGACGAGCTTCCAAGCGAGCCAATTGAATCTTAGCAATATTCTTAATCGCTTCTTGGCCCAAAGCATTAAAGACGACGATCTCATCAATACGATTAATGAATTCGGGACGGAAATGTTCCTTAACTTCATCCATCACGGCTGACTTAATGCGTGCCGCACTTTCACCTGCTAATGACTGAATTTCTTGAGAACCTAAGTTACTTGTCATAATGATGACAGTATTCTTAAAGTCCACAGTACGTCCTTGGCCGTCCGTCATACGACCATCATCGAGCACTTGCAACAACACATTAAAGACATCTGGATGAGCCTTTTCAACTTCATCCAACAAAATGACGCTATACGGCTTACGACGAACGGCTTCAGTTAAGTAGCCGCCTTCTTCATAGCCGACATATCCCGGAGGCGCACCGATCAAACGAGCAACAGAATGTTTTTCCATAAACTCACTCATATCGATACGTACCATTGCGTCTTCCGTGTCAAATAGGAATTGCGCCAAAGCCTTTGTCAATTCAGTCTTACCAACACCCGTTGGGCCTAAGAATAGGAACGACCCATAGGGGCGGTTAGGATCTGACAGACCTGCACGCGAGCGCAAAATTGTATCTACGACAGCTTTTACAGCTTCGCTTTGTCCAACAACACGCTTTTGCAATGCGTCACCCATATGCAACAATTTTTGACGTTCACCTTCCATCATCTTAGCGACAGGAATACCGGTAGCGCGAGAGACGACTTCTGCAATTTCTTCAGCACCGACGCTAGTACGTAAAAGCTTAGGTTGAGCATTACCTTGTGCTTTGGCCGCCTCTGCCTTACGCAATTTTTCTTCAAGCTTTGGAAGTACACCGTATTGAAGCTCTGCAAGCTTTTCAAATTGACCTTGACGACGCAACTCTTCCATTTGGTGCTTCGTTTTATCAATTTCATCGCGTACTGTCTTCGCTCCTAAGGCTTCCACTTTTTCCTTTTTCCAAATTTCCTCTAAGTCCCCGTACTCTTTGGTCAAAGTGTCAATTTCAGCCTCAATGGCAGCCAAGCGCTTCTTACTTGCCTCGTCTGTTTCCTTTTTCATCGCCTCACGTTCAATCTTTAGTTGAATGATTCGACGATCCAATTTGTCCAAAGCCTCAGGCTTGGAGTCAATTTCCATTTTGACCCGAGCTGCCGCTTCATCAATTAAATCAATGGCCTTATCCGGTAAGAAACGATCCGTGATATAACGGTGCGAAAGTTCTGCAGCCGTCACAATTGCGGGGTCAGTAATTTCAACACCATGATGGGCTTCATACTTTTCTTGCAAACCACGCAAAATTGCGATCGTATCTTCAACGCTAGGTTCATCAACCATCACTTTTTGGAAACGACGTTCTAATGCAGCATCCTTTTCAACGTACTTTCGGTACTCATCCAAAGTCGTTGCGCCAATTACATGCAACTCGCCACGAGCTAATGCCGGTTTAAGCATATTACCCGCGTCCATAGAGCCTTCAGTTTTACCAGCCCCTACAACGGTGTGTAACTCATCAATGAACAAAATGATTTGCCCATTAGCTGCAGAAACTTCCTTCAAAAGCTTCTTTAAGCGCTCTTCGAATTCACCACGGTACTTAGCGCCTGCAATCAAGCCTGCCATATCCAAACTTAAGATACGCTTGTTCTTTAACGTATCCGGAACCTCGGCATTGACAATTCGTTGAGCCAACCCTTCCACCACAGCCGTTTTACCTACACCCGGTTCACCAATTAACACAGGATTATTCTTGGTTCGGCGTTGCAAAATTTGCATGGCACGACGAATTTCATCATCACGACCAATCACTGGGTCAAGCTTTCCCTCACGAGCTTTAGCAGTTAAATCAATCGTGTACTTTTTCAGCGTTTCTCGCTGATTTTCGCTATCAGGATTGTCTGCAGTATCTCCGCCACGAACTTCATTTATAGAAGCTTCCATAGCCTTTCGAGTTAAACCACAACGCTTAGCAATACGACCTGCCTCACCTTGGTCTTGTGACAGAGCCAAAAGCGCCATATCAATAGAGATGTATGCGTCTCCACGATTCATCGCTTCTTTTTCAGTCAAATTCAACCAATTAATCAGTTCACGGCCGGGCTGTAGATTGCCACCTGCGCCACTGACTTTCGGCAAATGTGCAATTGTTTCATCAGTTTCCTTTACTAACTTTCCAACTTGCACACCGGCACGCTCTAGTAGACTCTTAGTAGAACCATCTTCATCTCTTAAAAGAGCAGCCAAGAGGTGTACTCCCTCCATGATCTGATTATCATTGGCGAGCGCTATACTTTGCGCATCAGCTAAAGCTTGCTGAAACTTCGTTGTTAATTTATCTTGTCTCATCGTATCTATCCTTAAACACCTTTCAGCCTTGAAAGGCATTTTCTCGTTGTACTACTTTCTATATGGGGATCTTCTAAGTGATTTCAAGGGGCTAGCACAAAGACAGAAAACAGATATATCTATTTGTTTTTATTTATGTTTTTAAAATAGTGACACAGTTCGTTGCAGTTGAAACGTTTTATTATTTACTTCCATTGTTAGCAATATAGATAGTCTCACATACAAAGTAATTGCAGTCCAAAATCAAACAAAAAAGGCGTCTTAACCAAAGACGCCTTGCTTAACTGTCTGGAGCCGTGAACTCTTCTAAAAGTGACCTTTAATAGTTAGAACACCAGCCACCAAGGCAAAGAAAGAACCAACAATATGGACCATAAAATGTTCAAGTGCAGCAACAAACTGATTATTGAGTATGAAATGCAAATTCTCTCCCAACACTGCCGTCAACGTTGAAAAGGCCCCTAAAAACCCAGTGATAATAAATAGGCGAACAGCTGGACTGATTTCAGGACGGGTGGAGAGCCAAGCAAGAGCCATTCCCATTAAATAGGCTGCGGTCAAATTTGATAATGCAGTCCCCAAGGGAGAAGACAATAACCAAACTCGATCATTAAAGTAATATGTTAAGCCCCAGCGCGTCATTGCCCCTAAAGTAGCTCCGCAACCAACTGCTAGGATCACTAGCCACAATGGGCCATCTCTGGTAATCATAAATATATCCTGCAAAAGTTGGCTCGATTATACGCCGCTCAAACTTGGGTTTTTTGTCACTTCCTGAAAAAATTCATACGACTTTAATTTTTTTCAGCCACAATGATGTTATGAACCAGAACTTAAAGAGGAATCGAAATGACTCTATTGAATGAAAAAGCCCCAATGTTTACGGCTCAAGCCACTACGGGCACACTCTCCTTATCAGATTTCACAGGTAAACGCTTAATTCTTTACTTTTATCCTAAGGACAATACAAGCGGTTGCACCACAGAAGGGCTTGATTTTCAAGCAAACTATGAGGCCTTTAAAGCCTTAAACTGCGAAGTTATTGGCGTCTCTCGCGACTCTTTAAAGAGTCATAGTAACTTCTGCAATAAACAAGGCTTCACTTTCCCACTTATTTCGGATCCTGAGGAAACTCTTTGCCAGGCCTACGACGTCATGAAACTCAAAAAAATGTATGGTAGAGAGTATATGGGGGTTGAGCGTAGCACATTTCTGATCGATGAAAACGGTACTGTTCGTCAAGAGTGGCGCAAGGTCAAAGTCGCCGGTCATGTTCAAGAGGTCTTAGAAGCCCTTAAGGCTCTTTAACGATCTAGATATCCAGGAGAACTTCATGCCGTTACCTCCAATGCCTTCTGAAATGGGCACCATCATCAGCGACATCGACTCACTTGCCAAAGCAAGCGAATCTTCGTTGCGCTCTAACCAAAAAGAAACTGTACAATCTAGTAAAGTTGCCACAAAGAAGAAGTCAGTCTCAGAGACTCGTACAAGTGCATCAGCTAATAAGGCAAGTCACACTAAGAAAACGACTGCTAAAAAGTCCAAAATCGGTCGTTCTAGCATAACCAAAGCAACTACAGAGACGCCAATTTCAGACTTACCGGCTATCTTGCAGCCTCAAGAAAAGCCAAAAGTAAAACCCACTGGGTTACGACAACGCTACAAAGGCAAGAAACTATTTATCCTTGACACCAATGTTCTAATGCATGACCCATTGTCTCTTTTTCAATTTCAAGAGCATGATGTATTTTTGCCAATGATCACATTGGAAGAACTAGATGGTCATAAAAAAGGGTTGAGCGATGTCGCTCGAAATGCGCGACAAGTATCTCGTTATCTTGACCAATTGTTAGCGCATACCGCAGGGCAAATCACTGAAGGTATTGAGCTTAACGCTCTTGGCCATATGGATGCCACCGGAAAACTTTTTTTCCAAACGCACCCTCTTGATGGCGAATTACCAACCGCACTGCCACAAGGAAAAGCCGACAATCAAATTCTAAGTGTTGTTAAAGCATTAGTAGATGAAGAAGCTAATGAGCGTCATGTTGTTTTAGTCTCTAAAGATATCAATATGCGCATTAAGGCTGCAGCGATGGGCCTAGATGCAGAAGACTACTTCAGTGACCGTACGTTAGACGATACAGAGATGCTGTACTCTGGCCGAATGGAGCTTCCTGAAGATTTTTGGGAAACCCATGGTAAAAAAATGCAGAGTTGGAAGGAAGATGGACAAACTTGGTACAAAATTTCTGGACCATTAGTTCGAGATATGTTTACCAATCTATTTGTCTATCTACCTGATAATAGTTTCCTTGCACAAGTCAAAAAAGTTGAAGGCAATACTGCTACCTTAGTACTATTACGAGACTACACCCAAGAAAAATACGCCGTCTGGGGCATTACTGCTCGTAATCGCGAGCAATGTTTTGCATTAAATTTATTGATGAACCCAGAAATTGACTTTGTCACGCTACTAGGTCAAGCAGGAACTGGCAAAACATTAATTACATTAGCTGCCGCACTTACCCAAACCCTGGATATGAGACGGTTTTCGGAGATTATTTTTACTCGGGCTACAGTAAGTGTCGGTGAAGAAATTGGCTTTCTCCCGGGAACAGAAGAGGAAAAGATGCTCCCTTGGATGGGGGCACTAGAAGATAATCTTGAGGTATTAAATAAACTCGAAGGGGGCAGTGACTGGAGTCGAAATGCGGCTAATGACTTGATTCGTAGCAGAATTAAAGTCAAGAGTATGAGTTTTATGCGCGGGCGTACTTTCCTGAATAAACTTGTCATCATCGATGAGGCTCAGAACTTGTCTCCCAAACAAATGAAAACTCTCATCACTCGTGCAGGCCCAGGAAGCAAAATTGTCTGTTTAGGCAACATTGCGCAAATTGACACACCTTATTTAACCGAAGGCTCCTCTGGTTTAACATACGTTGTTGATCGTTTCAAAGGTTGGGAGCACTCCGGTCATATCACATTGCAACGAGGTGAACGTAGTCGCTTAGCTGATTTTGCAAGTGAATCCTTATAGCTACTATTTTTGATTTTGATAAAAAAGCTACCGACCATCTGGCAGGTAGCTTTTTTATTTCAATGAATACTAGCTTTTATATTTATCGCACTAGTTTGAATTTTTTGTATAACCAACCAAAACCAAACCCCATAAGGGTAAATGCAATACCCAATGCGAAAGCAATATCAAATAGATAGTCGGCAGAGAAAACTGAATTGACAATCATTGGTCCAAGAACCCCTGGGATAGACAATGCAATAATCATGATGCCGTAGTTAAGCGTATTATATTTCCGACCAAAAACGGCAGTCGTAAATGTTGGGAAAATTCCATTCATGCAACCGAATGCCAAACCCAATGAACAGATGCCGAGATAAAAAATAGGACTTGTATCAGGACCACTCAAAATCAAAGCAATACAGCCAATAAGATTTCCACCCATCCCCATTGCCATTAACACTTGAATGCGTCCAAAACGATCGGATAATGCTCCTGCAATTAAACGCCCACTCATATTGCACACTGCGACAATCGATACGATCAGGGCCGCTGTGGCAAGATTAAAATGCATTTGAGTTTGGGCAATACGAGCGGCCTGAGAGATAAGCATCATACCTGGCACACTGCCACAAAACCCAAGACCAAACATGGCGTAAAAGACTTTAGTATGAACCATTTCTGTGGTGTTGTAGTCATGGGGAACAACATCACTTTTTTTGGGAGACCAACCAACGGGCTTAAAGTCTGGGGGACAACGTGTCGTCAATAACCCGGCCGTCATAATAATTGCCCCGAAGACGACACCGATAATAATCATAGTGATCGTAATGTTGAAGAATGTCAAAAGTGACACTGCAATGAGTGGTACTAACACAGCACAAGCACCAAAACACGTCGCCACAATTCCACCAACAAGACCGCCTTTATCTGGGAAAAACTTCAAAACATTAGCCATACAGGCGTTATAAGCCGATCCCATACCACAACCGACAAAAACACCATAAAAAATAATGACAGCCAGCGGTGTCGTACTGAGAGCAGCGCCGATAAAGCCAATGGCTAAGCTAAGACCTGCGCATAACAACACATAACGTGGACCGTATTTATCAGCAATACGTCCACTCAAAATCATAGAAGTTGGAGAAAATATGCAGGCCAAGCTAAAAGCAAATGCTAACGTTCCACTGGTAATTTCTTGCCCACTAATCATTGAAAGATGTTCAGCCAATGATTGGGCAAAAACACTCCATGCATAGTTAGCCCCTGCAAAGAGGTTAATGATGCAAGCAAAAAGCACCGTCATTCGGCGCTTTTTCATATAAATAAAGGGATCATAAGATATTTCAGCCATTTCGGACCTTACACAATAGAAGTCTTGCGATTACTTAAACTATTCATATTGTAGGCAAGAGCTATTGAACAGTAGACTCGTGTTTATCCTATGTTTTGACTGAAAATTTAGATTTTTGTAGACAATTTCTCTGTTTCTGACAAAAGCTCTGACATTCTCTATGGATAGAAGGCTAAATTCGCTAATTTCTTCATTCAAAATGGAGGACCTCAGCTCAGTCCTCCATCCTTTGCCCTATATGCTATCGTTTCCCAAGATAGCAATCAATTCTTGGCATCATTGATTGTTTCACCCTAAAGCACAATCCAATGTCATCATTAGTAAAAAGCCAGCCATAACACTCATTGTCCCTACGTTAGAATGCTCTCCTAAATGAGCTTCTGGGATTAACTCTTCTACAACCACATACATCATTGCCCCAGCACTAAATGCCAAAAGCCATGGCATAAATGGTGTAATCCATGAGGCAAAAAGCACAACTGTGCAGCCAAACAAAGGCTCTACCAAACCAGATAATGCCCCAAATGTGAAGGCCCTTTTAGCAGAATAACCTTCTTGACGTAAGGGTAGGGAGACAGCTGCACCTTCTGGAATATTTTGAATGCCCATCCCCAAAGCTAAAGCAAAAGCCGCAGATAAAGCAACTGGATCACCCGATTGTCCAGCAATGACAAATAAGAGTCCTACACTCATGCCTTCTGGAATGTTATGTAACGTAATTGCGAAAAAAAGCAACGAAGATCGTGACATTTGGCTTTTAGGGCCTTCTGCCTCTTTCGAACCCGGATGCATATGAGGTAACCACTCATCCAACGCCCAAAGAAATAACACCCCTAAAGCAAATCCACCAGCAGCAGGTAACCAACTAGCTACTCCTGCGTCCTCTGCTGCCTCCATTGCCGGAATCAGCAGACTCCAAACACTGGCTGCAATCATAATACCAGCAGCAAATCCTAAGGCCATGCGGTGAACATTTGGGGAAATGCGATTACGAAACAAAAAAACACTTGAAGCCCCCAAAATAGTCATTAAGGCGGTAAATCCAGTCCCCGTTGCTACATATCCCAGCATTGTTAACAAATCCACATTCAACTCCTTCAATTAAGACTTTAATATTGTGCTTCAGATCCTCAATATAAACAATTGGAAAAAAATAAAAGCACAATTGTTAAATTCTTTGAGATCATTTTTAGATATTCACTATTACCATATAAACAGCACATTGTTATCAAATCACAATTCTTTCATTAATAAAACTAAATCACAATAATCCGCTACAATTATCCTGTCAAAGACAATCATTGCTTACTTGCTTATGTTACACACTGTCTACAGTAATTCTTATGAGATCCTTCGCACTTACCTCATCCATACTTTAGGTGCGGAAACTACACATGAGCCTTTTGATCCAATTCGAGTCGTCTCTGGCTCTCGTATTATCAATAATGAGTTAATGCTCTCAATTGCTAAAGAGCAAAATATTTGTGCTGGCATTGACTTTTGGACAATGGAAAATTGGTTTCATAACTATGTGGGCTTCGGTCTTGGTGTTGGCGGTCAATCCCAAGAGTTTATTTGGCTTTTATGGCAGTTACTTGACGATCAATTTATTCAAACTTATCCCCGTCTAAAACACTTCTTTCAAAAGCGCTCAACACATACTGATCGAGACTTATTGCGTTATGACTTAGCAAAAAACGTTGCCCGTGTTTTTTACAAATACGCAAACTATCGATTTGACTGGATTATCGACTGGATGTTTCCTAAAGAGCAGTCAAAGACAGTGGATGTTTTAAAAAAACACTATCGTAACCAAATCGATAAAGATAAGTTATTTTTTGAAAAGTCTGAGGACTTTATATGGCAAAAAGCATTATGGGAAAAATTAGGACAAGCTGATGATTGGATAGGTTCACATACTTTAAATATGTTTGCAGACTGGCACAGTCTGGTAAATAAAATCAAACTTGAACCCTCTGAGCTACACTTTTTTGTCCCCACAAGTGTTTCTCCCCTGATGCTTCCTGTTATCAAATTATTAAGTGAAGATCCAAAGCATCACGTTTACGTATACATTTTAAATCCTTGTCAAAACTACTGGTTCGGCTCATTGGATAGTGCACAAAGTAAAGGAGCTAATTACCTTAGAAAAAACGCAGCTTCTACACGAGCATTAATTAATCGCTTTAGTCATTTTGCATCTGATGAAGGTGCTGTTGAACAAGGCAAGCCCAAATTTTTGCCCCCAACAAATCTCCTGACAATAGAAAGTCTTCAAAAACTAAAACTAACCACGGACAGTACGGTTGAACGGTTAGACTTAGTCCAAGATGATGGACAATTGTTACATGATTTTCAACGCGCTATATTACTTGATGACGAATCTGTGCTACCGAACGAAGTTGATACAAACGACCGCTCTATTCGTTTTATCCGCTCCCCGACACTGACACGTGAAGTTGAAAATATCGTTAACGTCATTCATGCGCTTTTTAATGACTCTTCTTTACCGAATTTAACCCCGGATGACATTTTAATTGTCACTCCTGATATAGAATCCGCGGCCCCTATTATTGAGGCAACCGTCGGTACTCTGCCTGAACATCAAAAAATTGACTATAAAATCGTTGGGCGAAATGCAATCGATGAAAACATGACGGGGCGAGCTCTAATTGAACTTGGTCGATTGTTCATGACACCGATGGATCTTAGTCAACTTGAAAGTTGGTTAGAGTTGCCCATTGTTACGCAAAACTTTAACCTTTCTCTCGAGGACCTCAATCTCATTAGAGATTGGCTTGTGACTGCCGGCTTTCGCCAAGGAATTAATGCTGCACATTTGCAAGATACAAGGGGCATCCCTCCTGTCATTGGCAATGGCCAAGAACATGAGGCCTTGGATGGGACTCTAGAGCGCGCCCTAGAACGTTTAAGCTGGGGATTCGTACTAGATGAAGATGTACACGAAAGTTTTGATGATATTCTTCCCGTTAACCGAGGATCAAAAACAGGGATTCTTGATGTCACAAACGAAAGTAGACTATTTAAAACCTTACTCATCCTTGAGCAAAAGTTTCAGGAGGCTCACCGCAGTTACTTGGCTTTAGGTCACAAAGCCTCTCTAACTGCGCTAGCTGCTTGGGGCCAGCATTTGATTGACCTATTCTTTTCCTCTAATAGCACTAACCAGGATTTAATCATTTTGCAGGGCGCATTGCGAGCAATTGACCCGAAAAACTTAATCCAAGATCAGATCCTTGCCGAAGACTGCGCTATTGAAATTCCTGCTGCAGTGTATTGGCGGGCACTAGAAGATGTTCTTCAAGAGGAACCAGGATATCAATCACTGACAGGAGCCGTTACCTTTACTTCGTTAAAGCATTTTCGCCAACTCCCATTCCGAGTAATTTTAGCCTTTGGGTTGAATGAAAACTGTTCTTTTCCTGGCTCTCAACACTTTGAAGAATATGACCTTATGGGCATTAGTGAACTTAAACGACAAGACGATAGAGACAGCCGAAGTGACAATAGAAATGCATTCTTAAATTTAGCACTCTCTGCTAGAGATCGATTCTACTGCTCTTGGTGCATCGGAACCGATCAAAAAAATCCAGCTAATCCTTCGTCCGTTGTAGCAGAGTTTCAACATTTTTTGACATCCAATCTAGCCCATAAGAATCGAAATGAGAACAAAAAGGCTTTTATTGAAGCATTGACAACCACTTTGCCATTAAGTCCAGCCTCAATAAAAAACTTCCAAAGTAATCAAACACAATATTGGAAGAGTATCAACACAAATTTGCTTGACTCTTTGACAGTCGCTCAAGAACATTACTTTCAAGCTCAGGAGCTCCCTATTGTTAAGGGGCCATTGAGTGTAGAGATTTTAGGCAAAGAACTCGACATTGAAGAGCTCATCCGATTCTATCGCAACCCGCCTGTATGGTTAGAGCGTCAACTTGGCATTCGTCAATATGATGACTCTGCTTTGGATGAAGTTCCACTTTTAGGACCAAAAGATGCTTTAAACATGTCGATTTTGTCACGTAAGTGGCTGACTGCTTTTGATAATGGGAAAAATGTTGAGATACTCCTTAAGGAAATTGACCGTAATCCTCTGGCTGGAGCTATAAATACTCGAACTCAAACATATCACGAAGCGATCATGCAAACTTATCAAGCTTGGCTAGCTCAAAGGAATGATTTAGCTTTAGGCACATGTCAACATTTTGAGAAACTTTGCCAAACAATAGAAAAAGGGCACATTTATGATGCCCTAGTTGCCAAAAACATTACGCTTTACAACTTCAACGACAATGAAGATGTGCTTTATCTATGCGAGTTCGAAACATCAAAAAGTAGTCAAATACGAGCAAAAATTCGTATGGCTTTACTTAACGTCCTATTGGACAAGCCCATTGGCTTAAAGCTATACAGTCTCTCGGGAGAAATCTCCACAATAGCTCCTCCAAGTAAGGCACTTGCCTCAAAGATTTTTATTTTCTGGCTTGATGTTCTTGAGGCAACTATTCAAGAAATTACTTATATTGCAACCCCAACCCGAAAGGGTAGGAATAATGAAGAAGAGAAGTCTTCCATTTTGTGGCGTGGGTCAGATTGGCAAAAGGGTAAAACTCTAGCCGATTCGATTACTGAACAATTTAATCTTATTTTGAAACAGTTGGACTAATCATGCAGATCTTTGAGCTAGATACTAGCCCTATTCAGGGTACATTTTTGATCGAAGCCAGTGCCGGCACAGGTAAGACTTATTCATTAACTCGTATCGTCTTACGATTGCTCATGGAAACCAACATTCGCATTGATCAAGTCCTAATGGTCACCTATACGAATGCCGCTGCCGGTGAGCTCAAAGCTCGTCTACGCGATTTGCTCATTGAAGTAAAAGAAGCCATTGAAAGCACCTCTAGTACCAGTGAGGTACATTTCGATGACAAGACCCTTAATACTCTTTATTCTCGTTGGAATCATAACACTGTAGCGGAGCGTGTATCCGCCGCTCTTGATGGCCTAGATGATGCGTGTATCAGCACTATCCACTCTTTCTGCCAAAAAATGCTTAAAGAGCACCTGTTCTCTGGTGAACAAAGTAACGACTTTGATCCCAAAGAAAATGTCGATGACTTGGTCGATCGTGTTATCGATGACTTTTTAAGAGAAGAATTACAGAAAGCAGATGAGCAGTTGCGTGAAGAAATTCTGCGTCCTGGTCAACCCAAAGAAATCTTAAGAGAGCTACTGACGCAGTACGTTAAGCTCCCCCTTCACTCCAGCTATCGTTTCTACACAAAATGGCGTGAAGATGTGCCTGCCAATGGTTGCGCATCCGCTGAAAAAGATAGCAAGAAAAATAGCAATAATTCAAAGGAAAAGACTCCTTGTGACTCAGAACAACTCATGGAGTTTCTAGATCGATTTTTAACGATTGCCCCTAAACGCCTTCGTCAATTAAAAATTTCAAATCGGACGAATACATTTGATGACATGATTGGCGATGTTGAAAAAGAACTCTTAAATCCAGCCTTTACTGACCCGATCAGTAAACAATTCAGAGCTGTGCTTATTGATGAATTCCAAGATACTGACCCGGTGCAGTACAACATTTTTAAGACATTGTTTTTGGATAAAACTCGTCAAGATCCCTCCCGCTGTTTAATTTTTGTGGGAGATCCTAAACAGTCCATTTATCGATTCCGTGGCGCTGATATTGATACATATGAAAAAGCTCGGTCTGATGTTGATCAAACGCTCAATCTAGCCAAAAATTATCGTTCGAACGCTGCGTTATTGGGAATCATTAATCATTTCTTTGCTGATCATGATGGCGCATACGCTTTTGGCACCAATGCAATCCGCTACCTTCCGGTACAAGCAGGCTCAGACAAACTACCGTTATATCGAGAGGATGAAAGTGGTCAAAAAAAGATTTTGCCTGTTTTTGAATATTGGTATCGAGACGATGATCATCGTCTTGCCTCAGAGGAGAATCAACTCAGTGAAGCTCAGCTAATTGCTAATGATATCTATACCCTTTTAAATTCAGGGGTCATGACCAAGCCTGACCAGCCACTCATGGCAAAAGATATCGTTATCTTGGTTAGAAGTCACAAACATGCAGATCTTGTCATTGAAGCTTTAGCACAAAAACGGATACGTACTCTTTCCCATAGACGAGACGACGTTCTGCAAACTGAAGAAGCTGAAGATGTATTAAACATTCTTAAAGCCATGGAAGTGCCACAAGATAATAAGCGCCTCAAATTAGCTCGACTTACTCGAATTATGGGAGATAGTGTCAATGATGTCTCCCCCGAGGCATTTAATCAGCCAAGTAGCCAAACTCCAGCAGAGAAAAAAGCTCTAAAAGCTAGAGAATATATTGATGAAGCTAGAAATCTATTTAATCGTAAAGGTGTTGCTAGCGCCTTTGCATGGCTTTTTGAACAGTGTCAAACACAAGAAAAATTGCTACCTCTAAGCGGTGGCGAGAAACGCTTGAATCATTTCAACCACATCATCGAGTTACTTCAAGAACAATCTCGACACCTTAATTCCATATCTGGGTTAACCCGTTGGCTAAGCAAAACAATGAGAAGATTCTCTGACGAAGAAAAAAGGCAAACGCGCCTAGAAAATGATGAGAATCTCGTAACAGTTATGACAATTCATGGAAGTAAAGGTTTAGAGTTTCCTGTTGTTTATTTGGCCAATGCATGGAGAAACTCCGCCATTGACTACAGCAGTAAACATGTTTGTAGCGCTCTTAATGCTCATGGATCTGGCAAAACTTTGACCATCTCTTACTCGGAGCAAAACGTAAAAAATGCCTCGCCGGAACAAACTGAAGCTGATTTGTTGGAGAATATTCGCTTAGCCTATGTCGCAATGACACGCGCCTCGCAGCGTCTTGTCATGCCATTACTCTTGCGAAAAAAAGCCAATAAGACGGACTTTAGAGCACCCTATTTCAGAGCATTAACAAAACAACAGCAACCTTCAAATGAAAGTATTAAGTTAGCCCAAGAAAAGCTATTTCACGACCTCGAAGTCTATCTTGACGCAAATAAAGCGATCATTGAAAAAATTAAATTCGGTCTAGGAGTTTCAGACTTAAAGTCAACGGACTTGTTTTCTATGATTTGTATCAGTCCTGAAGAAAATAAGCTTCCCCTTCATAAAGACTTTGTCCCCAAAACAGAAGAAGATAAACCGCTTCTCAGTACTCAACCCTGCCACAGTCTTCACGCTACATGGCACCAGTCTAGTTACACGGCCATTATGAGAGGCATTACAGAACATGCTGACCAAGAGCGTCAAGCGGAAAAAGAAGACCAAGTGCAGGAACAAGCTCTTGCAGAGAATGAACAGGATACAAAAGTTGAAAATAACACTAGTATTTTGACCTTTAGCCGTGGTCCGGAAAGCGGTACTTTTTTACATGCACTTTTTGAACATATTGACTTTGAACTGGTTGCTAAGGCAAACGCTGGTGACCAACAGTCGCAACAGAAGCTTTTAAAACGCACCGAGGTTCTATCTCGCCCATATGCTCATAATTTTTCAGATCTCAACGCTGAAATGCTCGCCGAACTAATGCGAAATGTCTTATGTGCTCGCATACAAACAAAAGAGGATTCATTTCAACTTTGCCAAATAGATCCGAGATATAAGCAACGAGAAATGACTTTTACAATGTCAATCAAAGAACCTCTTAAAAATCGTCGCTCTGTCAGTGCACATACTTTGGCATTGCTCTTAAAGGCTTTTGATAAAAAATATCATCTCCCTGAAATGGAGGCTAAAAATCTCAAAGGCTTTTTAAACGGCGCCATCGATATGGTCTTTATGCAAAATCATCGCTTTTACATCCTGGATTGGAAAAGTAACTTTTTGGGCGATACAGTATCACAGTATGGGCAAACTGCAATGAAAAAAGCCATGCAATCACATCATTATTACTTACAGTATTTGATTTATTGCGTTGCTTTAAAACGTTATTTGCAGCTTCGCCACATCGAGTTAACACAAGACAACTTTGGTGGCGTCATTTACGCTTTTATCCGAGGAATTCGAGCTGAACAAAAAAACTCCAATGGGATCTTTTTTGAGCAACCACCACTTGCTTTAATTGAGTGCTTAGACGACTTCTTCCTACATGGATTCGATCCTAAAACCATTGGAAGGTTTGCACAAAAGACAACCTTGAGAGAATAACCATGAGTCATCAAAATAATGAAACTACCCCTGATATCTTGGCCTACCTCATGTTAGGTCAACATCTTTTGCACACAATCAAACGAAATCACCCACAGCGATTAGAGGCATTAGATCCGATGCGAGTTGAGTTGCACCTTGAACGCATAATGGATGCTTTTTGTGCAGCAGATACAAACGGAAGTGTTTGCATTAATCTCAAGGACTTATTTAAATCCGCTCAAGAAGCTAACGAGATCCTTCCACTATTTGAAAATTTGGGTCTTTTAACTAAAGCTCCACTTAAACTAACATCAACTCCCCATTCCCATAGCCCCTTTATATGGGATAGCCACTCCACAAATCAACGCTTGTATCTTCAAAGACGATTTTGTGAAGAGCGTGAAGTTGCTCTAGCATTAGCTAAATATCTTCAACTGCAAGTTCACTCAATTTCTCCACATCAAGAAACTCTTATTCAAGCATTCCGTGAAATGCGGTACGAAAATGGACAGACTTCTGATACTGAGAGCGTACTGGAACAAGAAAATGCTATTAGGGGCGCATTGAGCAACTCATTTTTTGTGATAACCGGTGGACCTGGTACAGGAAAAACTACCGTTGTTGCGAAATTAATTGAGTGTTTACTGTCTAATCAAAGTGATTTAACCATTGGCCTAGCTGCACCCACTGGGAAAGCAGCTAGCCGTGTAATGCAATCAATACAAGACTCTTGCTCCAGAGCTGGTAGTATGTTTCAACAGCTCAAAAAACAAGTAACTGAACAGAAAATTGTTTCGCAAACTATTCATAAATGGCTAACAACGAATATCGGCAATACCAAACCGAGTCTAGAGAACCCTTTACCAATTGATGTTTTAATTATTGATGAGGCATCAATGATTGATTTAACGCTAGCTAAAAGGTTGCTTAGATGCATCAATACATCAAAAACGCGTTTAATTTTATTGGGTGATAAACATCAATTAGCAGCCGTTGGTCCTGGCTCTGTTTTAGCGGATCTAACCGATACTAAAGGCGTTTTAAAAAATCATGTCGCAGAGTTAACAGTGAGTCACCGATTTACAAGTGACTCCAATATTGGCACACTCGCACGTGCTATTAACAATGGCGCAGGGTTTGATATCCACAATTTTAGAAAGCTCTTTGAAAGACACGGAAAAGATACTATTGCTTGGTTTGAACCTCAGCGTGAAGAGTCTTTGCAAAAAGAAACACAACACTGGATTCGACACCAGCTATCCCACTATACTGATGCATTAAAAGACTATCTTAATGCTCTCCTTCAACCTAACATTTTCAATGATGATACGAGCAAAATTACACTTTTAATGCCGGTATGGAATGCCGCAGATGAATTCCGCATTTTGTGTGCTCAACGACAAGGCTTTAATAGTGTCGCCGCCGTCAATCGCTTTGCCGATGAAATTGTCCGTAATGCCGTTAATCAATGGGCTATACAAGCAATAGAAGATCACGCTATAGATGAAAATCTCATCTCTCTTCCCTTTAATGACCGCTTTTATCCTGGTCGACTGATCATAAATCGAGTCAACTACACTCCTTTGGACATTTTTAATGGGGATGTTGGCATCGTCATTCCCACCCGAGAAGATTTAACTCATTACGAGGTTTTCTTTGGAGATCGTCAGGAACTTAAGCCTGCTGTTTTATTACCAGAGCACGACACCGCCTTTGCATTAACCATCCACCAGTCACAGGGCTCTCAGTTTGAACGAGTAGCGGTACTTTTACCAATGGATGAAAGCTCCTCTTTAACAACGCGAGAATTACTCTACACGGGCATCACACGAGCTAAAAAAGAAGTTATTCTGTTTGCTAGCTCTTCAACCATGAAACGTGCATGCTTAACAAAGACTGAGCGTGCTAGTGGTCTTGGTGACCGGCTCAAAGAGTTATAGAGCAAATTTAAGGAAAAGCCATCGTTTAATTTCGATGGCTTTATATCAATATGAACTCTAACTATCCTAAAAGGCGAATCGCATAACTAGCAAAATACCAACCATAATGAAAGCGATCGCCACTTTGGCGGCAATCCCAGCAATCATGCCCACCCAAGTCGCCCAAGACACCTTTGTTGCTAATCGCATATCTCGATGACCAAGCATTTCACCGATAAAAGCTCCGACAACAGGAAATAAGAAAATCCCCACTAATCCGAAGGGAATACCAACAATCGTCCCAATAAAAGCACCTGTTAGCCCCATTTTGGTTGCACCTGCTTTCTGAGCCCCCATTGTTTGACTAACCCAATCAATAGCAATAGAAATAACGGTTAAAACACCTAAAGCAATCAAGGTGCCTGTGCCGAAATATTGATAGTCTTCTAAATGGGCTATCAGCCATGCCCCACCAAAAATCATTGGTATACCGGGCAAAGCTGGCACAACAGTTCCGCCTAAGCCAATCAAAATCAAGGCAAAGGCAAAAGCATAAGCCGCATAATTTATCAAAGCGTCAATCACTATTATTACCCCCTAGCACGATTTTTGAATTGGGTGTATTCACCAAAGAAGACCAATTCAACCGTTCCCGTTGGACCGTTACGCTGCTTACGAATAATCGCTTCAGCATCTCTTTCTTGGTCTGTTCCTTTCAAGTCCTCGTTGTAAACTACATCTCTATATAGGAAAATAATTACGTCAGCATCTTGTTCGATAGAACCTGATTCACGCAAGTCGCTCATCATTGGGCGCTTGTCAGGACGACTTTCCAAACTACGATTTAACTGTGATAACCCGATAATCGGGCAATTCAGTTCCTTAGCTAAAAGCTTGAGTCCTCGAGAAATTTCAGAAATTTCTTGAGCTCGATTTTCACTTCTACCCGTTCCCCCCATTAACTGTAAGTAGTCAATAACAATCAAACCTAATTGTTTAACTTCGCGGGTCAAACGACGAGCACGTGAGCGTACATCCGTAATCGTTAAGCCTGAGGAGTCATCAATAAATACATTGTGCGAATTGGCAATATCGGTCACTGCTCGACTCATCTTTTGGAACTCATCTCCCTCAAGTCGACCATTTCGCAAATGCTCCAACTTAATTCGTTGATAAGAACTTATCAAACGCATTGCTAGCTGTTCTGCAGGCATTTCCATTGAGAAAACCGCAACAGGCATACCTGCTTGCATTGCTACAAATTCGGCAATGTTCATGGCAAATGTCGTTTTACCCATAGCTGGACGACCAGCCACAATGATTAATTCACCTGGATGGAAACCTTTGGTTAATCGATCTAAATCGACAAAACCAGTAGGCACCCCGGTAACAGCATTTTGACTTTTGCTGTTATAAAGTTTTTGCACCTGTTCACTGACATTCATCAAAGCGGTCTTAGCTGGTTTTAAACCTTGACCAGAAACTTGAGCATCCTCACTGATACTAAAAATACGGCTTTCTGCCTTATCCAAAATATCCTTTGTTTCCAATCCTTTTGGATCAAGTGCAGAATCTACAATTTCAGAACCAGCATTGACTAAATGGCGCAAAATACTACGATCGCGAACAATTTCAGCATAACGACGAGCATTGGCTGAGTTCGGTGTATTCATAACCAAAGAGTTTAAAAAACTCTTTGTACCTTCTTGCCCCAACCCCATCGACGTCATTGAATCATGAACGGTCAATACGTCCGCAGGACGACCATTACTAATAAGTTGCGTAATGTGCTCATAAATACGACGATGATCGCCGCGATAAAAGTCGTCAGCGCTCACAGCATCATTGACCAAATCAAAGACACGATTATCAATCAATAAACTACCCAGCAAACCTTGTTCTGCTTCGGTAGAGTGTGGAGGCAATCGTACTAGATCTGATTTTTGTTCTTCGGCCATGAATAGAGATTCCCAAAATTAGAGTGGATGCAAAATTTTAGCAGACAGCTATCCAATAACTAGCTTCTAGGTGTTACAAATAACAAAAATCGGTCCAAATCATATTGATCTGGACCGATAGAAACTTTTGAACTTTTAATTCAATAGTTTATTAGGCTTCAGCCACAACCTTAACGGTGATGTCAGCGGTGATATCCGTCAACAAACCGATCGTGAGCGTGTATTCACCGATAGCCTTGATAGCACCCGTCGGGGTACGAACTTGAGACTTCTTGATTTCAAAGCCTTGAGCTTGGAGAGCTTCAGCAACGTCAGCGTTCGTAACAGAACCGAAGAGACGGCCATCAACACCAGCCTTGCTCGTGATTTCGATAGCAAAACCGTTCAACTTAGCGGCGACTTCTTCAGCAGCAGCGATACGTTCGGCTTGAGCCTTTTCCAATTCGGCGCGGCGAGCTTCGAATTCAGCAATAGCGGCTTGCGTAGCACGCTTAGCACGCTTGGTCGGGATCAAATAGTTACGAGCGTAACCATCTTTAACCTTAACGATATCGCCCAATTCACCGAGGTGAGTAATCTTTTCAAGAAGAATAACTTGCATTTGAATGACTCCTCTCTCGATTATTGATTATCCGTGTACGGCAACAAGGCCAAGAAGCGAGCGCGCTTGATGGCGGTATCAAGTTGACGTTGATAGTGAGCCTTCGTGCCCGTCAAACGAGCCGGCATAATCTTACCGTTTTCTTGGATGAAGTCGCGGAGCGTATCAACATCCTTGTAGTCGATCATTTCGACGTTCTCAGCCGTGAAACGGCAGAACTTCTTGCGCTTAAAGAGCGCGTTTTGTTGGTTGCCACGGCGCGGCTTACCCTTGCCCTTTGCACCAAAAGCCATTTTTAAACTCCTTGTGAGTATTGCGTAATATGCACGATCAATTGTCTGCTTCGAATGTTCTTGGGAGCTATAAAGCCTGTCACATTTAAAACTGAACCTAGTGGTTCCTTGTCTAAAGTTAATGCGACATCACCGCAAACTTTTGCCGAAAAATCAAACTCTAATCTACGTTGACTTCCAGCTTCATTCACCACACTCATGTGATGAAATACAACTTCTAAAACCGGGGCCCCTGCTGGCGTGTAGCGCATTTGGGCTTTTTGTGTCAATTCACCGTTTAAATGAATCGTATTCACGTTGTTTTAAAAGTATCCAGACAATATGAATTGGTTAATTAATTAAGCAGCAGCTTGAGCTTGTTGAGCTTGAGCAGCTTCGCTAGCGGCCTTCTTTTGCTCTTCCTTTTCGACGATTCGCATCATCGGGGAAGCAGCGGTTTCAGCCTTCTTCATCTTGATCGTCAAGTGACGCAACACGGCATCATTGAAGCGGAAACCGTTTTCGATCTCTTCGAGCGTTTCATGAGAGCATTCAACGTTCATGAGAACATAGTGAGCCTTAACCAACTTTTCGATCGGGTAGGCTAAGGGACGACGGCCCCAGTCTTCCACACGATGCATCGTACCGCCTTGTTCGGCGACGAGCGTCTTGTAGCGTTCGATCATGGCGGGCACTTGCTCGCTTTGATCCGGGTGCACAATAAAGCAAATTTCATAATGACGCATTTGAATTGTCTCCTTACGGAAAAAGCCACCTAGAGCGTCTATTTCTAGTGCGGCAAGGACAGAAAAAAGGCCATTATACTATTAAGTACATGGATTGCAAGATTTATTATTGTTTTTTTTGAACAATAATGCCCGATTTTTCAAACTCTTCCAGAGTCTTTAGATGACCATCAATATCAACATAGGCCAAAGCGTCTGCAATAACACTCACCTCAAAGCCATTTATCAGGAGATCCATACATGTTGCCTTAACACAATACTCAGTTGCGATACCTACAACAATAACGCTCTTAACCCCTAGCGCCTGTAAACACGAATTCAAGCTTTGCCCTTTGTCGCTTACACCTTCAAAGCCAGAATATTGTTCCTTAGTAACTTCACATCCTTTATAAAAGCACAAATCATCTCTGACGAAAGGCTTCAGATCATCATGAATTTCACCTCCTCGTGTATTCATTACACAATGAGCAGGCCAAATACCACCAAATTCCTTAAAAGATGAATGATTTGACGGATGATGATCGAGAATAAATAAGACAGGATAATCTGGTTCGTCAACTACCGATCGCTCTATCGCGCTTTTAGCAGCCTTAACAGCCTCCTGCGCATGACAACAGGCAAGACTCCCATCAATAAAATCATAAAGCATATCGACAACAACAATGGCCGTTTTTGACATTTCACCCTCCAGAAATTGTTCAGCCATAATAACACGATAACTTCAAAGTCCTACTGACCTAGCCTCGTCTGAGCTCAAAATATTTAAACATCTTCTTTAAAGTATTGACTAAATCGGCACTCGGATACTCATACCCCACAGAACGAAACGGCAAATTCAAATGAGGAGGTTTACGATAAATCTGTAAGGCGTAATGTTCTACGCCTTGCTCTTGGAGCTCCTTTGCCAAACGTAGCAACTTTTGTTCGGGTAAAAAACTTGGATGAGCTGTTGTTCTGCACTCGTATTCAATCCCACTTTTTTGAATAAGTTTAAGACTTACTAGCGTCAATCTTCCTGGTTCAGATTTTGTTAACCCTGTGATAAAGCGATAATCAACTTCATCAAAAAGTGAAGCTTTTACATCCAACCCTACCCAATCTATTGAAGGCAATAAACGCTCTAAATGCAATGGATAACTTCCCGACGTATGAAGTCCCACTAAAAATCCCATGGATTTCACCTGTTTTATAGCCAAATCTAAACATGGGTCTAATGTTGGCTCCCCTCCAGAAAAAACAACAGCATCTAATAGTCCCTTACGACGATTTAACAAATCGCACAGCTCCCCCCAACTCGAATGTTGAAATACCTCGCTGAAATCTCTAGATTGCATTTGGGGATTATGGCAATAAAGGCATCGCCAAGGACAGCCTTGCACAAATACAACTGCAGATAACTTACCGGGATAATCAATACTGGAAAAAGCCGTCAATCCTGCAACTTTCAAGTCATTAATATTGGAGAAAGTCATAGAAAAAACCAGTGAGTTATGGCGCCACTCTCATCTTATTAATAAGAGAGGCGCCCAAAAGAATACTTATTTTTTATTCAATTGACACTTTTTCTCTTCAAAGTACTTTCGCTCCTCAAACTCCCCTTTTTTACCGATATTAAAAGAGGAAACAGGGCGATGGTAGCCCATAACACGCGTCCAAACTTCACAAGGTTGACGTTCATTGTCGTTTAGTTCAATTTTTTCGTCTTTTTGATCCATCATAAATCTCCTCATTTGCCTCACTTTCCGATAACTTCTGAGCCCTTTTCTTTTGCAGAAGTTCTGCATCACAAAGCGGACAGAAATCGTGACGTCCCGAAATGTAGCCATGTTTGGGACAGATTGAGAATGTTGGCGTAACAGTTAAGTAGGGCAAGCTAAATCGTGTTAGTGCGCGACGAACTAACTCTCTACAGGCCGTTGCAGAGCTCACTGCTTCAGACATATAAAGATGAAGTACTGTGCCTCCCGTATATTTACGCTGTAAATCATCCTGCATTTCTAGAGCTAGGAATGGGTCATCAGTAAACCCCACTGGAAGCTGAGAGCTGTTGGTATAGTATGGATTCGAGACCGTACCTGCTTGCAAAATATCTGGGAAGCGTTTCTTATCTTCACGAGCAAATCGGTAAGTCGTTCCTTCGGCCGGGGTTGCTTCCAAGTTGTACATATGACCAGTATCCTCTTGGAACTCAACCATCCTTGCTCTCACATGATCAAGTAAACGAAGCGCGAACTCATGTCCCCACGCATCAGTAATATCATGCTTATCGTTCGTAAAATTACGAATACATTCGTTAATACCATTAACACCAATAGTTGAAAAATGGTTACGAAGCGTTCCTAAATAACGTTTCGTGTAAGGAAACAAGCCCTGATCAATATGCCGTTGGATGACTTTTCGCTTAATTTCTAAACTATTTCGGGCCAAATCCAACAAGTAATCAAGGCGTTGAGTTAACGCTAGCTCATCACCCTTAAAAAGATAGCCTAATCGAGCACAATTGATCGTAACCACACCCACAGAACCTGTTTGCTCTGCTGAACCAAATAAACCATTTCCTCTCTTTAGCAACTCTCTCAAATCAAGCTGTAATCGACAACACATTGAGCGAATCATATTGGGCTTTAACTCTGAATTAATAAAGTTCTGGAAATATGGCAAACCGTATCGGGCGGTCATCTCAAACAGATGTTCAGTGTTTTCACTTTCCCAGTCAAAATCAGGAGTGATGTTATATGTAGGTATTGGGAAGGTAAAAACGCGTCCCTTAGCATCCCCCTTGGTCATGACTTCAATGTAAGCGCGATTAATCATATCCATCTCAAGCTTACAGTCGCCGTAAGTAAAGGGCATTTCTTCACCTGCAATCAACGGGTGTTGATCACGCAAATCTTCCGGACAAGTCCAATCAAAAGTTAAATTTGTAAAAGGTGTTTGAGTTCCCCAACGAGATGGAACGTTAAGGTTGTAAATAAGCTCCTGAATACTTTGTTTAACTTCCTCATACGGCAAATGGTCTTTTTTAATAAAGGGGGCTAAATAGGTATCAAACGACGAGAAGGCTTGAGCACCTGCCCACTCATTTTGCATCGTTCCAAGAAAATTAACGATTTGTCCCGTTGCTGAGGATAAATGTTTAGGAGGTCCAGCTTCGACTTTACCTGCAACACCATTCAAACCTTCATTAAGCAACGTTCTCAAAGACCAACCTGCACAATAACCGGAAAGCATGTCCAAGTCATGAATATGAAGATCTCCCTCACGATGAGCTTGTCCTATCTCTTTTGAATAGATGTGACTGAGCCAATAATTAGCAACGACTTTACCTGAAACATTGAGAATTAATCCCCCTAAGGAGTAACCTTGATTTGCGTTGGCATTGACGCGCCAATCGGATTGCATTAAATACTCGTTAATAGAGCTTTCGACATTCACCCAACTTTGACGAGCATCTCGGGCTTGATGACGCCGCTCTCGATAAACAATATATGCCCTCAATGTCTTAAAGTGGCCTTTTTCAAATAAGACTCGTTCTACGGCATCTTGAACTTGCTCTATGTGGGGAGTCGATAAATTCAAACGTTCTAACGCTGGTAATACAGACTCTCGAGTTAACCTATCCGCATGCTCAGAGTCGAATTCGCCCGTGGCCTTTGCGGCCTTAGCAATTGCAAGACTGATTTTTTTTGCATCAAAACCGCGAATTGATCCATCACGCTTAATGATGTGTAGCAACAAATCTTTTTGCATTGATTCCCCCAATTCCGACTGCACTAAATAAACTCAACTCAATCACTCTAACAGGGATTAGCTTGCATAGTAAGTACCCAAAAAGGCATTGCACAAGCCCTTATTTAGTCAACCAAATGTCAGCTATAAAATCGATTGAAAAATCAATGTGTAATGGAAAATTTTATATTATTAGTATTTACCCTTTAACACAATATGTAGTGCAATATAAAGAAAAACAAACAATAGGTAGATATTAAATAAGAGAGTGGAGGATGATGACGAAAAAAACTAAGAAAAAAGGTCACGGAAGTTGTTGTCTGTCTTCCGTAACCTTTTTATAAGCATGTGCGAGTCACAGGTTCGCCGACCAAACGATCCTACTCGCTGTAGAGGAGCGCCATGCTAGAAATTTAGTTTAATTTTAACCAAATTAAGGCTAAAAGAAATGTCTAATCAATTGATTTACAGGAGATTTAAGCATTATTCCTAATCAGTAATTCCCCTTAACACTTTCAAGATAAGAAATTATTACTTGATGCTAATTTTCTCTTTAACAAGTTACGCAGGCTAATCCTTTCGGTTGAGCCCCTTAACAATTGCCACAATAGCAGGTATCCTAGTAGAGGTATTTATTGATGGTTTTCCCGACCTTATGAGTGCAATTACTCATATAGGTCGGCTTTTAGTTTTTAATCGAGATTTTCCATGGAACAAGAAACCGCCACCACCCGTTATGAAGACTTTACAAAAGTTCGTGTGTTGCCGGAATTAATCACGCACCACTTAGGGCGACATGATGACCTTCCTGCATTGACGGAATATGTGCAAAGTGAAAAGAACTGGGTTACATTAAGTTATCGCCAGTTGCATGAAAGAATTCAAACTTGGGAAAAAGCCTTTGCCAAATTAGGCTTGGAAAAGGGCTCTCGAGTCGCCATGTTACTGAACAACTGCGTCAATGCAATTTGCTTCGATCAAAGTGCTATCCGCCAAGGCTTGGTGACCGTACCGTTACATGCGGTTGACACCCCAGGGTCTAGCGCCTATATCTTAAACGATAGCGAATGCCGTGTTTTAGTTACCGCCAAATATTTAAAGTGGAAAAATATCCGTCAAGCAGAAACATTGCCAAATTTGAAGATTGTTGTCATTACTGACGACGAGCTTCAAGAGGATGACCTTGTCAATAACAATGGTGTCGAAGTTGTTCGTTTACAAGACTGGTTAGACGCTGCACAAGATCATGATATTCCAGAAGTGGAATTGAATCCCGACGATTTGGTCAATTTGGTCTACACCTCTGGCACTACCGGCCGTCCCAAGGGAGTCATGCTTAGCCATACTAATATCCTTGAGTGTGGGCGTGGTGTTCTGAAAAACATTCGCCCTCGCCCAGGCGATGTGTGGTTCTCTTTTTTACCGCTATCACACACACTAGAACGAGCAACTTCCTACTACATGGCGCTTGGTATGGGCAATCATGTGTATTTCAATCGCAATATTCTTCAAATCATGGATGATTTGAAGGTTGCGAAACCTACTATTTTAATTTCCGTACCGCGCATTTATGAAACCATTTATGCTCGTCTTAACGACAAACTCGCAAAACAGTCTAAAGTTGTGCGTTATGTCTTCGACTGGGCAGTGGAAGTAGGTTGGCGTCGATTCTGTAAGGAAAATCATCTCGATGTTGAGCATACCTGGCGAGAATTTATGGACCCGTTTGTTGCCAAGTGGCTTGATGGTAAGGTGGGAAAAACTCTTCGAGCAGTTTTTGGTGGTGCGACAGCTCATGCATATGTCTCTGGCGGTGCAGCATTGAATGGACAAATTGCTCGCGTTTTTATCGGGCTTGGTGTTCCTATCTACCAAGGGTATGGTTTAACAGAAACTGCCCCTGTACTTTCTGTCAATATGATTGGCAATAACAATCCTGCTACGGTTGGACCGATCATTGACAATATGCAAGCTCGCCTTGGTGAAAATGATGAGCTTCAAGTGAAAGGACCTCTTGTGATGAAGGGTTATTGGAATCGCCCTGATGCAACAAAAGATGTCTTTACAGAAGATGGATGGTTCCGTACGGGTGATCAAGCCGATATCCTGCCTTCTGGTCATGTACGCATCAAGGGACGAATTAAGGAAATCATTGTCACCAGTACTGGAGAAAAGATCCCCCCGGGAGACTTAGAAATGGCCATGCAAACGGATCCATTGTTTGCACAAACCATGGCGGTTGGTGAAAATCTTCCCTTTATTTCTGCTTTAATCGTCCTAGAACCTAAGCGATGGGAACAACTTGCATCTGATTTAGGCTTAGATCCCAAGGATCCAGAAAGCTTGAAAAACAAGAAGGTACAGCAAGCCGTTGTAAAGCGCATTAAAAAGATTTGTCACGGCTTCCCACAATATGGTGTACCTCGTGCTGCAATGCTTACGCTAGATCCTTGGACGATTGATAATGGCATGCTTACCCCAACGTTAAAGTTAAAGCGTCACATTATCAAAGCCCGTTACCAGGATATGATTAGTGAACTGTATGGCCAAAAACATTAGTAGAGCCAATTAAACAGAAAGGCCTCAACATGAATCTGTTGAGGCCTTCTGTTATAGAAATTGACCATTCTGTAGGCATTTCAAGTCAACTATTTCAGGTAAAATTCTTCAGTTAAGTATTTTTAAATCGGATCATTGTGAAGATGGCTACTCGTCAAACTGTTGATGACTTTAAAACATTACCCGAAATGTTGGAACACACTTTAAAAACTGTTCCAGAACGTGAGGGCTACCGTTATTTTGATTACGAAACTGAAAAGTGGGTCAGTGTCACTTGGCAGGAATTCGGCAATCGAGTCATGAAATGGCGTAAAGCCTTTCATGCCGTTGGCCTTAAGCCGGGCGACCGTGTAGCCATGCTGCTCATCAACTCACTTGATGCATTGATCTTTGACCAAGCTGCAGTCGCCAATGGTTTGGTGGCTGTACCGCTTCACGCTATTGATACGCCAGAGTCTGCTGGATATATACTTGCCGATAGTGACTCTCGCTTTTTAGTCACAACTGCGAAAGCACGATGGAATGCCATCCATGCTACAGATACACAGCTACCTGACTTAGAGCGAGTTGTTTTCACCTCCGAAGTCGAAGAGGGCCATACCGATCATGTACATTACTGTGGAGTTGATTCATTTTTAGAGTTAGGAGCGTCCGTTCAAGAGTCTGATTTACCGGAAGGACCAAAGTCAGAAGATTTGGCTAGCATTGTTTATACATCAGGTACCACTGGACGTCCCAAAGGAGTGATGTTAACCCACCGTGCTATTGTCTCCAATGTTCAAGATATTGCTAAAGAAGTCGCCCCAGGCAAGGATGATCTCTTTTTATCCTACCTTCCCCTCTCACACTCCTTTGAACGAACATTTACGTATTACAACTGCGTAGCCCATGGTGCAACGTTAGTTTTTAGTCGCGGTGTAATGCAAATTGCCGAGGATTTTAAGGACATTCAACCAACCTTAATGTGTACTGTTCCTCGTGTTTTGGAACAGTTCTACGCAAAGATCCAACAACAAATTGCCAAGGAAGGTGAATCCGAAAAATTTATTCTTGACTGTGTAGTCGCTGCTGGCTGGCGAGATTTTTGTCGTGCCAATGATTTACCTGTCGAAAATGATGGCATACCTGCCCTAGACTTCATGTTTAAGGCCCTTTACCGCGAACGCTTTGTGAAGCGTGTTCAACAAATTTTTGGTACACGATTCAAATTTTTAGTTTGCGGTGGAGCCGCTTTAAATGGCACTGTAGCGAAATTTTTCTGTTCTTTAGGTTTGATGCTTCGCCAAGCCTACGGATTAACGGAATATAGCCCCGTTATTTCAATGACCCGCTTGGTTAATAACCACTTAGCTACCGTTGGGGAACCATTAGCTCGTTGCCAAGCTCGCGCTGGAGAAAACAACGAATTACAAGTCTTAGGACCATCCATGATGAGTGGCTACTGGAAACTTCCCAAAGAAAGTCAAGAGGCGTTGACTTCGGACGGTTGGTTGCGCACTGGAGACCAAGTCGATCTAAGTGACGGTGGTCGAATTCGCATTACAGGTCGTATTAAAGAAATTATCGTAACGAGTACTGGTGAAAAAATTGCCCCAGTCGACTTAGAATTCGCTATTCAAGACGATCACCTCTTTGAACAAGTAATGGCTGTCGGTGAAGCACGCCCTTACATCACCGCATTAGTTGTTGTAAACGATATGCGCTTTAAGATGCTCTGTGATGAGGTTGGTATTGACTCTGATGATCCTAATATCAACAATAATAGAAACTTAAAGGCAAAAATCGTCAAGCGAATTCGTGTGGCAGCCAAACACTTCCCACAATATGGGGTTCCAAGAAACGTTTATATCTTACGAGAACACTGGACTGTGGAAAATGGTTTATTAACACCAACGATGAAATTACGTCGACGTCAAATTCTTGAAAGATTCGCCCAAGAGATTGAAGGACTATATAACACTGGCCGTCGCTAGTGTGAGGACGAGGAATTTCAAACTTGAAATTCCTCTTTTCTTTTGAGAAGATAATTTTTATCCCGCTGATCATTTTTTTGAGATCTTATTCTCATTTCCTTTTTCATTACTATGTTTTTTGATACCCAT
Organism: uncultured Sutterella sp.; assembly: GCA_937906995.1. Classification (GTDB taxonomy): domain Bacteria; phylum Pseudomonadota; class Gammaproteobacteria; order Burkholderiales; family Burkholderiaceae_F; genus Aphodousia. The sequence goes on from CALESB010000058.1 coordinate 82,499, forward strand.
TGTCACATCCACATGGATAACTTCCATGGTGAACAAGACGCAATTGTGCGCCACATGAGACAGGCTCAAGTGACACGAGCTGTTGTTGTTGCAACCGAACTTGATGAGGTACCTGCTGTTCAAGCCTTGTGTCATCAGTATCCTGAACTTTACGGGGCCTTTGCTGTGAGCCCACAAAATGAAGAATTACCTGATATGACAGCCCATACCATTGCTAATATTGTCTCTGATGCAAAGATGGTTGCGGTCGGTGAAACGGGATTAGATTACCACTACTGTTTTGAGCCACTTGACTGGCAACGGAAACGCTTTGCAACTCATATTGAGGCTGCTCATATTGCTAATAAACCTCTAATTATTCACTCCAGAGATGCAGCCGATGACACGATTGCCATCCTAAAAGAAAATCATGCTGATGAAGTTGGATTTGAACTGCACTGTTTCTGCGGTGATTGGGACTTTGCTAAAAAGGCCTTGGATCTTGGTGGTTTTTTATCATTTTCTGGGATCCTCACTTTTAAAAGTGCTCAAGAAATTCAAGAAGTTGCCCGAAAGGCTCCATTGGATCGCATCTTCATTGAAACTGATAGCCCTTACTTAGCCCCAGTTCCCTTGCGAGGTAAGCGCAATGAGCCGGCATTTGTCCCTCATGTTGCGCAATTTTTAGCAGATCTTAAAGGCATTCGAGTTGAGGATTTAGCTAGAGTCACCATGGATAATGCCAATCAATTTTTTGGAATTCGCTAATGCATAAAATCTTTATTATTGCTCTTGCTCTATTGCTCAATTCTGCTCAAGCAACGACTATCCCGTTTGAAGACTCAAAACCGCTAGAGCAACAACTTATGCAAGCGATCGCTCGAGACGATGCTGGAAAAGTTGCTTACCTTTTAAGAGAAAAACGACTCGATCCTAACTTCTATCTACCTAATGGTGAAACTCCGTTAGTGTGGGCTTTAAAAAATGACGCTAAAGTCACTGCTGAAAAAGTCCTGATTAACAGCGTTAAACTCAAAGTGAATATGCCGACGCTCAGAGGCGAAACTCCCCTGATGCTTGCTGCAATTAAAGGAAATATTGATTTTGCTAAAGTTTTACTAGCCAAAGGCGCAGATATTAATGCAAATTATGGTTGGACAGCACTTCACTACAGCGCCAGCACCGGACAAACTGCAATGACTCGCTTTTTAATTGATAATGGTGCTGCTGTTAATGCTAGAACTGAAAGAGGTGTTACACCGCTATATATGGCTGCGCGCATTGTCGCCACACCCACTGTAGATGCCTTACTCGAAGCCGGTGCAGATAAAACCCTTTGTAATGACCAAGGTATTAGCCCATCTGCAATCGCTCTAAAAAGAGGCGATGAAAAACTAGCCCAAAAATTAGCTATTGAAGCGTGTAGCCCATGGCCAAATGCTTCAAAAGCCACAGAAGTTCAAAAAATTCCCGAATCCAAATTAAAGGTCACACAATGACAGAATTGCATCCATTAGAACTTTTAGCCCCAGCCAAAAATGCCGATATCGGCATTGAAGCAATCCTTCATGGCGCTGATGCAGTCTATATCGGTGGTCCTAATTTTGGGGCCCGAGAAGATGCAGCCAATGCTTTCAAAGACATTCAACGACTAACTAACTTTGCTCATCGCTATAACGCTCGTGTTTACATGACCCTAAACACAATTGTTTCTGATGAAGAACTGCCAATGGCTGTACAAACAGCTTGGCAAGCGTATGAAGCCGGTGTAGACGCTTTGATTGTGCAAGATATGGGAATATTGGAAATGGAGCTACCTCCCATCCAATTACATGCATCGACTCAATGCGATGTGAGAAGTCCAGAAAAAGCACGCTTTTTAGAAAGTATTGGTTTTTCACAGGTTGTTCTCGCTCGAGAGTTAAGTCTTGATGAAATTAAAGCTTGTAAAGACAAGTTATCTCAAGCGCGAATTGAGTATTTTGTACACGGAGCTCTCTGTGTGAGTTATTCTGGTCAATGCTATGCAAGCTTCGCTACAACAGGTCGCAGTGCCAACCGAGGTGCTTGTGCTCAATTATGTCGCCTCCCCTACTCTGTCTATACTGAAAACGGCGAATTGCTTGCTAATGACCGCCATGTCTTATCTCTGAAAGATAATAATCAAAGCGACAATATTGCTGCTTTAATTCATGCTGGCGTCAGTAGTTTTAAAATTGAAGGACGATTAAAGGATTTGGATTATGTTAAAAATATCACAGCTTTTTACCGTCAAAAACTTGATGAATTTATAGCCAATAATCCGCAATATCACCGCACTAGCGACGGCATATCCCACATCACTTTTAATCCACAGCCCCAAAAAAGTTTCAATAGAGGCTTCACGGATTACTTCACTCGAGAACGCCATCATGATATGGCAGTTTTTGAAACGCCTAAAAATACAGGAGAACTGTTAGGCACTCTTACAAAGGTGACTGCTGACTATCTTGACATCAAAGCTTATAAAACAATTAATAACGCCGATGGTTTAACCTACCTTACGCGTGAAAAAACACTCGCTGGCTTCATGGTCAATACAGCAACCGAGCTAAAACCTGCCCTATGGCGCATTACTCTTCGAGATCGCCCTATTTCACGTAAGCACCCACAACTTGTTCCCGGGATGACGATTTATCGCAACCGAGACCATGCCTGGGAAGAACTTATGCGTAAACCTACTGCATCTAGGACACTACCTGTTGACATCATTTGGGTGGCCACTGATAAAGGTTTTACTCTCTCTATGATCGATGAAAGAGGGAATCAAGCTAGCTCAACGTTAGTACCCGATACCTTACAACAAACCACGAACCTGGAGAAGAATCGGGCTAACATCGAAAAAAATCTCTCCAAATTAGGTGGTACTGATCTCGAAATCCGAACACTTTCAATCCAAGGTGAAAACTTCTTTGCTCCGGCCAGTATCGTTAACGATCTACGTCGAAAAGTTGTAGATGATCTTTGGCTAACTAGAGCCAATTCTTTTAAAAAGCTTCCTAAAGCTCAAATTACTGAATTGCTACCTTACCCAGATGCAGCTGACTTTCGTAGTAATGTTTTAAATGAAAAAGCCGTTACCTTTTATGCCAAGCATAATACTGTAATCACAGAGCCTGCTCTTGAAACGGGGGATGTTAGACGTGAAGTACCCGTCATGGTTACCAAACATTGTGTGCGTTATGCTTTGGGGCGCTGTTTAAAAGACAACTTAGAAACCGTTAAAGCGCATCCGGAACTCAAAGAAATTTACAAACCTGCGCCACTTATACTCAAAACAGGAGGCCAAACATTTACAGCAACATTTGACTGTAAAAAATGTGAAATGACCTTAAATGGGAGAGTAAAAACTTCTACTAGCCTCGGTCATGTTACGTTACTGCGTAAAGATTGCCAAGAAGAATCGTATTAACTCAAATTTTTTTGATTTTTTGGGTAAAAACCCTAAAAGTTTGGTACAGTTGGGGGTGTGCAAGGGCTACATAACCGGTCTGCGCACACAAGTCGTGGCAGCAATCGGTCCGTTGCCACGACTTTCTTATTTTCAGCTAATCAATTCTCAAATGCATTTCACTTCTGCGCGCACGAGCCTCTCTCAATAAAGCTTGATAAGCACGAGAACGTCGATTTTTCAAACCGTAAATTTCGACGAAGATCAAAGCTATCATGAACACAAAAGTCATGATTACGTAGACACCTAACTCTGTTAAATTTAACCAGCCTAACAGACTATCGATCATAACTTTCCCTCCAAAGCCTCATCTTGAGCCCAAGCGCTACGGTGATCTCGTTCAAGAATAATCGTTCGTGACCGCGCCAATATCATGGCTGTTGCATAGCAAACTAAAGAAATTGTGAAGCTCACAATTAAGATATGAGGGTCTACACCATTAGAAGCCACAAGGATATTGTCCAACTCATGTTTCATGGGTGCTAAAAGATCAAACAAACCATAGAAAAGAGGAATCAAAAAGATCCCCGAAAGTGCAGAAACTGCAGCTCGCACGTCTGTATGACGTCGAAATTTTTGCCCTCTAGGAGCTGCAAATGTTAAAAAGGCCGCAAAGAAAAATAGCAGAATTAAAAGCCCAGACAAACGGGCATCCCAAACCCAATAGCTTCCCCAAACCGGGCGACCAAATAATGCCCCTGTTCCCAATGCCAAAATTGACATTATGAAACCCGTTGGTGCACTAGCCATAGCAATCACTGGAGCAAAAAAACTTTTTTTCGATAACAGCAACCACAAAGAAGACATGCTCATTAAAAAATAACACGCTAACGCTGTAATAGTGGCAGACAGATGCAAATAAAACACCCAAAAAATATCAGCCGTACCAATAGCAGTTGTATCCGAAAAAAGAAGCATCCATAGTAACGCATCGGCCAAGAAAATTGCCGCTAAAAAAAGGGCTACACGGATGGTTGATCCGGCGTAATAATAAAATTCTTTGCTAGTAAAACTGATGCTCATTATGCAAAAACCCCTTAAATATTAGAACTCATTGTAATGACTTTCCTGTTTAAGATTTCTTTTTTTTATGGCATTACCCTAAAATTAACCAAAGTTTATTAATAAGAGAATAATTCAAATGCAGTTTTTAATTGTCGATGATCACTCTATTGTGACAATGGCCCTCGGAATGCTTCTGAAGGACTACGATGGCGAAAAAAATCAAGTTTTTACCGCCAACACTAAAGAAGAGGCTCTAGAGCTAGCGAATAATTACGGCGACACTGCAGACTTAATGATCTTAGACCTTTCCATGCCCGGTGTTGAAGGGACAAGTTTGATGGAGGAAATTGTTGCTTCACACCCAACATTAAAAATTCTGGTCATGAGTGGTCTGCAGGACCAACACAGTGTTGTAAAAGTCCTTCAAATGGGTGCTGCAGGCTTTATTCCAAAATCCCTCGACGCCGCGCTACTAACAGCTGCAATCCGATTCGTTCTCAATGGTGGTGTTTACATTCCTGTTAAGCTCTTAGCTCAGGCACAACGGACTGGCTTGCTGACAGCTAAGGAACCTAAACAAAGTAGTATTAATTCTGTGCATTTAACAGAGCGACAAAAGGAAGTTCTCATGCTATTAGCTAAAGGAGCCCCTATCAAACGCATCTGCAAAGAACTCGATTTATCTGAAGGAACAGTTAAAACTCACGTCACTGCAATTTATCGTGCTTTTGGTGCTAGTAATCGCACTGAAGCATTAATCGAAGCTCGCCGACATGGTTTTGATGTTGGCATCTAATTAAGGCTTCTCTAATACTGATCGTATCGTTTCGCTAAGATCTGACCCAGATACGGGTTTTTGCAAAATCTTCGGTAAAGCAAAGTACTTCACCTCCTCCTCACTTAACGTGGAGAGGATTTGGCGATAGTCATCTTGAATCTTATCGTTACCAACTGCTGTTAATAAAACAGAGGGGACCTTCACCTTTCTACGGCGATTAATCTCTAACATCACTTGTAGACCATTAGTACGATCTAAACCTAAGTTATAGTCTGATACGATCACATCAAATTGATCATTCGTATTTAACAACTTTTCAAGTTCTTCGTTAAAACCCCCGAAAGCCTTTACCCTCAAGCCCCAAGATTGCATTAAGGCTTGAAGACTTTCACGAACCACAGCATTGTCTTCAATCAACAAAACATTAGCGTATAACTCATTAATCACTGTTTTGTCTTTTTTGGCTTGAGTAAATATTCTCACTTGCTCTGCCTCGTGTAATGGCAACTGAATTCTAAAAATTGACCCTTTGCCAACCTTAGATGAAAAAGAAAGTTTCATATCCAGTTGCTTGCAAATTCCACGAACAATAGAAAGACCTAAGCCAAAGCCCTCTGCACTATCACGTGTTTTTTCGCTACGATAAAAGTGATCAAAAATGCGCTTTTGCTCAGCTACATCAATCCCCTCTCCAGAATCAACTACACATAGGCTGACTTTGTTTTGACCAATCAAACGAGCTGCAAGAACAATCTCTCCCTGCTTGGTGTAATTAATTGCATTGATCACTAAATTTCTTAAAGCTCTCATTAAAAGCTGTTGATCAGTACATACCGTGACATCCAAAGGCTTTACTCTAAGAACTAAGTTTTTCTCCGCGGCAATTGGAACAAATTCTTCTGCTAGATCCTGCAATAACAGCTTGATGTTAATAGGCTCTAATGTCGCACTCATATGACGTGTTTCTAATCGAGAAACTTCTAGAATTTGAGCAACCAATGTTTGAAGTGCCCGCGTTGTTTTCGCCAACTGCTCAACAATTAATTTAACCTGAGGGTCATCAACCCGCTTCAAAAGCTCAATGTAAATTCCAATAGCTTGAAGGGGTTGTCGAATATCATGATTGGCTGCCTGGAAAAACTTGCCTCGTATACGACTTTGCTCCTGAGTTTCTCGACGAAGTTTCTCTGCTAAATTCTTTTCAAGTGTTAAACGCTTAACCATTACTTCACTTTCTTGTTCATTTCTGACTGACATCTGAACAATGTCACTAAATCGTCTACCCGAATAGAAAATAAATGCAATGATTCCAACTAATAATATAGCAATAGCCAGTCGCGACCAGCCAAAAACAAGAGCCATGCGTAAAACTAAAGGTGCAATACTGAGTAAGGTAAAAACGCCTAAGCTTGGCAGCCAGCAGGCATACACAGGCCATGATGCAAAAGTCACACTCAAAATGACACTAACCAAAAGTATCTGAGAAGGCATTTGACCATCTGAATCATAAGCGAAAGTCATGCCAGCAACTGCCCAGACAATGCCAGAAACAGTTGCCAGAATCATCCAGGCTCTTACCCAAAGATGAATGCGAGCATGACGGTAGCGGTCTGCCCAAAAGCGCCTTGAAAAATCTAAAGCACCATAAACGTGAATCAACACTAAGAAAAGCCAAGCGAAAAGATACCACTGGTTTACTTCGTGCCAAAAGGTAAAAGCTAAAGTTGCAGCTCCAGTGCTTTCAGCAATAAGAGCAATGGGTTGCAACTTAATAGAACTCTGAATTTGTCGAACGAGAACTCGAGAATGACGGCGACGCCATTGGGCCGCCGTCATATTTTGCTCTGGTGGCGCCGAACTGTTGGTTAAAAATTGATACCACTTAGTTCGGATTTGATCAAACATGTTTAATTTCAAAGCGAGGCTTAATAACCGGATGCTCAAAAGTATTCAGTACAACATAACCCTTTTCTGTACGCATCGTTACATGTGCGCCAAACGGTATTGTTGCCTTTACAGGTGAATGACCAAACGGGAATCCCGTTAAAATGGGAATGTTAGGCAAACGTTTCTTTAAAAAGGCAATAACATCTGCAAAGACAAAATCATTGGGTCTCGGATGTACTGGATCTGCATCGCAAAAATCACCTAATAAAATGGCCTTTTGTTTCCGCAATATACCTGCCATATGTAGTTGCATTAGTGATCTTTCGAGTCGATATGCTCGATCATTGCAGTCCTCAACAAATAAAATACCACCCTCAATATTTGGGAAGTAAGGCGTACCCACTAAAGAAGCCATCATTGAAAGATTGCCACCCCAAATTTGCCCTTCTAAATTCAAATTTGGAGCTTCCTTACAAGGGAAAGACAGCACCCATTCTTCATTAAAAAGTGCTGAGTGAAAATTTCGCTCCGTGATATATAGCGGCTGATCAACAAAATCTGTTGCACTTGGTCCGTGATAGCTGATCTTACCGGTCTTAGCGTAGTAGGCCATATTAAAAGCAGTAAAATCTGAAAAACCACAGAAAATAGGATCATGGCGAGCGATTTCTTCAAAATCGATGTCATCCAAAATGCGCGACAACCCATACCCCCCTCGAATGGGAAGTACAAGATCAATTTCTGGGTTGCACGCCATCTGCATAATGCTCGCAATTCGTTCAGATTCAATGCCTGCAAACTGCTTTACATTCTTAAAAACAGAATCTGCGATCTCAACTTGACCACCACGATCGGTGAAATACAATTTAGCAAGCGCTGGTGTTGTAATATCCACCGGAGCTCTAGACGGTGAACAAAAACCCACTCTTATTGGGAAATCAGGCATTACGCTTCTCCTCAAAAAAGTCGGTGAGAAGCTTGCTGCACTCATCGGCCAAAACTCCGCTATCAACTTGCGGCTTATGATTTAACTTAGCTGCTTCCGGCAAATTAATAATGCCACCGTAAGCACCGGTTTTTGGATCACTGGCTCCGAATACCACACGATCAACACGAGCATGAGAGATCAGCGCAGCACACATAGTGCATGGCTCGAGTGTCACATAAAGAGTGCAACCGTATAAGCGATAATTCTCTAACGCATGAGCAGCCTGGCGAATAGCGTTAACCTCTGCGTGAGCACTTGGGTCATGGCGACTAATTGGGCAATTTTTACCAACACCGATAATTTGATTGTCCTTAACAATAACACAGCCAACTGGAACTTCTCCCTCAGCCGCAGCCTCTTTGGCAAACTCCAGTGCTTCACGCATAAAGTCTGGATCTCTATCACAAGTAATGCGTTTTTTGGCATTTGCAGCCATGTTTTTTAATAAACGAGCTTTCTTCATCACTTGCTTAGTTTGCTCTCGATGCGCATACTCAAGCTCTACTGCTTGATCGAGAGATTCTCGATCATATCGATCCTCTTGATTTTTTCGATAACCGACCGTTGCCTCATAAATAAAGCCACGTTTTAAAGCTTGCAACAAAAGCGTTACTGGTTTTTCATCGAGCCATTCACCGGACTTTGTTAAAAATTCTTGGGCTTTCTCCAAAGCTTGAGCGGCGGTGATTAGATCATCAGGCAAGTACGTAACAAAAGCTTCTAAAACAGCCATGAGATCTTGAGGGTCACGCTTTTCTAAAGAGGCCAATGTACTGCCACGGCGTATCGTCAAATCAATAAATCTTTTCACTGGATTCTCCAACAAAAACTTCCTTCATTTTAGCCTTTTTATGGCACAAAATTCTTGTCATATTGGCACAATTATGAGATCTTAAGTTGGAATGCTCTCATGTATAAAAAAAATTATTCTTACTTCAATTCTTAGTGCGGTTTGTTTATCTTTCAATCCTGCTTACGCGGGCCAGTATAGTGATGATCTGGGACGCTGCTTAGTTCAAAATGCCAATACTGCCGACACTAAGATATTGACGCAATGGGCTTTTGTTACTATTGGTCAAACCCAGGCAGCAAAGGAAGTGGTAATCATTCCTCGTCAAAAAGTAGAGGCAATTAGTACTAAGGCTCAAACGACTGTTTTACGCCTTTTGGCTAAGGATTGTGCGGCACCGGCCTTAAAAGCGACGCTTTATGAAGGTAAAAACGGAGTCCCGAACGGGATTAAGTATGCTGTGATGCAGTACATGCAAAATGAAATGCAAACAAGAACTGTCGATGCATTAATTTCCAAATTAGCTAACCTAAAAACACCTTAGGTTCAAAACAAAAAATCGGTCCTCAAAAGCTTCAAACATTTGAGGACCTAAACAAAAAATAAATCTCAAGCCGATTAGTTTGAATTAAGCGACACTTCTAATGCGGACATCAAAACCTGTGTAGCCGCTACAAAGTCTTGCATCCGCATGGCCTCTTTGGGATTATGTGAGCCATTCTGATTCGCTACAAAAATCATAGCCATAGGAACACCATTTTGCCCCATCACCTGTGCATCATGTCCTGCACCAGATGGCATCACAATTGCAGGAATTTGACACTGCTCGGCAGACTTAACTAAAACGTTTAGGAGTGTCTCATCACTTTTGACTGGTTCAATATAGGAAGGATTGTCATAAACGACCTGAACACCAAACTCCTCTTCAATACGGGCCGCCTCTTTCTTAAACAGTGCATAAAAGCGTTCTCGAGTTTGCAGATTTAACGTTCTAATATCTAAGCTAAATGTCACTTCACCAGGAATCACATTAAAGCTAGCTGATGCGGGTGTATTAACAACACCTATCGTATAGACCAAATCTTCCCCTGCATCCAAAGCATCTTGCCAGAGCTTTACCATACGTACGTTTAAGGTACTTAATGCAACAAAAGCGTCATGCCGGAACTCTTTTTCGATTGCTCCAGAATGCGCAGTTTGTCCGACAATACGAATTGCTCGGTGATAAACATTTCCTCGAATGCCACTGACCAAACCTACTCGTGAGTTCGGTAGAGAATCCAATTTGGGTCCTTGTTCGATATGTAGTTCGTAGTACGCCTCTATATCAGACAGAACTTCCAAAGGTCTTCCTGTCATCAAGTCATCAGGATTAACTTGGCAAAGTGAATATCCTTCACCTAAAGACATCTTCTCTGGACCATATCGACGCTCCAAATCTTGAGGCTGAATCAAGCCCAAATAACCTCGGCAGCCATAAAGTCCTTGTTCTTCACATCGCCAACAAACAACATCAAAATGTTTTAGTGGCACAATTCCTTCTTGTTTCATCCAACAGGCACAAGCCAAGGCCGCAACGATACCCGCTAACCCATCATAGTTACCACCCTCAATTACGCTATCACTATGGCTACCTGAAATAACTCTTTTTTTGGCTCCTTCTGAAGGTAATCTAATCCACAAATTATCAGCCAAATCTCTTCTAACTACTAAACCGTAATTTAAAGCAATATTTTCAAGATAAGCTAAAACTTTAGTTTCTGTTTTAGAATACCCCATACGTAAAATGCCTTCTCTTCCCGCACTAAGACCTCGGATATCACTAAAAACTTTTTCAGAAAATTCTGCACAAAACTGAGAAAAATTCGGCATAGAAGACTCCATTTGATGCTGTAGAAGAAGTAATGTAACAATATTCTGAATAATCCCCCAAGCCCAAAGTGAGCATAAACCATTATTTTCTATGGTTTTTACCTATAACAAATGCCTTTTATTCAAAGGAGTAAAAGGCATTTGAAAACAGAAACAAAACTAAGGCACTGGATGAATTTCAATTACATCAAGCTGAGTAACATCGGTATCTTTATTAATTTCAGCCAATATTTCAACACCTTGGTTTAATTTAAAGCCATTCCAACGATGATCATCTGATAGATTACAAACTATTCGATTATTTTGAAAATCTCTAAATTCATACGTTTTAGACGAAAGCTTTTTCGTAAACCGACCACGAATCATGACTAACTGGTCATTGTCGCCTTTTGTTTGCACCGCATCAAGACTTTTTAATGTATCCAGCGGATAACCTTGAGGCGCTGTAACGAACTGCTTAAGAGTTTCTTGAGGAGGATTTTGTCCTTGTGCACTAACTACTGCTGGGCATAGCACACAGAGTGCTGAGCATATAAACAACTTTTTAAAACTCATTACTTTTCCTTCTATTTAATTGATAGGCCCAGAAGGAGGAGGACTTCTGAGCCTATCTTCACAATAAATATCCTTTACTAGTTAAAAAAGAGCCATGATTCTGTTGGTTAGGTCTTTAATCAAGCTCTTCTAAAAATTAGCGAATTTTATTAATGCTTTAAGTTTAAGAGCAAAAGTAATGTCTTAATGTTGTAGTAAGTTAACAAGCGATAAGACCTTAACCAGATGTTTCTACACGTTATTTTTCTCGATAGTTATAAACTAATAACCGACTCTCAATAATTAATGGAAATCGTTTGCAGTAATAAATATGTTGTGACAGAATAGTTAAAGGCTTTCCACTGAAGCTTTAGATCTAGGTGAATAATAAACAAAGAGCCTAACTATTATTGCTTTATTTAGGAGAAGATAATGTTGAAAAAAACACTTCTTGCTACGCTCCTTTGCGCCACAATACCACTTACAGCCACTGCGGCAGATCCACAAGGTTTCAACAATCAATTTAGTCGTGCTCCACAAGGCTTTAAGATGCAAATGCTTAATACCCTTGACGATGTTTACAACAAAGGATACGACGATCAAATGGTTGTCTTACAAGGACGCTTTACCAAACAATTAAGCCATGAACTCTTTGAGTTTACCGATGCCAAAGGGGCGACGATTGTATGTGAGCTCGATGACGATAAGGACTGGTCTCACATCAAAAAAGATGAACTCGTGGAAATCTTGGCTGAAATTGATAAAGGCTTTATGAAAACTGAATTAGAAGTTATCGAAGCTCGTCCCATAAAGTAACGAAGTTCTAAAGCATCTGAGGATTGATACTAATATCAATCCTTTTTATTTGTTCACAACTTAAAATTAGCAAATCATGCTCAACAATCTGTCGCTTACAGACAGAAAAAATCACTGAATTTATAGGAGATTTCTGTGTATTTAGCTGACATGTGCTGGCAAGAAGCCAAAGAAGCATTTCAAAATGACAAAACCGTCATCATTATTCCTATTGGTTCTACTGAACAACATGGTTGCGTTGGTCCTCTAGGAACTGATTGGATGATCCCTCAAGAATTCTCTCGTCGTCTGGACTCATTGGACAACATTATAATCGCCCCACCCCTTTGCTATGGTGTAGCACCCCAACATACTGAATTTGCAGGATCCGTTGATATTGGGTTAGAAACCATGACAAAAATCGTCGATAGCATGCTAACTCAATGGTTCAACCAGGGAGTCAAACGATTTATTATCATCAATGGGCACGGAGGTAATTCACCAGCATTTATTGCTCCTGGTTTAAAACTGAACCGTCAGGGTGGAATTCTTTCTGTCATTAACTGGTGGAGCATTGCACCACAAATTAATAAACAGTGGGTAACTGGACACGGTGACGCTCAAGAAGTTTCCGCTATCATGGCATTTCGCCCAGAACTAATCAAAGAAAAATATTTTGCTGAAAATATCGTCCCTACATTAACTAATAATTTAATTCCTACGCATCTGAATACTGTCACCTTTGAGGGAGCCAGCGTACAAATTATTCGCGAAATAAAGGGCACCGCCTCAACTGGCGGTTTTGGCGGTCTGAAAAGCCAAGAAGCCACAAAGCAATGGGGACAAGATATGATGGACGGGATGACAGAATGGATGAAACGCTTCGTTAAAGAATTTCAAAAGATACCATTGTGATCAATTCAAAAGCTGAAAATTTTTATCTAAAAAAGCCATTTTTTGATTTAAGCAGAACTCTCTTTTAGAGGCGAGAACAGGGCACTCCTATTCGTCTCGAGGCGCTCTCAGTCATTTACAGTAACCTCCGTAAAGCCCCTGTTTTTAAACGGGGATGCAAGGAGCAAAGTCGAAAGACTTTGTAAATTGAATAATTGAAGATATCATTATTTGATCTCTATTACTAAAAGAAAGCTATGGAACTGATGCTCAACTACTCATTCGAACTAAAACTCAACACCGCTC
>CALESB010000059.1 GCA_937906995.1 uncultured Sutterella sp.
AGGTAGGAGCGGTGTTGCAGGCTAGAAACCCATTCCAACATTGGCGAAGGATGTTGACTCGATATCGGTTTATCCGATGTTGTTGAGCGGAACCTGCGGGTATCCGTTATGGAGAAACTTGTGAAAGTTTTTGTTTTAAATAGGCGCGGTCAGCCCTTGATGCCGTGTTCTCCCGCGAAAGCGAGACACTTGCTCAAGGCTAACAAAGCGACTGTTAAGTGCAGAACGCCTTTCACGATCCAGTTGAGTATCTCCACAGGTGAAACGAAGCAGGATGTGATATTAGGTGTGGACGCTGGGGCAAAACATATCGGTCTTTCCGCCACAACGGAAAAAGCCGAAGTGTTTGCGTCTGAAGTGGAACTACGCCAAGACATCTCTGGTCTTTTGGCGGATCGTTTGGCTTTTCGCCGTGGTCGTCGCCATCGCAATACGCGCTACCGTGCGCCTCGTTTCGATAATCGAGTTCACTCGAAGCACAAAGGTTGGCTTGCTCCATCAAAAGCAGACACGTAAACACAATCGCCAAATTCAAAAGTGTTTGATTTTGAAAGGTGGTGTTCGTAAACTTAATCAAAGTCCTTATCTCGTCAAGGGATTCAGACTTTTCGACAAGGTGAAGTGTCTTGGGCAAGTGGGCTTTATTTTCGGGAGACGTGCATCAGGTTATTTTGACGTGAGAACGTTGGGAGGCAAGAAATTGTCGCCGGCTATCCATGCCAAGAAACTAATGCATCTCGAAAGAAGAAGAACTTTTTTAACCGAATTAAGAAAGGAGAACGGCGCTTCCTCCCCTGTCTAAAGACAGAGGTTTCCGCGCCTAAATATCTATGAAAATTCTCGTCATCGGTAGTGGTGGACGCGAGCATGCTTTGGCTTGGCGCTTGGCACAAGACGAACGTGTTGAAACCGTTTTTGTCGCCCCTGGTAATGCCGGTACAGCGCTTTGCGAAAAGCTCCAAAACCTCGCAGAAAGCGACTTCGAAAAGTTAGCGGATTTTGTCCGTGCTAATGACATTGCCTTTACATTGGTGGGCCCTGAAGCCCCGTTGGCTGCCGGTATTGTTGACTACTTCCGTAGCCAATCATTGCCGATCTTTGGCCCGACCAAGGCCGCTGCACAATTGGAAAGCTCTAAGGACTTCGCTAAGGCCTTCATGAAGCGCCACGGCGTTCCCACGGCTAACTACGAAACCTTCAGTGATGCACAAAAGGCTCATGACTATGTCAATAGCAAAGGTGCTCCGATTGTTATCAAAGCCGATGGTTTGGCTGCAGGTAAGGGTGTTACCGTCGCCATGACTCTCGACGATGCTCATGCCGCCATTGACATGATGCTCGAAGGCAACAAGTTTGGCTCAGCTGGTGCACGCGTTGTAATCGAAGACTTCTTAGAAGGCGAAGAAGCTAGCTTCATCGTCATGGTTGATGGCGAACATGTGCTTCCCATGGCAACAAGCCAAGACCATAAGCGCCTTTTAGATCATGACATGGGTCCGAACACCGGTGGTATGGGTGCCTACTCCCCTGCTCCGGTTGTCACTCAAGAGGTTCATGACAAGGCCATGCAAGAAATTATTTTGCCAACCGTTAGAGGCATGGCTGCTGATGGTGTTCCTTTCACGGGCTTCTTATATGCTGGCTTAATGATTGGACACGATCAAAGTGGTAACGTCACGGTGAAGACGGTGGAATTTAACTGCCGTATGGGTGACCCAGAAACCCAACCGATTATGAGCCGTATGAAATCCTCTTTAGTTGACTTGGTTCAAGCTGCTATTGATGGCAAACTTGATCAAGTAACGGTTGAATGGGATTCTCGTGTCGCTTTAGGTGTTGTCTGTGCTGCTAAGGGCTACCCAGACAGCCCTGAAAAAGGTGCCGAAATTACGGCCTTACCGAACAATACCGACTCCATGATGGTTTTCCATGCTGGTACGAAGGTTGTTGATGGTAAAACGGTTGTCTCTGGTGGTCGCGTGCTTTGCGTTGTCGGCTTAGGTAACGATATCCGCGTTGCCGCCCAACAAGCTTACGATGGCGTCAAGGGTGTTCACTTCGACGGTATGCAATATCGCTCTGATATTGGTTACCGCGCCATGAAGTAAAGAGAAAATTAGGTATTAAAGCGGAAAAAGTCGAGCGGCTTTTTCCGCTTTTTTCAAATTATGCGTATTGGTTTATTTGGTGGGACCTTTGATCCCGTACATTACGGTCATTTAGCTCTGGCACGTGAGGCGGTTGCTCGCCTAAACCTGGACCACCTCATCTGGATTCCTGCCATTCCCTGGCAAAAATGTCATCAAAAAATCACACCCGGCGATATTCGTTGCAATTTTATTAAGCTCGCCATTGCTAACGAGCCTCACATGAGCGTTGATACGATCGAGATTGACGCCCATACCCCCTCGTATTCCATCAATACGATTAAGACACTTTCTCTGCGTTACCCTAATGACCAACTCTTTTATCTCATGGGCTCCGATCAATGGATTAATTTTCATACGTGGAAAAATTGGCAAGAGATCTTAAACTCCTGTACAGTGGCAGTTTTCTCACGAAATTCACAACTGGAACAAACCTCGGAAGAAGTTCAGAAGTTTGTTAAAGATCATTTAGGTTGCGTTGAATTGGTCAATATGCCTGAAGTCCCGATTTCTAGCTCTGTTGTCAGAGACATTATTCAAAAGGAAGGGCTCGACAGTAAGCGTTTACCTAAACTTATTCCGTTGCCGGTACTTAACCAATTGAAAAGTAACAAATTGGCCGATTAAGTCACTGAAAGACTGATACAATTTTGCTAGAGGTTCTTGCTAGACCTCTATAACCTCCAATTGAGATTTTTATGGATATTCGTAAATTACAACGTGTAATCGTCGATGCTTTGGACGATGTTAAAGCTCAAGATATTGTTGTTTATAACACTAAACACTTAACAAGCGAATTTGAACGCGTCATTATTGCCACCGGTTCATCTAACCGCCAAACCCGCGCTTTGGGCTATAACGTTAGCCAAGAAGTGAAAAAGGCTGGCGGCGATGTTTTAGGTCTTGAAGGTACCGATACGGGTGAATGGGTTTTGGTAGACTGTGGCGAAGCCATCGTGCATATTTTGCAACCCGCTATGCGTGAGTATTACAACCTCGAAGAAGTTTGGGGTGGAAAGAAGGTCCAAATTAAATTACCCTCTGAAAAGCACGCAGAAGAAATGGCTAAAGCACGTGAGGAAGCTCCTGCAGTCAACAAGCCTCGCGCTGTTCGTGGTAAAACGATCAAAATTGTTGAAGACTAACTTTGACAACTTTTATTAAGGGCGCGTACGCGCCCTTTTCTCTTTAGGAATTCACTGTGAAAATTACTGTTGTAGCTGTTGGTATTAAACAACCAGCTTGGGCCGATAGCGCCATTGCTGATTATTTGAGTCGCTTCCCCAAAGACTGGCAAGTAACCGTCAAAGCGGTCAAACCTGAATTGCGCGCTGGACAAAGTAAAGAAAAAATTATGCAAATTGAGGCTGAACGCATCCGTGCAGCCATTCCAGAGCACGCTGTCATTATCGCCATGGATGAACGAGGTCGCGACTTTACAACAGTGGATTTTTCAAAAAAAATCTCCTCTTGGCGAGATTCTGGTGATTCTTTAGCTTTTGTTATTGGTGGTGCAGACGGACTCGACTCCCAATTAAAAAAAGAGGCTAGCATGATGCTCAGACTCTCCTCAATGACACTTCCGCATGCAATGGCCCGTGTTATGCTTGTTGAGCAAATTTATCGCGCCTTCAGTATTTTGACTAATCATCCCTACCATCGAGCTTAAAATGCGATCTTTTTACCTTGCTAGTAAAAGCCCTCGTCGTAAAGAAATTTTGCAACAGCTTGGTCTTTCGCCCGTGATTTTAGCCAGCAATGACCATACCCTTTTTAATTTCCAAGGCGATGAAGAGCAACTTGATAATGAATCGGCTGAGGACTATGTCGTTCGCACTGCCAGAGTAAAAGCCATCGAAGGACTGGCCCGCATCATCAATGAGGGGCTAGAGCCGCTTCCAGTGCTATCGGCAGACACCACTGTCATTCTTGATGGGCAAATCCTGGGCAAACCAGCTGATATCAATGAAGCTAGAACGTTCTTAGAGAAAATGTCGGGCACCTCTCATGAAGTTCGTACCGCTGTTTTTATTGGCACTTCATCTGACAATCTTCAAGGTCTTGTTAGTGTCTCTAAAGTATGGTTTAAAACTTTAACAACTGAAGAAATTGAAGGTTACATTGCCACCAAAGAACCCTACGATAAGGCGGGTGGATACGGTATCCAAGGGCTCGCAGGCGCATTCATCGAAAAAATAGAGGGCTCTTACTCTGGCATCATGGGCTTACCTGTTTTTGAAACCGTTGAACTCTTAAAGCGCTTTGGCATCCGACTTTTTTAATACTTTGCTTTAAAATTCATAGATCACTGTTACGGGGGAATCATCTTATGGCTAAAGCCGGTCGTTTATTTTTAGTTACCGCACCATCAGGAGCTGGCAAATCATCTTTGGTCGCAAAATTGTTGGCTGCCGACCCTGAGGTCCATCTTTCCATTTCTCACACAACGCGTGCTCCGCGCCCTGGTGAAGTCGATGGTCGCGAATACCATTTCGTAAGCATCGATGAATTTGAATCGATGAAAGAAGATGATGCTTTCTTGGAGTGGGCTTACGTTCATGGAAACTATTACGGCACCAGTAAAAAGTGGATTGATGAACAATTAGAGGCGGGTCGTGATGTTTTGTTAGAAATCGATTGGCAAGGTGCCTTGCAGGTCAAGCGCTTGTTCCCTGATGTCTTAGGCATTTTCATTTTGCCTCCCTCTGTTGAAGCCTTGCGCCAACGCTTAAATAACCGTGCAACTGACAGTGAAGAGGTTATTGCACGCCGTTTAGCTGGGGCTGGCGCTGAAATGGTACATGCTTGTGAATTTGACTACGTTATAATTAACGATGACTTTGAACGCGCGACTCAAGATTTGATCGCGGTTGTTCGTGCCGCTCGTCTGACATTTAAGTCCCAGGCGATTCGTGAGCACGATACGTTTAAACACCTAGGGATTCCCTGCCACTAAAGTGAATCACTGAGTTAACTATTTTTTATCTACTTTTAGAAGAAATAAAATGGCACGTGTTACTGTTGAAGACTGCTTGAAAAAGATTCCTAATCGCTTTGAATTGGTGTTAGCTGCCGCCATGCGCGCTCGCCAATTATCCTCTGGCGCCGTTGCTCGCATCGATGCTAAGGACAAGCCGACGGTGGTTTCCTTACGCGAAATCGCTTCTGGCGCCATCGAAAAGGATGAAATGCTCAAGCGTGTGTCTTAATTAAGCACTCAAAAAGCGAAGCGGCTTTGCGCCTGTCTTCGCTTTTTTGTCTTTACACGCTTCTACTCTCTTTCTTGGTTCGAGGTGACGTATGGTCCCAAAATATTTTCAAACAAACTCGACCGACATCCTAGCCTCCATCCGGCAGTCGATCCTTAGCAAACAAGATGCAAAGGCTTCGCCCTTAGATGCACCTGGCGAAGATGGAAGAGAGTTGCCTCTTGCCACCCCAACAAAGAAAGCTGGAATAGCCACAGCTGCCTCTTTAATCAATATCTGTTCGAAGTACATGTCTGAAGCAGATATTGAACGTATAAAAAAAGCCTATCGTTACGCCGATGACTCACACTTAGGCCAATTTAGAAAGTCTGGCGAGCCTTACATTACTCACCCGATTGCTGTTGCCTGTATTTTGGCCGAGTGGCACCTCGACTGTCCTACAATTCAAGCGGGTTTAATGCACGACGTTTTGGAAGACACGGGCGTCACCAAAATTGAAATGGCAAAAACCTTCGGCACGATTACCGCTGACATCGTTGATGGGGTTTCAAAACTCGATAAACTGAAGTTTTCTAGCAATGAAGTTGCTCAAGCGGAAAGCTTTAAAAAAATGCTTTTAGCCATGAGTAAAGACGTACGCGTCATTCTCGTTAAATTGGCTGACCGCTTACACAACCTTCGAACGTTGGGCGTTATGCGCCCTGAAAAACGTCGTCGTATCGCCAAAGAAACCCTCGATATTTACGTTCCAATGGCTCACCACTTGGGGATTAATCACGCTTTCCGTGAAATGCAAGAATTGTGCTTGCAAAACTACTATCCCCGTCGCTATGAAGTGCTCTATCACGCTTTGGTGAGTGCTCGAAAAAATCGTCGACCAGCCCTTGAACATATTCTTAATGACACCAAGCGTATGCTTGAAAATTGTTCCATTCGAGGTCGTGTTCTTGGGCGTGAGAAGACTTGCTATGGGATTTACCAACAAATGCGAATTAAACAACTTTCGTTCTCGGAAGTGTTTGACCTTTACGGTTTTCGCGTTATCGTTGGCTCCCGACAAGACTGCTACCTTACATTAGGTGCACTGCACCAAATGTACAAACCTGTTCAAGGCCGCTTTAAAGACTTTATTGCCATTCCCAAAAGTAACGGCTATCAAGGTCTTCATACAACTGTCATTGGCCCACAAGGAACGGCTGTTGAATTTCAAATTCGCACCGAGCAAATGAACGATATTGCTGAACAGGGCATCTTGACTCACTGGCTAAACCGTGGAACCGAGTCTGACATTCAGGCGCTTACTCACGCTTGGCTACAGTCTTTGCTTGATCTGCAATCCAAGTCATCCAACACTAGCGAATTTTACGAAAACATTAAGGCAGACCTCTTTCCTGACCGCATTTACGTCTTTACTCCCAAGGGCAGAATTATTTCTCTGCCACAAGACTGCACACCGATTGATTTTGCTTACCAAGTCCACTCTGACGTGGGAGCACACGTTAAGAGTTGCCGTATTAATGGTCAGCAGCAAGATATTTTCACCAAGCTTCAAAATGGAGACATGGTGGAAATTATCACCAACAACCTCACCCACCCCAATCCTCGTTGGCTAGACCATGTTAAAAGCGGTAAAGCTCGAGCTGAAATTCGACAATATTTACGTACCCAACCTTTTGATGACGCTGTTAAGGTTGGACGAGAATTGCTAGAAAGTGAAGCCGTAAAGACAAACGTAAAATGGGATGAGATACCTGATGCCGTTTTTGACCTCTTAATGAAAGAGTTTGAGGTCGAGTCACGAGCTTCGATTTACAGTTTAGTCGGTTACAGCAAAGTCTCCTACGTCATGATGTTGCATCGCATCCAAGCCTTAATGGAAGACTTACAAGAAGATGTGAAAAACACAACTCAAGTAGAAGTGATTGTTAACGGCCAACGTGCTACTGCACAGTTAGCTGGTTGTTGTCACCCCGTTCAAGGCGATGCCATTTGCGTCTTTGAACGCGCTGGTCACGGTATTACCGTGCACCGTGCATCGTGCAAACACGCGCAAGCTGGACGCACAACAGACACTTCGCGTTGGGATGACGCTATCTGGGGCGACAACCATAATCAACAATTTAGTGTTCCAATTGATTTAAAGGTTGGAGATGTTCGAAAGGGCATTTATGAAACCACTCAAACCATTACTCAAGAGGGAGCGACAATTGTTGGGCTCAATATTCCTGATGATTTAAATGACCCGGAATTGCAACTGCTCGTTCAAGTTGATAACCGCATTCAACTCATGCGTGTTATCAGAGCACTAAACCAAGTTCCTAACATAAAAGAAGTCAAACGTAAGTTTGAATCCGCCTACTAAAAAGAATTTAAGCCACTTAAAGAAAACTTCTTTTGAGTGGCTTTTTCTTTTATTTATCCCCTTCTCTACCTATCAAACACACGTTTTTCTTTGATCTTTCAAAGAAAAGTGCCCTATCTAATTCATTACGCTTAGAGGTTTTGGTACTCATTCTCATAGAATGGAAAGGATCAATAAAACTTAAATAACGATAAATAGGAAAAAACATGTCATCAACATCCAATTCCGCCTGGAGTTCTCGATTAGGATTCATCCTTGCCTCGGCAAGTTCTGCAATCGGTTTAGGCGCCATTTGGAAGTTCCCCTTCTGGGCGGGCACCAATGGCGGCGCCGCCTTCATTATTCCATTCTTGATTTTTACCTTTACGATTGGTGTCGTATTGGTTATGGCCGAATGCGCCCTTGGACGCGCCGGTCGTGGATCAGCAGTTCACGCTTTAAAAACCATTGGTGGTCCAGCTTTTGCCATTATTGGAGGCCTAGCTGTTTTAAATGCCTACATCATCTTGACTTACTACAGTGTGATCGGAGGATGGTGTATTTCTTATCTTTTTGATTCTGTTGTAGGCAATGTAATCCACAGTGATCCAAAGGTCTTAACAGCCAACTTCAACAATTTGGTCAGTGATGGGCCTCTCAGTGTCTTTTTCATGTTCTTATTTTTAACAGCAACCTGTGGCGTTGTTGCTCTCGGCGTTGAAAAAGGCATTGAAATGGTAGCTAAGTACCTTATGCCTATTCTTTTCGTTTTGATGATTTTGATCATCATCCGATCCATGATGATGCCTGGCGCCTGGGAGGGTATGCAGTTTTTGTTCTCATTTAACTGGGAACAAGTCACAACGCAGTCCATTCTCAATGCAATGGGTTTTACCTTCTTCTCATTATCACTTGGCGCTGGCATTTTAGTTACCTATGGCTCTTATCTCAGCCACCATACGGACATTCCTAGCTCATCAGTTTGGGTTGCCTTTTTGTCGACACAAGCTGCCTTACTTGCCGGTGTTATGATCATCCCCGCTGCCTTTGCTTTTGGCATGGATCCAGCTGCCGGTCCTGGTTTAGTCTTTATCACGATCCCGGTTATCTTTGAGCATATGCCTGCTGGAGCCTTTTTGGCAGTAGCTTTCTACATCTGCTTATTTATTGCGGCTATCACGAGCTCTGTTTCACTTCTTGAAGTCGTGGTTGCCTACTTGATTAACGAATGGCACATGCATCGCCGTTCCGCAACCATTTTGTGTTGGGGTACTCTCTTTATCCTTGCCAGTATCCAAGCTTTAAGCTTTGGTCCTCTTTCCGACATCAAGATCGGCGGCATGGCTTTGTTTGATTTCTCTGACTATGTATGCTCTAACATCTTCATGCCGTTAGGAGGCTTATGTATTGCCGCATTGGCTGGGTGGAAAGCATGGCCAACAATGAAACAACAACTGATGATGCCTCAAGCTCACAATGCGTTGTATATGGGGTGGATCCGTTTAACCATTTCGGTTTTAGCTCCTGCTTTGGTATTGGTTGTTCTGATTTCTGGCATTTAATTCGCGTTTAGACTCAAGTAAACGTATTATCGTAAGTGTTACTTAATTGAAAAGGCGCCTCAAAGCTCTCTGCCTTGAGGCGCTTATACATTACAAAGGTTATATATGGTTGAAAGTCGCTCCACCTGGGGCTCTCGCATTGGTTTTGTGCTAGCAAGTGCTGGCGCTTCTGTTGGTTTGGGTGCCATTTGGAAGTTCCCCTATCTTGTGGGCTCTAACGGTGGCTCTGCGTTTCTTTTTCCGTTTATTTTGCTCACCTTTACTGTTGGTCTGGTTCTTTTAATCGCTGAACTGGCTCTGGGGCGAGCGGGAGCTGGCTCCATTGTGACCGGCTACCGAAAGTTAGGCGGAAAAGCATGGGGACGTGCTGGTTATTTAGGCGTCATTACAGGCTTTTTAGTTTTAAGTTTTTACTCTGCCATTGGGGGCTGGACAATCGCCTATTTTGTTAATGCCTGTTTAGGCAACGGCCTTGTAGCAGACCAAGCGCAACTAGGCGCTCACTTTGCACGCATTGCTGGCACCCCGGAAATGGCCATCGGTTTCCAAGCTTTATTTTTAGTTATTACCGCCTGGGTTGTTGCCTATGGGGTCAGTAGTGGCATTGAACGTTTATCCAAAATTCTCATGCCATTATTGTTTATCCTCATGCTAGTGCTCATCGTACGGTCTCTATTTTTACCTGGAGCCGAAATTGGTTTGCAATACCTCTTTAAGTGGAATCCGGAAGCCTTTACCATTGATGCCTTACTTTCAGCGATGGGATTTACGTTCTTCTCTCTATGTTTGGGCAGTGGCTGTATGCTCACCTACGGTAGCTACTTAGACAACAAAATTGACTTGGTCTACTCATCAACTTGGATTGCTGCACTGACCATTTTAAGTTCGCTCTTAGGCGCTTTGATGGTCATGCCCTCTGTCTTTGCTTTTGGACTTGACCCCTCCGCAGGTCCCGGCCTGACCTTTGTTACAATGCCTGCCATTTTTGCTCAGATGCCATTTGGGCACTTATTTGCCATTGTGTTTTACGCATGTTTACTTGTTGCAGCCATCACAAGCTCTGTGTCCATGTTAGAAATTGACGTTGCCTTTTTACATGATGAATGGAAATGGTCTCGTCCCAAAGCCGTAATTGTTACCACTGCTTTATTGATGGTGGTGGGCAGTTTTAGTGCCTTATCTTTTGGCCCATTAGCTGATGCGAAATGGATGAATCGGAATTTCTTTGACTGGATTGATTATTTGACTTCCAATATCAGCTTACCTATTGGTGGCTTAATGGTGGCTATTCTTTCAAGTTGGTTAGCTTGGGATAAGGTAAAACCAGCCATTTCGGGAGCTAAACATTCGGAACGCTCCGAAGCTCTTTATAACGTTTTGCGTATCGGCATTGCAGTTTTTGCCCCGCTACTGGTCATCACTGTGTTACTGACCGGTATTTAACTTGAATTTTATTTTTTCAGAAAAGCTCGTTACCGAAATCTGCGTAACGAGCTTTTTTTTCGTACAAAAACACGTTTTGTAAGAGCAGTTCGATTAGTTTTTATCGGACTATCTACCTCTTTTTACCTAAAAGTAGTAAAAGAGATTCCATGAATAGGCATAGAATGATTCGATATCTCAAAAAAGCTTGACTGCCCCTAGAACTGAATGACGGGTGATCCGAATTGCGCAGTCTCATGCTACTAACAAAAGGACAATTCGTTATGACATTTTCAACAGACCGCTCCGTCTGGGGCTCTCGTATTGGATTCATTTTAGCTAGCGCTGGCTCTGCTGTCGGTTTAGGTGCGATTTGGAAGTTCCCCTACATGGCAGGCACTAATGGCGGATCCGTATTCATCCTTCCATATATTTTCCTCACTATTGCCATTGGCTTTATCGTCTTACTTATTGAAATGGCATTGGGTCGAGCCTCTCGCGGAGGGCCTGCTCGAGCACTTCCCCTTTTTGGCGGCAACAGATGGCGATTTGTTGGGGTATTAAGTGTTCTCACTGGCTTTCTTATCATGGCCTTCTACCAAGTCATCGGTGGGTGGTGCTTGAATTACCTCATAGACGCAATCATGGGTCACGGTCTCATTACAGATACAGCCCAACTAGGTGAAACATTTGATCGTTTTGTGACCAATGGACCGCGTATCGTCACAATGCAGTTGCTATTTTTAGCCCTAAGTGTTGGTGTGATTGCTTTTGGTGTAGAAGCTGGTATTGAACGCATCTCAAAAATTCTGATGCCTACATTATTTTTGATGATGCTCTTTTTAATTATTCGAGGTTTAATGCTACCTGGCGCTTGGGCCGGCATTGAATTTATGTTTAAATTTGATCCTAATGCTTTCAATAGTGACTCTCTTTTAAACGCTTTAGGGTTTGCTTTCTTTTCTCTTTCTTTGGGCTCTGGTTCTATGATGAACTATGGCTCATACCTCTCTAACAAAGTTAATTTACCTACCTCGGTCGCTTGGATTACTTTTCTTGCTGTCATGGCTGCTCTACTAGGAGGACTAATGATCATGCCAGCAGTCTTTGCTTTTGGGTTAAACCCAGCAGCTGGTCCAGGTCTTACCTTTGTCACCATGCCTGCTGTGTTTGCACAGTTACCCATGGGCCAATTCTTTGCGATTTTATTCTATGTCTGCTTAGTCGTTGCGGCATTAACAAGCGCAATTAGCATGATCGAAATGAGCGTTCAATATTTAGTTGATGAACATAAGCAATCGCGCTTATGTGCTGTCACTATCGTCTCTAGCGCTTTGGCCTTGATCGGTGTAACCTGTTCTTTAAGCTTTGGGGTTTTATCCGATATAACGTTAGCAGGTAAGACCATTTTTGATCTTTTGGACTACTTTACTAGCAATATCGGCATGCCGATTGGCGCTATGGGCATCGCCATTGTTGGTGGCTATTTAGCATGGCCCAAAATGAAAGAACAACTAACACTGACCCGTCCTATGAATGCTTGTGCTTTAGCGACCATTCAATTTTCTATTCGATTTATCGTGCCCTGCGTGATTGTTGTCATCGCACTCGCAGGGCTACTTGGTTAAGTCTTCAAACTTTTCCATCTGATGTCTCTTAGTCCGAAGAAGGCGACTAAACCTTCTTCGGCATCCTTCGATTTCATTCAAAACTTATTCCGATGAAACGCCGTCTACCAAATTGACGTTTCATCCCGATTCTTTAAGGTGACATGTATGGCTAGTCGTGACTTATGGACTTCACGCTTAGGATTCATTTTGGCAAGTGCTGGTGCCGCTGTGGGCTTAGGCGCTATTTGGAAATTCCCCTATATGGCAGGCACCAATGGCGGTGCTGCATTTATTGTTCCTTACATCGCATTTTGTTTTACGATTGGCATGTTTTTACTTTTAGCAGAGCTTGTCGTAGGACGCGCTGGACGGGCGGCTAGCATCAAGAGCATGATAAAAGTAGGTAAGCAAAAATACTGGGGGATTTTTGGTTTAATTGGAGTGTTAACAGGCTTTTTTATCCTCACCTTCTATTCAACTGTGGGTGGATGGTGTGTAGCGTACCTAGTTGATGCTTTAATGGGCAACGGTGTTGTTACTGATTTAAATCAATTAGGAGCGTACTTCGGTAAATTCATTGGTAATCCTTGGGTAGGCATTTTTTACCAGCTTATTTTCATGGTTTTAACTGCCGGAACCGTAGTTTTTGGTGTTCAAAAAGGTATCGAACGACTAGCAAAATACTTAATGCCAACCCTGTTTATCCTGATGCTGGTCCTCATTGCCCGAGGGCTAACTCTACCGAACGCATGGCAAGGCGTGGAGTTCATGTTTAGTTTTAATTGGGACCAATTCAATACTGACTCCCTTTTTAATGCTATGGGCTTTTGCTTCTTCTCCTTATCTGTCGGTGCAGGTACATTGATTGTTTATGCCTCTTATTTATCTGATGATGCTAACTTGCCACAATCAACAGCTTGGGTTGCCTTTTTAGGTATTCTTGCGGCTTTATTGGGTGGTTTAATGGTTATGCCTGCAGTTTTTGCTTTTGGTCTTGAACCCACTGCAGGACCAGGCTTAACCTTCGTTACGATGCCTGCCGTTTTTGCGCATATGCCGATGGGCCAATTCTTTGCTATTTTGTTCTATGCCTGTCTTGTAGTTGCTGCACTAACGAGCTCCGTCAGCATTTTTGAAGCCGTAACATCTGCCTTAAACGATATCAAAGTACCACGACGGGCCGCAGTACCCCTTGCTTTTATTTCAATGATGACCGTAGGTATTTTCTGTACGATGTCCTTTGGCCCCCTTGCTGACTTCAAAATTTTTGGTAAAACAATTTTTGATCTCCTGGACTATCTCACCAGTAATGTCGGCATGCCTATTACTGCGCTTGGTTTGGCCATTATTGCCGCCTGGGTTAATTGGGAAGAAACTCGCAAACAATTGACAACTGCCTGTTCTCTCTCTCCACTCACCCTTAACATCATCCGTTTTGGCATTGGCGTTATTGCACCTCTTGTTATCATTATTGTGGTTGCACGCAGTATTTAATTGAAGAGAAAGTGGCAGTTGTTCAAATAACTGCCACTTTATCATTAACTTTCATCCAAACCACCCAAATTGCTCTATCATAGTTCTTGAGTTCTACTCTTTAGAGGTCAAAAAAACATGAAAAAGCTTCTCTCATATTCTGCGATTTTGGCAATTGGTGCCTTTGGCTTGGTTGGATGCACAATTGCACCTCTGCAAGAGCCACCTAGTGAATACATTTATCAAGCCTCCTCTGATAACCTTCACAAGGCCATTATCGAAGCCGCTCAAGCTCGATCATGGGCTATCAAAAAAGACCTTCCTGGAAAAGTACAGCTCACCTATCCTACTGGTGCAAAGCGTAGCAAATTTGAAGTCACCGTTGATGTCGAATACAAAAACGGTCAATACCAAGTGAAATACGTTTCAAGCTATGGTTTGGATGAAAAAACGGGATGCAAAAATAATTGGGAACAACGTTGCATTCATCGTAATGTTAACCGTTGGATGAATAACTTATCAAACGATATACGTCGCTTCTACCAAACAAAGCATAGCTGAACTCAAAAAAGCACTCACAAAAATACGGCAGGCCCACCATAGACCTGCCGTTACTTTGTACGTCTTTAAGACATTACTTCGTAGTAGATTGCTTCAAAACATAGTGATCGGCCAACGCGCCAGTAGGTGCCTTGCGATTTTGGTCAAGCATAATGGCTTCACCCTCTTCGATTTGATAGTAAACCTTGTCGTTATTATCAAGCGTCAACTCAACAACACCCTCTTCAACTTCTGTGTACTTGCCCTTTTGAGAGAATTTCACTGGCTTATTTGCCAAATATTCACTTTCCATAAAGAAAGTACCATCGGGATTCAAAGTCAACGTAGTAACAACCCCATCACAATCAGCACAGGGCAACGTTCCTTGATATTGAGCATCATATTTTGCAGTTTGCGTAGCTGCAGAGGGACTATCTGAGGAGGAATTTGCACAACCGACTAAGCCAGTTGCAATAACGGAGCATGCAGCAACTAACAAAAATTTCGTTTTCATGTTTTTGTCCTTATGAATAATTTGAAAACAAAGCTATGCTAAGCCCAATTTTCAAAAACAGACGTAAGTTTGTTTTGTTAGATGTTGCAAAAAGCAAATGAGAAAAGGAATTGAATTGGATTCTGCAGATAACAAAAAAGCAACCTAACGGTTGCTCTTAAGTGGCGTCCCCACGGGGATTCGAACCCCGGTACCGACCGTGAAAGGGTCGTGTCCTAGGCCTCTAGACGATGGGGACCTAAAACATTTTCTTTTGGTGGAGGTAAGCGGATTCGAACCGCTGACCCCTTGCATGCCATGCAAGTGCTCTACCAACTGAGCTATACCCCCGAAAGAGAATACGAAGTATATATGACTTTTTTTCTCTTTGCAAGGGGATTTTTAAAAAATTTTAAAAATATTTAAAAAATTTTTTAGACGTACTTCACTTCGACAATCTCTAAGTGCTGCACCCCTGTCGGTGTTGGCAATTTTACACTATCTCCAACAAAATTTCTCAAAAAAACACGAGCAATTGGAGAAATCCAACTCACATCGCCTTTTGTGGCATCTGCCTCATCGATTCCAACGATACGAATAGTGTGCTCTTCACCTTGTTCGTCTTCATAAGTAACCGTTGCACCAAAAAAGATTTGATCAGTTGGCGGGCGAGAAGCTGGATCCACAACTTCTGCTGTATCAATGCGTTTATTTAAGAAGCGAATACGTCTATCAATTTCACGTAAACGGCGCTTACCATAAAGATAATCCCCGTTTTCGCTACGGTCTCCATTGCTTGCAGCCCACGAAACAATATTCGTGATTTGAGGACGTTCCACTTTTACTAAGTGCTCTCGTTCATCAAGCATACGTCGATAGCATTGAGGCGTCATATAATTTTTTGTACCATGAGGAAGCGCCGGCAAACCAACGTCGTCATCGTCCTCATCATCAGAAGAAGGTGTTCCCATTTCGTCACACTTACAAGTCATTACGCAATAGATGTATTTTAATCGTCTTTTTTCGCACTGAAACAAAAAAAATCCGCTAAAGTCTTCACTAAGACACAATCTTCCATAATTACATGATTCAGGCAGAGGAAGTTATGAAAAAAATTGCTCTTGTTGCTGCTATTGCAACATTGACTTTAGCTGGCTGTGCCAATGATGGCACGTATTACCGTTCCGACACATATTACGCACAAGGCGTCAATCAGGCTCAAGAAGTTCGCACTGTTGAAATTTTGTCTGTTGGTGCTGCTAAGGTAGCCGTGCCCAATAAAGAAAGCCGAAATGAAGCTGAAAAAATTGGGACGGTTTTAGGTGCTCTTGCTGGTGTAGCCATTAGTAGTCATAACAGTGATCGCACGAGCTCTCGCGTCTTAGGCGGTTTAGCCGGGGCTGCTGTTGGCAACATGGCTGGCAGTGCTGTTGCTGGGAATAAGTCAACCAATTATGTTGATGGCGTGCAAATTACCTTCCGCTACAACAATAAGCTTTTTAATTCCGCTCAAGTTGGACAGCCCTGTGAGTATAAACTTGGCCCCGCTATCATGGTTTCTACATCCCCGACAGAAACACGTATTCAACCGAATAACCCATATGGTTGCCCGCGTAAATAAGATACGGAGATCCCAACTATGCTGAAACAATCTTTCGCGCTTGGTGCATTGCTAGCCACGATGCTCCTTCCTGTGGCTAACGCTCAAACAGTCCCTTCTATGTCAATGGATGAGCAAATTGCACGCATCCAAATGGCTGAACACGAAATTCAAGAATATAACGCAGCTCAGAAAGCTAAACGGGCCGAAGCAGCTCGTCGTGCTGCAGACATTAAAAAGCGTGCACAACAAGCCGCTGAGAAAAAACGAGTTGCCGCAGCGAAAGCCAAGGCTGAACGCCAAGCCAAACTCAATCGCTATGCAGATGAGAACCGAGAAATAGAGCTTGAAATGAAACGCCTTGATCTAGAACTCAAGCGTGCAGAAGTTGAGGCACGTAAGGCTGAACTCAAAGCAAAAACTCAAAAATAAACCGTGATTATTAAAGTTCTTGACTGGAACGCATGGGCACCGGGGCTCGATAGCAGAGAAAAATGGTTAGATTGGCTAAAAAAACCAACCTCAATTTCCTCTGATGAAAAAGCCCCGGTTAAGTTTATATCCCCAATGATCAGACGTCGCCTGTCTCCATTAGGCAGAGCGGTTGTAGAGTCTATTTACCCTATCTATCAGTCCAATTATCATCAAGATACTCCGCTTATCTTTGCCTCTCGTTGGGGGGATATTGGATTAACAGAAAAACTTTTGAATAGTTTTACTCAAGAAGGTGAAACGTCACCAACTGCCTTTTCTACATCTGTTCACAACGCTATTGGCGGGCTCTTTTCAATTATTTTTCACCATCATGGCAATATCTGTGCTCTCTCTGGTGGCGCTGCTAACGCTTCAGCTGCCATATATGAGGCAATGGGTTTGCTAACCCAATACAACGAAGTTATTGTCACAATTTATGATGATAAAAGTCCCCCTGCATTTCAGGCATATCATCCTAGAAATTTTCCTTTTGCATTTAGTCTAAAACTGGGAAGGGCTCTTACTAACGAGGCGGGTTTTAAAGTTTCATCGTCTGCAATTGATAGCTTTGTTGACACAACCGACACACTTCAGGAACTGCAGGCCTTGCGTTTTTTGCTTCTAGACGACCATCAGTGGCTACAGTCCAACCTCCATATTGGCTATCTCTGGGAAAAAGTTGAGCAAAATTCTTCGATACAATAGTAACCAATTAGCGATTTCTGACTATTGCCAACTCATGGAACGACTTTACCGTCAATTTGCAACTGGACTTGCTTTTTTTACTTTCGGCTTTTTGGGTGTGTTTTACCAATTCATGCTCTTTCCCGGCCTTATTCTTTTTATTCGTAATAAACGTCATCGACACCGCTTAGCAAGACACATTATTCACCGCACTTTCCTATTTTTTATCCACTTTGGCAAAGTTCTTGGCATTTGGACTTGGGAAACCAAGGATATAGAACAACTTCAACGACCAGGTTTATTAATTCTTGCCAATCACCTAACACTAGTTGATGTTGTCTTTCTCTTTGCTTTTATTCCAAACGCTAGTGCAGTAGTGAAAGCCGCATTAACAAAAAACCCTTTTACTTGGGGAGCACTCAAGGCTGCTGGTTACATTATTAATAATGAAGGAGAAGGGCTTATTGATGACTGCATTACGGAGATTCAAACCGGTGCAAGCCTCATTATCTTCCCTGAAGGGACTCGAACACCCCCTGGTCAACGGCCTAAATTAAAACGTGGAGCGATGGCCATCGCATTGAAAGGTGCTATTTCTCCAAGCCTTGTTCACATTGATTGCGAGCCATTGAGCCTAACGAAAAATACCAAATGGTGGGACGTTCCTAATCAGCCCATGCACTTCAAATTCGAGTTTATTGGGGATCTTTCTATCAAACCGTATCAAGAACAATATCGTACACACGCTCCATTAGCTGCACGCGCAATGAGCAAAGAGGTCTTTGGCAGACTTTTCCCTCAATATGACTAGCACTTAACCTGAACTTTTGTTCAGGTTAAAATTAGATGGTTGATCATCTTTTCTTATAGATTTTGTTATGGACGCTTTAAAACAAGAATTAAAATCGCTGCTTATTTCTTCTCTCAACCTCGAGGACATCACTGTGGATGATATTGCAGATGATCTTCCATTATTTTCCGAAGAAGGTTTGGGCCTAGACAGCGTTGATGGGTTAGAGTTAGGTTTAGCACTAAAGAAAAAATATGGCATTACATTAAGTTCAGAAAATGCCGATATGAAGCAGTATTTCCAAAATATTAATTCTTTAGCCGAGTGTGTCAATCACTTGCGTAAATAACGGAGTCAACGATGACACAAGAGGAAATTTTTGAAAAGCTCAAACAAACCTTAGAAGAAACATTTGAAATTGAGCCGGACATCATCACAATGGACTCTCGTCTTGGAGAAGATCTAGACATTGATAGCATTGATGCTATTGATTTATTAGCGCAATTGCGCCCCTTAATCGGACGTAGAAAAATTAATCCTAAAGATTTTTATACGATGCGCACCGTTGGTGATGTAGTTCGTGGAATTGAAGAGCTTATTAAAACACCAGAAAGCCCACAATAGGCCTTACTTATGCTAGCAAAAGTGCTCGCATTCATTGCAACCCTATGCTATCCCTTTGTGATTTGGCTAGGGTTGCAACATTTTGGTCTTGCTTTTCTTGCCCTATTTCTTTTAGCTATTGCGGTGCTTCGTCTCTATAGTCACCGAGATCGGACATCGCTCACAATCTTTGTTTTCGTTGCCATTCTGAGCGCCATTTCACTTTGGCAAAATCAACTTCTCCCATTAAAGCTTTACCCTGTCATCATGAATCTTATGATGCTTGGTCTATTCTTTAATAGTCTTTATCAAAAAGAAACGATTATTGAGAAATTTGCCCGTTTAAAAGAACCAGATTTGCCTCCTAATGCTGTCTCATATATTCGCAATCTCACTAAAATCTGGTGTGTATTTTTCTTTTTCAACGGCGCCATTGCTTTATTTACTGCCTTTGAAAGTAGTGAAAAAATTTGGGCTCTATACAATGGTTTCATCGCTTATTTACTCATTGGTGCTTTGATGGGCGGTGAATGGTTATATCGACGCTATTATCTTGGAAAACATTGAGATGGAACTTTCTACATTTTTTATGCGAGATCCAACCAATCGAGCAGTCGCTTGGGTTAATGGACAGATCGTTAACGAAAAACAATTCTTCCTGGATGTCGAAAAGTTTCGCATTGTCTTCTCTAATAGAAACATTCACCGAGTGGCTCTGTTTTGCCAAGATACCTACCGTTTCGCCTGTGCTTTATTTGGAGCTTGGCAAGCAAATGTTCTGACAGTTTTACCGACAGATATGACAGAACACACTCAAAGCAAGCTAAAAGATGATGTTGATGCATTTGTCTTTGACAGTGGCAAAACCTCCCATTACCAATTCATTAACCCTTGTGAAAACATCGACAAGATTGAATTTAAACAGGCTCTCAACTCTAAAGCAGAGCTTGTTGAACTATTTACTTCTGGCTCTACAGGCGAACCTTTACGCATTACTAAACGACTAGAACAAATTTTTGATGGTGTTGATCGATTAGACGCTCATTTTCCCAATGTAGCTCCTGTAGGTAGCGTTGTTTTCTCGACGGTTTCACATCAGCACATCTATGGTTTTTTATGGCGACTCTTATGGCCCCTTGCTAGCTCGCGCCTATTTACTAATGAGCGACTGTTTTTTCCTGAAAGTATTTTCAAATATTTGGCACAAACGCCTAATAGCCTCCTTATCACAAGTCCTGCTCACCTACAACGCCTACCAGATAGTTTGGCGTGGCAAAGTGTAGCGCATCACCTCAAGATGGTTGTCACTTCCGGCGGACCGCTAAGTGAGGACGGAGTTTTTTTAAGCCAAAGGCTTTTTAACCAAACACCCTATGAAATCTTCGGCAGCACTGAACTTGATGGAATTGCCTGGCGACATCGTCAAATGACGGGCAATAGCATCGAAGAGAAGTCAACTCTGTGGCATCCAATGCCCGATACAGAGGTCAGTTGTAATGCTGAAGGTATTCTTCAAGTTCGATCTGCACGATTAGATAAAACTAAATGGACACTGGGCAATGATCGTATTGAACTGCTTTCTAACGATCTCTTTAGGCTCATTGGACGCATTGATCGAATTGCAAAAATTGCTGAAAAACGGGTCAGCCTCACTGCAATCGAAAGTACACTTCTTAATACCAAACTGATTCAAGAGTGTCGAGCAATTGTTCTGGATGGCGGTGTTGCGATCGTTGCTGTGCCAAATGAAAATGGGAGAAGTCTTTTATCACAAAAAGGTAAACGTCACTTAATCAAACAATTACGATTATTTTTGGTTGAACGATTTGAAGCCGTGATGCTGCCTCACCGCTGGCGATTTGAACCCATGTTGCCATTTGATCAAAGAGGCAAGTGTACCCTAGAAGCTTTAATAGGCTTATTTGATGCTCGCCACTTACAACCACTAGACTGGCAAATCCGTTCCAATTTTGTACGTTTAACCTTTGTTGCCGCTGATAGCGACCCACACTTCAAAGGACACTTTCCTCAGTTTTCGCTTTTACCAGGTGTTGCACAAATTGAATATGTTGTGCGCGAAGCTCATCGATATTTAAAAACTCCCCTAACTGTTATTGAAGGGAAAAATATCAAGTTCATGCAAATGATTCGTCCCAATCAAACTATCGATATGCAACTTGAATTTGTTCCAAGCAAAAACGCATTAAACTTCGTACTTCACGAACCATTACATCCTGACAAACGCTTTGCCATCGGTACTTTAATTCTTGGGGAAGAGTCTTGAAATTATTTTTTCTTATTCCTGTCTACAACCACCCAAAAACCTTGGATCAGGTTGTAGCCAATTGCCTCAAACACAATGCAGATGTTTTGTTGGTCGATGATGGTAGCAATCAAGAAACAAAAAAAGCCATTGCGAAGGTTGTTGAGAAATACACTCGGGTATTTGCGATTTCTTTACCTGAAAATCAAGGTAAAGGTGGTGCAGTTTTACGTGGTTTTCGTTGGGGAATTAGTCAAGGCTATACTCATGCATTCCAACTGGATGCTGATGGGCAACAAGCGTCGGACGACATTGCCCCCTTCATTAAGGCGAGTGCTCAAGCGCCTTTAGCACTCATTAATGGTTACCCCATTTATAACCAATCCGCGCCCCTAGCTAGACGGTGGGGACGAAAAGTAACAAACTTTTGGGTTTGCATAAACACGCTTTCTATGAGCATAAAAGATGCCTTGTGTGGCTTTAGAATCTACCCATTAAATGCTGTCCAGCAATTATTAAAAACACAGCCCTACTTGGGTTTAAGAATGGATTTTGATTGTGACCTGTTAGTCCAAATGGCCTGGCAAGGAACGGATATTATCAATTTACCAGTAAAAATTGATTACCCTTCCGATGGTGTTAGTCACTTTCATGCTATCGAAAACTGGCGTATTAGCAAAATGCACGCTCGGCTCTTTTTCGGTATGCTACGACGACTTCCTGTGCTTTTAAGGAAAAGTCGATGAGCAAAGATCATTGGGCAAATCAATCAGAAAAGACCAATCATTGGGGAATCGTTTTTTTACTAACTATTCATCGCTACTTTGGTCGATTACCATTTCGTATTCTTTTAGGTCCTGTTGTTCTTTTTTATTGGCTCTGTGATCAAAGCATTCGAGCAAATAGCTTAAAGTACCTTCAAAATGCATACCAGTTTGGTTTATTCAAAAAGAAGCCTACCCTCTGGTTGTCGTTGCATCACATCGCCTTTTTTGGCGAAACGATTTTAGATAAATTTTTGGCTATGACGAGTCAGGATGATCAGTCGACTCTTCATATTGAAAATGATGACTTGATCATGCAATGCATTGCTCAAGGGCAAGGAGCTATTGTGCTCACATCTCATATGGGATGCGTAGAAAAGCTCATGCATCATGGTATGCAACTGCAAGATGTTGAAATTATTGTCTTATTGCACTCTTTGCATGCCAAAGAGCTCAATGCAATGCTCCACAGTAGTGGTAGACATCTAGGGAAAATTAAATTTATCGAAGTCACTGACCTCACGCCTGCCAGCGCCTGCGAAATCGAATCTTATGTCCAACGGGGGGCTCTCGTTTTCATCGCTGGAGATCGAGTTCCGATTGCTTCTGAGGCAACCTGTCAAATACCATTTTTAAATAAAATGGCCCACTTTCCTATCGGTGGTGTTATCCTCGCCAATCTCTTCCACTGTCCTTTATTTAGCATTACTTGCTGGAGGACACCCAAAATAAAGAAGACTTTGCGTGGACAAACAAATCACTATACAGTGCGTTTTGGAAACCTTAGTTGTGGGAACGCTGTTCGATTAACTCGTCGCTCACGAGCGAATGAAATCGCTGTTTTAATGCAACAATTTGCGAAGGAACTTGAAGCCGCCCTTCGACAAAGTCCTTTAGATTGGTTTAATTTTTATGATTTTTGGCTTGCTAAAGGCAAAATAAATTCTGAAAAATAGAGACTCTTAAATGCTAAAGAAAAGCCTTTTTATTTTTTCCATACTTTGCTCATTCTTAGGTTCGAGTTGGGCATTTGATTTGTCTCAATTAGCTTCTCAATTGAATCAAACTTCGACAATAAGTGGCAATTTCGAGCAACTTAAATATCTCAAGGGTTTCCCTAAGCCATTAAAAACTAATGGTATTTTCACCTTTTGGGCTGACCATGGAATCGTGTGGGAAACTCAAAAGCCATTTGCGTCAAAAATCGTTTTAACACCATCTCGTCTTGAAAGTATCAATAACTATCAACACCAGACATTTTCAACAGAAAATAACCCACACTTAGCACTAATAAATCATTTACTTATTGATTTAATGCAAGGGGATATTAAGGAAATTGAAAAGTATTTTGATATTGCGGTATCTGGCAAAGCTAATCAATGGACAATGTCACTGATACCTATGGATCAAAATATCAAGGTAATCTTTGAAAAAATCACTATTAAAGGAGCAAAGGAAGTACAACAATTGGTATTTTATGCACCCAATGGTGACAAAACAGAAATCAGTTTAAGCGATCAACATAAACCGAAATCAATGCCTAAAGATTTACAATCATGAGCCATAAAGCCCATTTGCTCTCTTTTCAAATTATTGGTGCCATTTTATGGGTGCTAATCGTTTTGGCTGCTTTAGTTTTAAATCTTGCATGGTTTAATAACAACCGGCCTCAAACCGACATCATGGCCTTGTTACCTCAAACTCAACAAAGCTATGAACGGACTGTTGCCAGACAAAATCTATCAGAGGCCTCTCAAAACCTTGTGACAGTTCTCATCGAACTCGTTCCTGATGCAAAAAATAATGAAAATTTTGCCCTTCAAACACTTCATAAGTGGACAAAAACTTATGCAGAACTTGTCACACCTGTTCCTATTAATATCGATCCGAAGCTACCTGAATTAATGCACAAGCTCGCTTTACGGCAAATGACATGGGCTGATCAAAAAGCCTTATCTGAACTTGATCGTGAGGGGCTCTGGAATCGATTTTTAAATCAACTGGCTGTTCCAACAGCTCCGATGTTTTTCTCTCCTCAAGAAGACCCCTTTGGCCTAGCCTCTCAATGGATGTTGGAGAGGGCTTCTGAAGTCCCAGTACGAGAAGCCAACGGCGCCTATGTTCTACAACATAAGAATCGTTACTTTATTTTTGCACTTTTTAAAATTAACTTAAGACAAGTCTACGACGGCAGTGGCCGCCTCGAGAAGGCATTAGATGACCTTACCACACAGCTAGCGCAAACAGGATTTGATAATGTCCTCACCTCTGGCGTTCCGCTATTTGCTTCTCATGCAGCTCAAACGGCTCAAACTGAGCTCTCTCGCTTAGGTACCATTTCTTTACTAGGAGTTTGCCTTTTATCTTGGCTGTGGTTTAGAAGACTACGAGTCATCGGCTTAATGCTTTTAGTTATTGCTCAAGCTATGGTTGTCGCAACGGCAGCTACACTGACCATCTTTGGTCAAATTCATCTCATTTCACTTGTTTTTGGCACTACCTTAATTGGGATTACTGTTGACTATAGTGCTCACTACTTTGGAAAACGCTTTGGGCAAGATGAAGATGACATCAGCGATACACTCATCAAACTAATGCCATCACTGTCTCTGGCACTTGTTTCAACTGTAATTGCCTTTCTCGTTATGGCAAATACACCAATGCAAGGGCTTCAACAGATGGCCGTTTTTTGTGCTAGTGGTGTTATTAGCGCCTTTGCTGCGGTCACCTTATGGTTCCCATGCTTGGACTTTAAGCTTCAAACACAAAACCTCTCGTTGAAGAAAATCGGTGACATGATTGCTCAATTGCCCACTTGGTCTGACTGTCGATGGCAATATAGAGTCATTCTTATTGTTCTTTGCTCTACAACGCTGTTTTTAGGATTATCAAACATCAAACCCACTGCACAACTTCAAGAGCTCAATAATGCCCCACCAATCCTAGTAACCGAGGCACTACAAGTCTCTGAACTTTTGCACACTCCTTCAACGAGCCAATACTTTATTGTGAAAGGCTCTAATTTAAACGACTTGCTTCTTAAGCAAGAAATGGTTTATAAGCGTTTAGCAGATCATCCCATTGATGGTGTTACGTTATCATCAATGTCGGATTGGATTGCCTCAGATGAGCGTGCAACACAGATGCAACAGATTCGGCAACAAGCAACAGAACTTATTAATAGTGATGTCAACGCTCTATTAGGAGCTACCTTGCCAGTTGACAATGATGATATCGGGCCCGTGCAAGCGCGTTTGAAAGAACTCAATCTCTTTAAGACGCTACAACAACGTTTCCATCTACTAACGCCTCATTCTGCATTGGTGCAAATCCGGGGTCTAACAGCTAATAATGTAGATGATGTCAAAGCACTTGCTAATAATTTAGACGGCATTACCTGGGTCGACTACCCTCAAGATATTGCGAAGACACTTGGTCAATATCGAGATCAAATTGCAAAACTATTAGCATTAAGCATTGCTACAGTTATTCTTATTTTAACTTTCCGCTTTAAAGGTCAAAGTTGGCGAGCCTTTACCCCTACTGTTCTTGGACTCTTAATGACTGTCGCATTATTGAGCCTTTGGGGTATGAATTTCTCGCTTTTTTCCGTGCTTGCATTGGTCTTACTTTTAGGTTTAGGCTTTGACTATGGAATCTTTATGACCGCAAGTGACCAAGAGCCTGAGACCATAGCTACCATTGCCTTTGCAGCTCTTACCACTTTCTTGTCATTCGGACTACTTGTCTTCTCAAATACGCCTGCGTTGAAGATTTTTGGAATGACGGTGGCTATGGGGCAATGCCTCATTTGGACTTTCACGATTTTCCTAAGGAAAAAACATGGCACACATTAACTCTATCATTTGTCTTTTGGCTTGTTGCACGCTTATGGGCTGTAGTGCCATTTCTTTTTCTGAAAAGCCACTCATGGTGGAACCGGTTGTTTGCGTTACCCCTGATTTACAAGCAAATAAACCACTTTTACTCACTCAAAATATTCATGCTAAGTACCTTGATGCATCTGATCAAAGTACTCAAAGAGAAGTCACTTTTGATGCTTACCTCGCTAGCAATAACAGAGAACTTAAACTGTCTGTTCTTTTTATGGGATTTCGAGCTTGGGATATCACCTATGATGGTGAAATGATTTTTGAAGAACGCACAAGTCAAGTGCCGCAAGAACTACAGGCAAATTACTTACTTCGAGACATTACTCTAAGTTATTGGCCAGCTTCAAATATTATGCGACAAAGTCCCAAACTTCTCATTGTTGATAAGCCACACGAACGTCTTATCCAAGACCGAGAAAGTGCTGATCTATTATTGAGCATACGCTACCTGGACAATGCAGGGCCAACTTCGCCCATTGGTCGACTCATTTTGACCAACCATAAAGAGCATTATCAGCTCAGCATTGATAGCCGTGAACCTTAAAATGCTCTCACCTATCTATATCCAAGCTTTCGAATCCATTAGTGCAGTTGGTCTAAATCGACAACTGAACAAGGTTCTATTCGACTTCACTCCAAGCGCTCTATCTTGGCAGAACACTTGGACACATCGCCCTTTGCGATTTGGTTTGGTTGATGACAGACTTTTGTTGTCAAAAAAGCAAGCTCTTGAGATTTTCTCTGAACTAAACTCTCTGACTAATGCTTATGGTCGAACAAATCAATTAATTGCCACTTGCTTAAATTCACTTCGAGCCCCTCTCGACCGTGCTCTCAAAACATATTCACCTCATCGCATTGGTGTCATTATGGGGGCTT
Organism: uncultured Sutterella sp.; assembly: GCA_937906995.1. GTDB lineage: Bacteria > Pseudomonadota > Gammaproteobacteria > Burkholderiales > Burkholderiaceae_F > Aphodousia. Next base: position 26,748 of record CALESB010000059.1, read on the forward strand.
CAGTTTCAGGCATGTCTGAAATGGAGCGCGTATATAGCAATCAAGATGAGTTAAATCAAACAACTGATCGCATTTTAGAAATTGCTAATCCTGCTAAATTTATTGCATCAGCTTTGCACCTAACTGGGCCGACCTTTGTTATCTCAACGGCTTGTTCCTCTTCTTCCAAAGCCCTAGCTTCTGCTGCAAGGTTACTACAGAGCGATATTATTGACTTCGCCATTTGCGGTGGAATCGATAGCGCTTCAGCCTTTACTCTTAGTGGCTTTGATAGCTTGGGCGCGCTCTCTCATGGTCAATGTCAACCATTTGGAGCAAATCGAGATGGTATTAATTTAGGCGAGGGTGGTGCTATTTTTCTCTTATCCAGAGAACCAAGCTCTTACGAGCTCGCAGGCTGGTCAGAAACAAGTGACGGTTATCACATATCATCTCCTGATCCACTAGCCACTCAAGTTAAAAAAGCAATGTTAGATGCCCTTGAAATGGCTAAGGTTGACTCGGTTGACTACATCAACGCACACGGTACTGGCACTATCCACAATGACGCTATGGAGGGGCTTGCTATTGAAAGCGTTTTCACAAAATCACCCCCTTGGGTAAGCTCCACAAAATCACTCACCGGTCACACTTTAGGAGGTGCCGGTGCACTCGAAGCTGCTATATGTCTCTTGGCCATGCAAACGGACAGGATACCTATTCATCGATTAGATAGCCCTATTGATAAAGCTTTTTCTAAATTAAAATTAGCTTTATCTCCTTGCTCTGCCAAGCTCGGTGTTACCTTAAGTAATTCCTTTGCTTTTGGTGGCAATAATGCTGTACTCGTTTTTAAAAAAGTAACCTTATGATCCGTATCGACTGCCCTGCCTATGAGCTGTTACCCCATCGAGAAGGAATGCTTCTTCTAGATCACGCAATTGAAGGAGATGAATCCTGCATCAGCGCTGAAGCCATCATTCACAAAGAGGGGTTATTTGTTCATGATGGGAAAATTGGTAGTTGGACTTTACTGGAGTATATGGCACAAACGATGGGATTGTGGGCTTGTTGGCAGGCCAAATTGAAAGGCTTACCACAACCTGTTGGTTTTCTACTAGGGACACGGAAACTTTCAATTAAAGTACCCTTTATCGATGTCGGTACAAAACTAACTTTCCGAGCTGAACTCATCTATCTAAGTGACGATGGTGTAGCTCAATTTAGTTGCCAAACATTTTTAGAGGATGAAGAGATTGCTAGCGCGAAAATTAATGCGTTCCAACCTTCAAACCTCGATCACTTTCTAAAAAATATGACGTTCAACGGTTAAGAATTATGCAAAATCAGACAGTATTTATTTCAGGCTCTTCTCGTGGAATTGGACGAGCAACGGCCCTGCAGTTGGCCAAAGACGGCTATAACGTTGTGCTTCATGGCAAAACCATGAGCAAAGCGTTGGAGCAAACCCTCAATGAAGTCAAAGCACTCGGCGTGCATGCTCGTGCTTTAACATTTGATATTACCGATCGAGAATTAACTCAAAAAATATTACTTGATGATATTCAAACCCATGGCATGTACTGGGGACTTGTCATTAATGCAGGAATTACAGATGATGGGACCTTTGCAGGCATGCTTCCTGAATCCTGGGATCGAGTTATAAAAACAAATTTAGATAGTTTTTATAACATTGTTCAGCCTCTGATCATGCCCTTAGTTCGAACACGTCAAGGTGGGCGCATTGTTGCAGTAAGTTCGATTTCTGGTGTTATGGGAAATCGTGGGCAAGTTAACTACTCCGCAGCCAAAGCTGGCTTGATTGGTGCTGTCAAAGCTTTAGCACTTGAACTAGCAAGCAGAAAAATTACAGTTAACGCCGTTGCACCAGGTCTTATCGAAACTGAAATGATCGATGATTTTGTTCTCGAACATGCTTTGCCCCTTATTCCTATGAAACGAATGGGGCAACCTGAAGAGGTTGCGCACGCCATCGCTTTCTTAATGAGTGATAAAGCCTCCTATATCACCAGAACTGTTTTAGAAATTGACGGAGGATTGCACGGATGATCCATCGCGTTGTTGTTACTGGCATGGCCGGTATTTCCCCATTAGGTAATGACTGGGAAAGTGTATCCAAAAAGTTAAAGTCCTATACCAACGCTGTGCAGCGCATGCAGGATTGGACACAGATTAAAGGATTAAACTCTATTTTGGCTGCTCCGGCTGCTGAATTTTCTATCCCGAAGGATCGCTACAACCGTCGCACTACTCGTAGTATGTCCAGAAACTCATTGATGGGGTGTTTGACGACAGAGTGGGCTCTTAAAGATGCTGGACTCTTTGATGCAGATTGGATCCATGATGGTGACATGGGTATTGCCTATGGATCTTGTGCCGGAGATCCTGAATCTGTTTTTGAAATTGCTTCTCTTGCCTCTGAGCGCTCAACTCAGGGGCTAAATGCGACCACCTATGTGCGCTTTATGTCACATACGGTACCAGTCAACATCGGTGTATTCTTTTCCATTACTGGCCGTATTATTACAACCTCAAGTGCTTGTACATCTTCAAGTCAAGCAATCGGTTACGCCTATGAAGCAATTAAATACGGTCACCAAAAAGCAATGATTGCAGGGGGCGCAGAAGAAATGAGTGTTGCCAACACTGCAATTTTTGATACGCTCTACGCAACATCAACTTCTTTTAACCAAACACCAGAACTTTCACCTAAACCCTACGATAAACATCGTGATGGTCTTGTCTTAGGAGAGGGAGCAGGAACACTGATCCTAGAGAGCCTAGAAAGTGCTCTCGATCGAGGTGCACCAATTTATGCAGAAGTTGTCGGTTTCGCTACCAATACCGATGGTAAGCACATTACCAATCCTGATGAAACGCGTATGGCTCGTGTCATGCAAATGGCTCTTGATGACGCAGGACTGAATGCAAGCGATATTGGTTATATAAACTCACACGGCACAGCAACAATCCAAGGGGATCACGCTGAGTCTTTAGCGACAGAAAAAGTTTTTGCCAATAAAGTACCAGTCTCCACCCTCAAAAGCTATATGGGACATACTTTAGGCGCCTGTGGTGCTCTTGAGTCATGGATGAGTATCCAAATGATGAGAGAAGGTTGGTTTGCTCCTACAATCAATTTAAATGAAGTTGACCCAGATTGCGGACAACTTGATTACATCATGCACACGGGGCGTTCGATCGACTGCGATTACATCATGACAAATAATTTTGCCTTTGGCGGAATTAATACGTCACTGATTTTTAAACGCTATAAAGGTTAAACGCTATGCATTTGCTTGTGGCCAATTTTGAGTGTGCAAATCCAAAACTGGTGAAGACATTACTCAATGCATCTCAAAAAAAGCGATTTGCCACAATTCATCATGAAGCACGCGCGTTGCAATATTTTTGGTCACGTGTTCTCTATAACGGTCTTATAAAACGACTAACGAACAAAGTCGTTACCTGGGATTTGCCTCGTGACCAAATTCATCCAGCCATAGCCACTGGAAACCATAATATTTATACGAGTTTATCTCATACCAAAAATTGGGTTTGCTTAGGCTATGACTTTGATTATCCACTAGGGGTGGATATCGAACATGTTCAACCACGAAATTGGGATGGACTGAGTCAAATTTGCTTTAATGATGATGTCAGACAACGCATTTCTTCTTCAGATGATCCCCTCTTAACCTTCTATAGTTATTGGGGCTTAACGGAGTGTCGTATTAAACTTGCTCATCATGCATCTGATGACTATAAAGCCACAATCAAGCTGGTGAACAATCAAAATCAACGAACGGTGATTTCTGCTCTAAGTCATCCTAAGACAGAGACTAAACTCACCCTTCTAACAGAAACGCTTTTGGAGAATTGGTAAGACTATGCAAAAAGAAAATCATCATATGCAACTCATGAAAGCTTATGAAAATGCGCAAAGAATTGCCTTTGCTCCATTTATTTTTCAAGCCACAATTGCTGCTCGAGATAACGGAATTTTGAATTGCTTGGGGCTGGCAAATCAAGCGATGAACATAGAAGAGATTGCCCAAGCAACGAACGTGAGTCGTTATGGTGTACAAGTCCTTCTTGAACTTTTAAGTTGCGCAGAAGTGGTCCAATTCGATGAGTTCAAACGCTATCGACTTACCAAAACTGGTGAATGCTTGATTTATGATGCAATGACTGAAGTCAATCTTAATTTTGCCAATGATGTTAACTACAGCGCTCTTGCTCATACCAATGAAGCCATCGAACAAGGCAAGCCTTGTGGTCTAAAAGTCTTTAACGAAAATTGGCAGACCATTTATCCGCACTTAAAAGACTTACCCAATAAAACGCAAAAGTCTTGGTTTTCATTTGATCACTTTCACTCCGACACAGCGTATAGAGATGCACTTAACTGTCTCAAATCCATTTCCGTCAAACACCTTGTAGACATTGGTGGAAATACGGGACGCTTTACAAAAATGGCTTTGCAAACATGGCCAACAGCAAGCGCTACGATTGTGGACCTGCCTGAACAGTTAGAACTAATGCGAGCCAATGATGAAATCAGTGCTGAAGAACATCGGAGAATCAATGGCTATGCTATTAATTGGCTAGACTTCAATGCAAAATTACAGCTCAATAAACAAGCTGACTTGATCTGGATGAGTCAATTCTTAGATTGCTTTAGTCAAGAAGAGGCTATAAGCATTTTAGTACGAGCAAAAGAGGGATTGTCTGAACAAGGGCGCATTGCAATACTTGAACCATTATGGGATAAGCAACGCAACCAAACTTCCGCGTTGAGCCTAACAGCAACATCGCTTTACTTTACCGTACTTGCTAATGGTAACTCCCGTTTCTTCTCTAGTCAGGAACTCAAACAGATCATTGAAGCAGCTGGCTTGAAGATTATTCAAATTCACGACAACCTCGGAATTAGTCACAGCCTTTATATTTGTGAAAAGGCTACAATTAAGTAAATTTATCTCCAAGTTAATCTGTTTTTTACGAATTTTATGTTCTCTAAACTGCGTGTACTTTTTTGTTGCTTTTGGGCACTAATGCTCTTAACAGCAAACTCTACCTACGCATCCGTTGCTGGCAACATTACAACGCTAGGCGCAACTGATCGTATTATTCGTGGAGAGTTCAAACAAACGCAGTATTTATTAAATGTTGATAAACCCTTTGAGTCTTCTGGTAACTTTATTTTTTGGCGTAACCGAGCCATGCTCTGGCGTACGATACAACCAGTCCGTACCAGTACAATCTTTACAAACCAAAAGTTATCAACATTTCTTTTTATCAATGGGAAACGAATCAAAACAAATGCTAGTCCAACAACTAGCATGATCAATCGCATTCTTTGGAATATTGCCGCAGGAAGCCTTGATGTTCTTGCATTAGACTTCCAAGTCCTATCTCAGTTTGATAGCACTGGGTGGGAATTTACACTATTACCAGATTCTAGCGTTACCAATTTGATTGCTAAACGCATTTCTGTTCGTGGAACATCATTTGCAGAAGAAATTACAGTGGAATATTTTTCTGGGGATATTACGGTATTGGAGCTCACAAACATAACTTTCGACTCCACGACCTCAAGCCTAGAGGAGGCCGAACTTGATAATCCGTAAGAATGTGTCCTGGACTTTAAAGTGCCTTGCATTAGTTTGGATTCTATTACTATCCATTTGTCTTAGTCTTCAGATTAGACATTTTGTCCAACACAGTATTCAATATGACTTAATTTCTACTGAGGCAAATGTTGAGTATGACTCTGTTGTTGAACTGGCCACAGAGCGGCTCTCCTATTTGGGTGATTACAGAGCTATTTTTATGGTCGGCTTTCCCGCTGAAAGCTCGTCTGACTTTGAATCTTATGTTGCCCGCATCAACGCTGGTTGGAATCCTCCTAAAGCACTAAAGCAAATTCAATGGGAGGCTTTAGACATTAATGACACACTCTCATACTATCGAACGATCAGTAAGAGCCTCATGTCCATGAGAGATCAACTGGATGCTACTACAGCCACTGATGATGAACTTTTTGCTAAAGCCATAGAAAGCCTCACTACCGTCGGTAATAATGGATACATTGCAAAAATAGAAGATCCACTCGGTTTTTTTGCACGTTGGGTTCAAAAACGCGTTCCGAAAAGTACGATTCTAACCACAGGAGAAACTTTAAAACTCTACGCTGATAGTTATGTTTGGGCTATTTCGTTTTATCAAACGACAAAAGACTTGGATGGCCTTAATCCTATAGGTCTAACTCGTTCAGTCGAACAACTCAAAGATGTCGTTCATGAAATTGACCCCAATGCAAGGGTGCTAGTAAGGGGCATGCCTTATGAAAGTGCTGTAGTTGCGACAAAAAATTTGAAGGACCTTGCCGCTATTGTTGGTGCTCTAATCTGCTTTTTTGGATTTTTGGCTTATCGTTGGACACGGTCCAATACATTACCTGGACTAATGCTGGGATGCACGGTTGCTGGACTCATTGGAGGTCTAACAGCACTTTTAACGATATTTTCTGCCATTAATCTTTGGGCTTTGACACTGGGCGTTTGCTTTATCAGCATAAGCTTTATGAATAGCGCTTATGTTTCCTTTATTCATCATCGACATCCCAACATGGATGCCAAGGCTTGCCTAAAAGAAGCACTGCCTGTCATGTTATGGATTACTGCAGTGGAGTGCATCGCTTTTGGTGTATTGTGGTGTATTCCTATTCCAGTTTGGCAGAACGTTGCCGTATTTATGTGCTCTGCTATCCTGACTAGCCAAATCACTCTTGTTATTGCTTACTTAATCATTAACACCAAGGACGATCGACAAGATATCAACCCTGAAAAGTTCGAACAATTTAATCGTTACTGGCCTCGTCTGTCATTAAAACGTTGGCAAAAAGCTCCTTACGATACCGTAGGCTACGTGGTTATTTCATTGTTTATCATCTCTTGCGGTTTCTATCTGTTAGAGTTTGATTTAGAAAACGACTCATTTGTCAAAGTCCCTCTACAGGTTCAACTCGACAGCGAACGTGTTGAAGACATGCTCATGCTCCCGAGCTCTGATCAATTTTTCCTTGTTACCTCTGCTTCTGAACAAGAAACACTTATGAACGAAGAGGCCTTACGTATGGGATTTGCACAACGTCGTTTCAGTAACATGACTACAACTTGCGTGACCAAATGGCTTCCCTCATACGAACGTGCAGATCGAGTAAAAAAAATACGTTCTGAACTTTTTGAACGTATTAAGGATCGAATCAATCCATTGATCCATCATAAGATTAAACCCAACATGAACAATCAACCTACGATTCAATTTGATAGTTGGTACAGCTCTGCCTCATCTATACCAGTTAGACATCTTTGGCTCGGAGAACATGACGGTCGTATCAGCTCAATCGTACAAATTGCAGGTATTACGGAACCCTTTGTTCCACAATTAAAAAAGCTCAGTGATGCACTAAGCGGAGTCGTATTTATCGATACTATTCAAAAGGCCAAACAACGACTCAATGAAAATCGATTCTTTATGAGCGGAATTTACGTATTACTTGTCATTTCTTCGATAGCCTTAAGTCTCTTTCATTATGGCCTTAATAGTTGGAGAATTGTATTCCCACCATTAGTTGGATCCTTAGTAACCGTGGCATGCTTAGGTTGGCTCAAAATCCCATTTTCTCTAGTCAGTGTGGCTGCTTTAATCATTGTTTACGGTGTGGGTATGGCAATGTCGTTGTGCTACCAAAATAATCGTTCTTATGGTGGTAAAAATCTCATATTACTGTTTTATTCATTAGTAGCGATACTTGCAAACTTTGGCATCCTAAGCTTAGTGGAAGCCCCATTTACACATGAGTTTAGTCTTACATGCATGATTGGGATTTTCCTAACATTCTGTTTTGCTATCTTATTTAGAATTTCGTCTAATCAGAAGCACTAAGAAATAAATATTGTCTATCTAGAGGTTTAGTCCGTTTTACCAAAGCAGGAGCTTGCTTCGCACTTGTTGAAGAATTGTTTCCGTGTCCTAGTGCTTAACCAGAATTATTGATCAACACACTACTCTGCCTTTTTATATCTATCATAGCTAGTAAACAACACAAGGCGAGCGGAACAACTTAAGCAGCTACCTTGTCAGCGGTTTACCTCAAACACTTCAGACAGTCTAAACCTCTGTACATTGCCCTCAACAAAAACTCCTACACAACGTAGGAGTTTTTGTATACAGAAAATCAATAGTAACTAAAGCACAAAACTGCTTATCGTTAAGCCGACACCAACGGCAACAAAGGTAGCCACTAGACCTGGCATCATAAACGAGTGATTTAAAACATACTTACCAATATGAGTTGTTCCAGATAAGTCAAAAGAAATGGCTGCAACCAATGAACCATAGGTAGGAATGAAGAAGTAACCATTAACAGCTGGGAACATAGCAATCAAAGTTTCTGGTCCAAGCCCCATAGCAATCCCAATAGGCATCACGGCACGAGCGGTCGCCGCTTGGGAATAAAGTAAAACTGAGACGGCAAATAGTACTAATGCAAAAGCCCAGGGACGATCCTCTACAAGCGTACCAAAAGTATCCAAAATTTCTTGCTTATGAGCTGCAACAAAACTATCGCCCAACCAGGCCAAACCAAAAATACCGATCAATGCAACAATACCAGCACGCATCGTAGGTGTTGAAACGATAGCTGCAACATTAGGTTTGCAGAACAACAAAATTGCAGCTGCAACGACTAACATAAAAATCTCTAACACAGTAGCCATACCAAGAGGCTCAACAGACCCTGGTAAGGTACGAAGACTAGGAATAAACCCAGCTAAAACGGTACAGCCAACACCTAAAAGAAATAAGATGGCAGAGAGCTTAGCTTTGGATGACAAGGGTGGACGTTGTGATATAGGCTTAGGTTGAGGAATTAAACCCGCCTTAAGTCTTGCTTGGTATTCGGGATCATCTGTAAGATTCTTACCGATTCCTAATGAACAAACACCTGCAGTAATAACGCCCAAAAGTGTAGATGGCACACAAATCATCAAAATTTCAGCCAATCCCCAGTCAGTCCACCCTCGAGCAGCAAAAAGCCCAAGCATGGCAGCCGTCGCGGCAGATACAGGTGAAGCAGTGATCGATTGCTGACTCGCAATCGTAGCAATAGCCATAGGTCGTTCAGGACGGATGCCAGCGGCTATTGCAGTTTCATAGATAACAGGCTGAAGAGGGTATACAACATGGCCAGTCCCTGAAAGGAATGTAAAAAGCCATGTGACTAAAGGGGCAACAATTGTGATATTTTTTGGATTTGCACGAATAATTCTTTCTGCAACTCTCACCAGGAAATCTATACCTCCAGCAGCATCCATGGTTGCTGCAGCTGTTACTACTCCAAGAATAATCAAAAGTACATCAACTGGCGGCTCAGTTGGAGTAACGCCAAAAAACATTGCTAAAACAAATAATCCAACACCCCCCCAAATCCCAAGGCCAACACCGTTAAAACGGGCACCGATAAAGATCGCAATGAGCACGATCATAAACTGTAAAAGGATTGAGATAGACATATTATTTGCCAGACATAGAGCGAGCACAGGGAGTTTTCAATAATAACACTAGTAAAGAAACTAATTCCCCTAAGGTTTTCCCCAATAGAGAAAAGCCCGAAAACAAGGTTTTCGGGCTTCTTCAGTAGGGCCTATTCAGGCCCATCCTCATTTGACCTAGTTGGTCAATCTTGGGCTATCTATTAGAAGAGAGCACAAGCGGCGAAACCGAGGGCAACAGAGAAGACAATTGCCAAAACGCCAGGGAGGAAGAAAGCGTGGTTGAACACGAACTTACCGATGCGCGTCGTACCCGTGTCGTCCATTTGAACGGCACCGAGCAACGTCGGGTACGTCGGGAGCACGAACAAGGCGCTCACAGCGGCGAACGTAGCGACGAGCATGTAGGAGTCACCCGGGTTAGCAGCGGAGATGCCGAGAGCACCAACCACAGCCGGGGTAATGGCCTTAGCCGTAGCAGCTTGGCTATACAAAAGCATAGCAGCGAAGAAGAACACAACAGCCAAGAGAGCCGGGTTAGAAGCAACCGTGTCAGCAGCAAACGTCTTGATTTCAGCGCTGTGGCCAGAAACGAACGTGTCACCTAACCAAGCCACACCTAACACGCAGACGATAGCAACCATACCGGACTTGAAGACGGATTGGTTAGCGATTTCACCGAGTTCGATCTTACAGAAGACCGTGATAGCGGTACCAACCAAGAGCATCAAGGACATGATAGCAGCGTCACGAGGAACGATAACCGGGCTGATGAGACCAACGGCCGGAGAGATAGCAGAAGCGTAGAACACAACAGCCAACACACCGATCAAGAAGATCATCACAGAACGCTTAGCATACGGAGCGAGTTGCTTTTCAGAAGACGGAACGGAAGCCTTGATAAGACCCTTAGCAAGACGGTCCTTGTAAACCGGGTCAGAGCTCAAGTCCATGTTCGTGATCAAGTTCATAACGAAAGCCGTCAACATGCAGCCAGCGAACGTCGTGACCAACCAGATACCGAGCAACAACGGATAGGACCAGCCGAAGCCTTCCAAAACGCCAGCCATGTAAATCACAGCTGCAGAAACCGGAGAAGCCGTAATAGCGATTTGAGAAGAAACAACTGCGATGGACAACGGAGCCACCGGCTTAATGTTTTGTTCCTTAGCAACTTCAACGATAACCGGGATCATGGAGAAAGCCGTGTGACCCGTACCAGCAAAAATCGTCAAGACATACGTGACGATCGGAGCCAAGTAGTTGATGTGCTTCGGATTGGCACGCAAAACGCGTTCAGCGATTTGAACCAAGTAGTCCAAACCACCAGCCAATTGCATAGCAGAAATAGCAGAAATAACGGACGCAATGATCAAGATCACGTCCCAGGGAATGTTACCCGGCTTCATACCGAGGCACAAGCCCAAAATGAGCACGCCCAAACCACCAGCGTAACCGATACCGATACCACCGAGGCGAACGCCCAAGAAAATGGCGCCCAAGAGCACGATAATTTGTAAAATTAACATCAAATCCATTTTACCCTCCAGTTATGGAGATTCTTTTTTTTATATCCTCTGAGGAATGGAGGAGGTTCCCGAAAGAACTCCTCCATTCCTCAGAATCCCTATCGAAATTTAAATTCAATAATTTCCATCTCGACGGGTATTACTTTACTCCGTACCTCGCAAAGAAGGTACGGAGTTTTCCCTAGGGTTGAAATTACATTTCAAACTTCGGGGCGATCAAGTTTTGCAAGTTGAAGGTGTGATCCCATTCTTCTTGCGTCATCAACTTGCGTTCTTCAACGACGAGTTGATGCAAGGACTTGCCCGTATGATAGCCTTCGTGGGCGATTTCAGAGCAGGTCTTGTAACCGAAGTGCGGCTTCAAGAGCGTGACGATACCCAAAGAGTTCATCACGAGTTCCTTGCAGTGTTCTTCATTGGCGGTAACACCGTCAATGCACTTCGTACGCATGCCGTTCATAGCATTGGTCATAACCTTCATGCCAAAGAACAAAGCCCACGTGATCGGCGGTTCCATGACGTTCAATTCGAGTTGGCCAGCAGAGGCAGCCAACATGACCGTCGTGTCCAAACCGATAGCGATAAAGGCGGCTTGGTTCATGGCTTCCAATTCAACCGGATTAACCTTACCCGGCATGATGGAAGAACCAGGTTGCATTTGCGGCAAGTTAACTTCAGCTAAACCACAACGCGGGCCAGAAGCCAAGAGACGCAAGTCGTTGCAGACCTTCGTCAACTTGATAGCCAAGCTCTTCATGGCGCTAGACAAAGCGACATAAGAACCGCAGTCAGACGTAGAGGCGATCAAGTCTTCGCTGTTCTTGAGCGGGAAGCCCGTCAATTCAGCCAAGTACTTGGAAGCCAAAGCCGGATAATCCGGATGGCAGGTCACCGTCGTACCGATAGCGGTACCACCGAGGTTGATGGTGCAAAGATGTTCTTGAGCTTCCTTGATCGTCTTGATTTCGTCAGCGATCGTGAAGCCCCAGCCGTGGAATTCTTGACCCAAGGTCATCGGCACAGCGTCTTGCAAGTGCGTACGACCCATCTTCAACACGGACTTGAATTCGTCAGCCTTCTTGTAGAAGGAAGCAACGAGTTCTTCAACAGCCTTCAACATAACGTTGCTGCGGAGCAACAAAGCGACGTGGAAAGCGGTCGGGTACGTGTCGTTCGTGGATTGACCGAAGTTTGCGTGGTCGTTAGGAGAAACCAAAGCGTAGTCACCCTTCTTGGAACCCAACTTTTCAGCGGCCAAGTTACAGATAACTTCGTTGCAGTTCATGTTCGTGGAGGTACCAGCACCGCCTTGGACCCAGTCAGTCACGAATTGATCGTGATACTTACCGGCGATCAATTGATCGCAAGCCCAAATCAAAGCGTCAGCGACGTCGGCCGGGACCGTGCCGAGTTCCTTGTTGGCCATAGCGGCAGCCTTCTTCACATATGCGAAAGCAATGATGAAGAACGGTTCTTGAGCCATGGACATTTCCGTGATGCAGAAGTTTTCTTTGCCACGAAGCGTTTGAACGCCGTAGTAGCAATCGTCAGAAATTTCCTTACCACCAAGGAAGTCATATTCAATACGAGACATGTTTTTTTGCTCCTCAATTTTGAAATAAAGGAAGGCGTCTTTAAGGCGTCTCCGTTAGGAAAACTACATACCTATGATCGGCGATATCGCAGACAACCTCGCCGTCGGTCCATCATCGATATGTAGGGTTTCGAAACTTAAAGCTCCTCAAGCCTACCATTACGATAGGCCTGAGAAAACTTCAAACTTCGAGAAAGTTTTACTTCACAACCTTGATAGGAATTGCCTTCTTCGGGGTCGGCAAAACCTTATCGTAGCCGCGAATACCTTGTTCAGCCATCTTACGGCGGATGAAGGCGATTTGCGTCTTCAACGGCAATTGCTTCGGACAGAAGTCGTGGCAAGCCAACAAGGACATACAACCGAACACGCCAGAGTCGTCACCGACAACTTCATAGAAGTCGGCATCGTTACGTTGGTCGCGCGGGTCTAAGCGGAAGCGGGCGATCTTATTGATAGCCACACCGCCAACGAAGTCCGGACGCATACGGACCGTACCGCAACCAGCGATACAGCAACCGCATTCCACGCAACGGTCGAGAAGATAAATATCTTCGGCCAATTGCGGGTCCATCGGTTCTTCCTTGTGGCGGATATCCACTTCTTGTTCTTTCAAGTGAACCCAAGTTTCCATGCGTTCGCTCATATTGCGCATCCACTTACCCGTATTAACGGACAAGTCGCCGATCAATTCGAAGGCCGGCAACGGAGCCAACGTGAATTCCGTCGGCAAGTCGCGGGTCAACGTACGGCAAGCCAAGCCCGGCTTACCATTGATCATCATGGCGCAGGAACCGCAGATACCAGCGCGGCAAACGAAGTCAAATTGCAAAGAAGGATCTTGCTTATCGCGAAGTTCATTCAAAGCAATGAACAACGTCATGGAATCGGATTCTTCCAATTCAAACGTCTGCATGTGCGGCACGCTAGCTGGATCAGCCGGGTTGTAACGCAAAATGCTGATCTTGAGCAGACGATGTTGCTTTTGGGGTTTGTTTTCACTCATTTTTCGTCAGCTCCTTAGGCTAAGGGTTCATCGATACGTTCGTTCTTACCTTGCAAACGCTTCGGCAAGAGGTGGGCGTACGGCAACAATGCGTTTTGGATAGCAAAACGATCGGCGCCTTCAGCTTCCATCTTGGCACGAATTTCGTCCACTTCGGCTTGACGGCGAGCGGTATCGGGGTGGTCGATGTAGTTCTTAGCACCGTAACCACGCCAGCCCGGAGGCAATTCCATCTTGTTAACGTCGAGATCTTCGTAGGAGAGCGTCGGCAACGTGTCGCTTTCGTTCGTCCAAGAAGCCAACGTACGCTTCAACCACTTGCTGTCGTCACGGACCGGGTAGTCTTCACGGAAGTGAGCACCACGAGATTCCGTACGTGTTGCGGCGCCGACAGCAATCGTCAAGGCCAAACGCAACATCTTTTGCGTGCGGTAAGCATAGGTCAATTCGGCGTTAGCGCCCAATTGGCTCTTACAAGAAACATTGTAGGAACGCTTCAAGAGGTCTTCCAATTCGCTCACAGCGCTTTCCATATCAGCACCGCGACGGAAAATACCGATCTTGGAGGTCATGATGTCTTGCATACGGGTACGCAACACCGTTGCGTCTTCCGTGCCCTTGCCATTGCAGAAGGCATCGAGCTTAGCTTGTTCGCGCTTGATAAAGTCGTAAACAACAGACGTCGGGATATCGATAACGTTTTCGGCCTTTTCGCAGAAGTCAGCGATGTATTCACCAACCAACATACCTGCAACAACCGTTTCAGCAACGGAGTTACCGCCCAAGCGGTTGAAACCGTGCATGTCCCAACAGGCAGCTTCACCAGCAGCGAAGAGGCCCTTCAATTGACGGCTTTCGCCCGTATAGTCGGTACGAACACCACCCATCGTGTAGTGTTGTGCCGGACGCACAGGGATCCATTCCTTCACAGGGTCAACGCCCAAGAAGTAGTGGCAGATTTCATAAACTTCGCGCAAGTTGTGCTTAATGTGGTGTTCGCCCAACAACGTGATGTCCAACCAGATGTGTTCACCGAAGCGGCTCTTCACACCCTTACCTTGGGCAATACGTTCTTCCATACGACGAGACACAACGTCACGAGAGGCCAATTCCTTCTTTTCCGGTTCTACGTCCGGCATGAAGCGGTGACCATCGGTATCGCGCAACAAACCACCGTCACCACGGCAGCCTTCCGTCACGAGAATACCAGCCGGGAAAATACCCGTCGGGTGGAACTGAACAGCTTCCATGTTACCCAACGTAGCAACACCCGTTTCCAAAGCCAAAGAGTGACCCGTACCTTCGCAAATTTGAGCGTTGGTCGTCACGCGGAAGAGCTTACCAGCACCGCCAGTAGCGATAGCCGTAGCCTTGGCAACGTAGGCCATCAATTCACCCGTGATCAAATCACGAACGACAGAACCGTAGCAACGCTTACCATCATGAATCAAAGCGATGGCTTCAACACGTTCAACAACAGGAACGCGTTCGGCAATAACGCGGTCGCTCACAGCATTCAACATGGCGTGACCCGTACCGTCAGACACGAAGCACGTACGCCACTTCTTCGTACCACCGAAGTCACGTTGACCGATCAAGCCAGCGGCTTCCTTACGTTCCGTAATCGTAACGCGTTCGCCGTTAATAATAACTTGGCGATCACCCGGGGTAATACGGCTCCAGGGCACACCCCAAGCAGCCAATTCACGCACAGCCTTCGGGGACGTGTTCACGAACATACGAACTACGTCTTGGTCGGCACCCCAGTCAGAGCCTTTAACCGTGTCAGCAAAGTGGACGTCTTCGTTGTCGCCCAAACCTTTAATCACGTTACCCAAAGAAGCTTGCATACCACCTTGAGCGGCCTTAGAGTGAGAGCGCTTCGGCGGAACCAGCGACAAGACGATGGAGTCGTGACCACGACGCTTGGCAGCAACTGCCATACGCAAACCGGCCAAACCGCCACCAATCACCAGTACGTCGGTGTAGATGATTTTCATAATTACTTGGTCTCCTTGATCCAAGAGGGCCACCGATCACACAGTTCTCACTGTTAGACCGGCAGGGGTCTTCTTTCAAAAGGTTCCCCTCGTTCGTCTTGCTGCTTTTAATCGAGTTAACTGCCTCGGGGAAACCCAAGAGACTTATTTCTCTTTTGCAAATCCATTTCTTTTTAAAGAAGCAGATTCGTTTTAAGACATTAACTCTTGCAAACAAGTACGGACAAAAACTCCGTTGAACTCACTCAACCTAAGCTGTCAAATTAGATCGAGTCTCTTCAGAATTCAACGTTTTTAAAAACAAGTCCATCTCTAAGAATACAACAAAGCCTCGGTTGTTTGCACAAACTACCGAAGCAGTTTCTTTCTTAAAGTCGAGACATAGCTTACTTTCTCCAATCGTGTCAGGCCTCAACCACCTACACTCTGAGTCGTTCCGAGAGTTTAGAGGTCTGAAAGGGCTACACCCATTAGGAATTACCCGAAGTTTACACCAAAGCGCAAACAAGAGTGAATTGTGCACATTTTTTAAGCACTATTCCTGACTCTTTTTTGATGAAAAACATGGATACGATTTCTTTCTTAACATTTGCCCGATAGATTATTATTATTAAATTGATTAAATCGATAGATTCCGTCAATCTGTCGTTCTTATTTCTACTTAATGAGAGGAGGCCTTCATGGCTCACGATATCATTCACACTCCTAATGCCCCCGCCGCTATTGGCCCTTACAGCCAAGCAACCAAGGGTGTCGCCAACCTCTTTACGTCTGGTCAGCTCGGCATCGTACCTTCAACAGGTGAAATCCCCACAGATTTTGAAGCCCAAGCGCGTCAAGCATTTGAGAATTTAAAGGCTATTATCGAAGCCGCTGGTGGCAACATGAGCAATATCATGAAGGTCACCATCTTTTTGACCAATATGGCAGATTTTCCGATTGTTAATAAGGTTATGGAAGAGTACTGCAGTGCTCCGTACCCTGCTCGTTCATGCTTTGCTGTTGCCGCCCTACCGAAAGGCGGAGCAGTCGAAGTCGAAGCTATCGTTAGTCTCTAGTTAGTTAATAATGGCTACAAATCACTTCACCTTACGAAAAAAAGGGGAAAAACTTCCCCCTTTAGCAGAACGCTTAGCCAAAATCGGGCTTGAGCGTGACTGGGATTATGTTTTTCATCTTCCCTTGCGATACGAAGATGAAACCAAAATTACGCCAATTGCTCAATTGGTCGTTGGCAGTAGTGGCCAGTGTGAAGGTGAAGTGATTCGCTTTGAAAAAATTCGACGCCCATCAGGAGAACAAATACAAGCATTAATTAAGGATTCTTCCGGTACGCTTGTTGTTCGTCTCTTGCATTTTTTCCCCTCTCAACTTAAACAGCTTTCCGTCGGTAAACGCATCCGCCTCTATGGTGTTGTTCGCGCGGGTTATTTTGGTTTAGAAATGGTTCACCCTAAAATCAAAACACCCACAGACGGACAATCTCTGCCGACCACACTGACACCGGTTTACCCAGCTGGTGAAGGCATTACGCAGCCTTGGTTACGCAAGCGCATAGCACGAGCCATGCTTGATGTTGAAATTACTGATTTAATCCCTCGATCAGTCACTGAACGTTTAGGTTTACCTGAGCTACGTAATGCTCTGAAATTTCTTCACCACCCTCCCGTTGGAGCCAATGAAATCAGTCTAATGGATCGCACTGATCCTGCCTGGGAACGGCTCAAGTTTGATGAACTTGTCGCTCAGCAAATTGCGTTAAGACACAGTCGAGCTCTTAAGGCACACAATCGTGCCCCTCAAATTCTGCCGAAAATAACGCCAATTACTGACCGTTTATTGTCGTCCCTTCCCTTTGAACTAACAGGAGCTCAACAGCGCGTTCTTGAGGAAATTCGACACGACTTAGCACGCATTATTCCCGCTAACAGACTTGTTCAAGGAGATGTTGGCAGTGGTAAAACAGTCATTGCCGCATTGTCTGCAACACTGGCTATTGACGCTGGCTATCAAGTTGCTTTAATGGCGCCTACGGAGATATTGGCAGAACAACATTTTCAAAAAATTCGCGCTTGGCTTGAGCCTGCAGGAGTTTGTATTGCTTGGCTTGCTGGCAAACAAAAAAACAAGGAAAAACTTACCAATCTTGAAAAAGTTACTTCTGGCCAAGCGCAATTCGTTATTGGTACACATGCTTTAATTCAAGACAGCGTTCAGTTTAAAAACCTTGGACTGGCGATTATTGATGAACAACACCGCTTCGGTGTTGAGCAACGCTTGGCGTTGCGCGCTACAAATGGTGAAACGATTCCTCACCTTTTGATGCTATCTGCAACACCCATTCCACGCACTTTAGCAATGAGTTACCTTGCAGATTTAGATGTCTCTATCATTGACCAATTGCCAGTTGGTAGAAAACCAATTGTCACAAAACTCATCAATCTTCACCGTAAAGATCAAGTCATCAACACCATACAAGAACAAGTAAATCTTGGACGACAGGTCTACTGGGTTTGCCCATTGATTGAAGAAAGTGAAAAGCTTGACCTCACTGCTGCAACTGAGACGTTTGAAGAAATAAGTGAAAAACTTCCTCAGCTAAAGGTGGGCCTTGTTCACGGAGCTTTACCATCTGATGAAAAGCAAACGGTCATGGAGCAATTCAAAAATGGTGCGATTGATGTTTTAGTCGCTACCACAGTTATTGAAGTGGGCGTTGATGTACCCAATGCCACACTCATGGTTATTGAGCATGCCGAGCGTTTTGGATTGGCTCAATTACACCAACTACGAGGACGCGTTGGACGCGGTGCAGAAAAAAGCTTCTGCATTATGCTATATGGAGAGCTCTCCGACACTGGGCGCGAACGATTAAAAGTCATTCGAGAAAGCAGTGACGGATTTGAAATTGCACGAAGAGACTTAGAAATTCGTGGCCCTGGTGAATTTCTCGGAGCCAGACAATCTGGCGTTCCCATGTTACGTTTTGCCAACCTAGAAACGGATGCTCATCTAGTTGATGCCGCAAGGGAATTTGCGCATCAATGGCTCCAAACTCAACCTGATATAGCTCAACAACATGCCAAACGCTGGTTTTCCCACGCAGAAGGCTTTCTGGAGGCTTAGATAAAGTGACATTAACAGAACTGAAATACATTGTTGCGGTCGCCCGTGAGCGACATTTTGGCCGCGCAGCCGAATCCTGCTTTATTTCACAACCCTCTCTCTCTGTTGCGGTTCGAAAGCTCGAGGATGAGCTTGGCGTACATCTTTTTGAACGTCGCTCTCAAGAAATTTCACTCACACCAGTTGGAGAAGCGATCGTCGAACAAGCACAAAAAGTTCTTGAAGAAGTCCGACGTATCGAAGAGCTAGCCCTACAAGGTCAAGATCCACTTTGTGGCCCTTTGCGCATTGGCGTTATTTTCACTATCAGTCCTTATTTAACGCCTGGGCTTGTTCATAAAATGCTAGAACTTGCTCCCAAAATGCCGCTGATTTTGACGGAAAACTACACAAATAGCTTGCTCGATCAATTGCGCAATGGTCAGATTGATGTTGCTATTATGGCCCTGCCCATCAATGAGCCCGGCTTAATGCTAGCCCCTCTTTATGATGAAGATTTTGTCGTAGCAGTACCTAAAAATCACCCGTGGGCCAATGAACCTTGCATTAAAAAAGATGATGTTCGTTCCGGAAATCTTTTGCTATTAGGTAAAGGACACTGCCTTCGTGATCAAATTCTCAATGTTTGCCCTGAATCCTCCAATTTGCGTGGCAATATTTCATCCATTCAAAAAACAGTTGAAGGCTCATCCTTACTGACCATTCATCATATGGTCGCTCAGGGGCTCGGCATTACGGTCTTACCAAGTTCTGCTTTAAAAGAAACTCGAGATGATGATCTCGTACGAGCCATTCCATTTGAAAAGCCTTGTCCAACTCGTCGTGTTATCATTGCTTGGAGAAAGACCTTTAATCGAATGCCTGCAATTGACATGATTCGCAAGGCTGTCTCTCAACTCAATTTGGAAGGTTGCAAGACGCTTAACTTGCCACCCGTTAGCTCGATTAGTGCTCCAATGTAATTAAGCATTTTAGTGAACGCTACCCTCAGAAACCCTGTAGCGTTCACACTTTCCTCGTATATAGGACATGGGCATTGATTTCCCTACTAACCAGAGACTTGAATTATGCAACTTGATACCCGTAAATTTATTCTGTTTGAGGCATGCTTACTAGCCGGTAGCCTTATGACTAGCTGCGTATTCATGTTCATCGTGCACACGTTTATTAACCCCGAATTCTCTGCCTCCGATTAGGCATGGATCATTTTTACCTGCCCGCCATTTTTAGTTGCAGGCATTGTCACTTGGCGCTTTGCAACCCATGATCATTGGAAGCACCTTAGCCTTTTACAACTACTCAATAACGTGTTAATCACCTTCTTCGTAGTGGCTATTTTCTCACTTGGCGAACAAGACGATATGGCCTTGGGCTTTATGACACACTTTGCTTTGCTGTCAATAGCATCCTCATTAATCCCAACACCACTGTGTTGCTTCATGTACCATCGTTTGCTTAAGTAAAAAACAACGCCATCTCAATGAAATTTGAGATGGCGTTGAATACACCAGTCTTCAATTATTGCTGGTGGCTGTTAGCCTTTTGAGTCATCTTATCACCCATTTGGCCAATGGCATCACTGACGTGCTCCGAGCCTTTTTTCAAGTCTTGACCTAAACCTGCAACGGTATTGCACCCAGCCAACACAATCATACTGCCGATCATTGCAATAACGACGAGAGACTTACGCATCGAAAACTCCTAAAAAGAATTCTTGAAATTACTTAGTTGCTATAAATCTTAACGATTTACTCCTACTTATGCCACGAAAATTGCTACTGAGCTTCAAACGCCATCACTTCGTTGCAAAAGTGGGCATTGTTACGCCTTTCCAAGTTCGTCTGCAAGTTCTTGATTACGATCGAATGCTGCTTGAATTGCCTCGTCCATCATGCCCATAAAGTCATGCTCTTGCATAACTCTCAAGGCTTCGGCCGTTGTACCACCTTTACTTGTGACATTTTCGCGTAACTTAGCAGGTGGCTCTTCACTTAAACTAGCTAATTTACCAGCACCCACCACCGTCATAATGGCCATACGGCGTGCACCTTCTGGATCAAAACCACGACGAACAGCCGCTGCTTCCAAAGCTTCAATAAAGCGGAATACATAAGCCGGTCCAGAGCCAGAGATCGTTGAGACCAAATCCAATTGTTGTTCACTGGTCACTGATACAACTTCACCCATCGCAGAGACAATCTCGTACGATGCTTCGTAATCCACTTTATCCAAAGTGCTAGGAACATATAAACCAACTACACCCGCTTTGACTAGAGCAGGTGTATTCGGCATTGCACGAACAATTCGCATTGAACCAAGCCATCGTGAGATATCTGCAATACGAATACCTGCAGCGATAGAAATAAATAAAGCTCCTGCTTTAAAAAGGTGCTTGATCGATGCAATGGTCATTGATAAACCCTGTGGTTTCACTGCCAATACAACAACGTCTGCTTCCTTTAACCAATCCCCTGCAGTTAGATAAGCGTTTACTCCATACTCTTGGTGTAATCGCTCACACTTACATTCGTTGCGATCTAACACGTCAATCATTGCGCCTTCAACGCCATTGGCCACCAGGCCCGCAACTAATGCGGCCGCCATATTTCCACCGCCAATCATGGCAATTCGCTTTTGCATCACATTCTCCCCTTTAACAATTAAGATTTTTTCGAATAGTCGCGTGCACCAAAAATGGCAGAACCAACACGCACTAAAGTGGCGCCTTGTCTGATAGCCTCTTGAAAATCTGCACTCATACCCATTGACAATACGTCAAATGGATAACCTTTTGCATTGAGTTCATCAAAAAGTGTCCTCATCTTTTGAAATGAACACTTCTTCTGCTCTAGCGGTAAATCTGGATTGGGTATACACATCAATCCTCGGACTCTCAACTTCGGTAAAGCCATTATCTTTTCAAGTAGCAACTCTACTTCATCTATATTTACGCCACTTTTACTCTCTTGTTCATCCACATTGACTTCAATCAGAACATTCAAATCAGACATATTGTCCGGTCGCTGAGCTGATAGCCGAGAAGCTATTTTTTCTCGATCAATGCTTTGTACCCAATCAAAATTTTCTGCGACAAGTTTGGTTTTATTCGATTGGATGGGACCAATCATGTGCCATTCAATTGGAACAGACGGATACTTTTGCTTGAAGTAATGGATTTTCTCAACACCTTCTTGCACATAATTCTCACCGAAGGCCAATTGACCTGCAGCCACAGCCTCTTCTATTGCATCCACCTCAAACGTTTTACTCACAGCCAATAAAGTAACCGGCCTTATTGTGGTCACATCCGCCACCATATGACGAATGTGAGAAAGATTATTTTCAATAGTCATTTTTTCGCTTTGGTCTATAGACTATTTGTCAGTATACAATTTTCCAAACTTTCTGATTTTTTTATTTGGCTGACATATGCAAGACGTTTTATTGCACTGCTGCTGTGCTCCATGTTCCTCTGCTATTTTGGAGTGGATGCTCGCAAATGAATACCGCCCCACTTTGTTTTACTTTAACCCAAATATTTTCCCAGATACTGAATACCTTATTCGCAAAAATGAGCTAAAACGCTTTGCTGCTAGTAAAGGGCTACATGTGATTGATGGTGATTACGATCATCACCGATGGCGCGAGGCTGTGAAAGGGCACGAGATGCAACCTGAAAGAGGCTCCCGTTGCCAAATTTGTTTTAACTTGCGACTAGCTGAAACAGCCAGAGTAGCCCAAGAAGAAGGAATTGAGCTTTTTACTACGACGCTTGCCAGTAGTCGGTGGAAAAACCTAGATCAAATTAATGAAGCTGGCCGTTTGGCCCAAAGTATTTATCCCAAAACACAGTGGTGGGATCGCAATTGGAGAAAAGGCGGATTACAACAACGCCGCAATGAATTGCTTAAAGAAAATCACTTCTATAACCAACTCTATTGCGGCTGTGAATTTTCGATGCAGCGACTTGGACCTGAGGAAATTAAACGTTTAATGACTCAAGCGTGTCCTTTAGAGCTTTGAGGCCAAAACCAAACTGCGATTCCCAAAGCAATCATCGGAAGTGATAACCACTGGCCTTGGCTTAAACCCAAGGCCTGTAGACCTAAGAATGCATCGGGTTCTCTGAAAAACTCTACAAAAAATCTCACAATGCCATACCCCAAACAAAAAAGCGCTGCTACACGTCCATCTTTGCGAGGTACACGAGAATAAAACCAAAGAACAGAAAACAGTAGTAACCCTTCTAATCCAGCTTCATAAAGCTGAGAGGGGTGTCTTGGCATCCAATCTCGTGCAGCGGGAAAAATCATGGCAAAAACATAATCAGGCGAGCATACGCGCCCCCACAATTCTCCATTAATAAAATTGCCAATTCGCCCAAAGAAAAGACCTAGAGGGACAAGGGGGGTAACGAAGTCCGCTACCTTCAAAAATGATTGATGCCGTACCTTTGCAAAATAAAACATTGCAACAATAACACCTAGTACTCCCCCATGAGCACTCATTCCGCCATCCCAAACTCGAACAATATCTTGCGGATGAGAAATAAACCACTCCGGCTGATAGAAAAAGCAATAACCTAAACGACCACCAAGAATGACGCCAAGCACTCCATAAAAAAGTAAGTCCTCAACACCTTCTGCCGTCATTCCTCGCCACGATTCTCGCTTGGCACGATAAGAACCTAAAGCCCAAAACAGAGCAAAGCCCACCAAATACATAAGACCGTACCAATGAATTGAAACGGGACCAATCGATAAAGCAATCGGATTAAACTGAGGATGAATCAACATAGTTCTATTAAATTCGTTAAGTTTGGAAAATTCTAGCGTATCTTTACGCTCTTTCTGTCTATACTCAAGCATCCGAAACCATTTTTTGCAAATCCCAATATCTATGACTCAATACACAACACTTTCAAAAACAGATTTCATGTTGCTTGTCAACAAAATGAAAAGTAACCGACCCCTGGTGCATTGCATGACCAATGATGTGGTTCAAGAAATCACAGCCGATGTCTTACTGGCCAGTGGCGCTTCCCCTGCCATGATTATCGCGCAAGAGGAGTGTGAAGATTTTGCTCGAATTGCCAACACCTTATTGGTCAATGTTGGAACGATTTTCCCAGAACGAGTGCAAGCGATGCTTTCCGCTATTGAAACCATGAACAACATGAATAAACCTTGGGTCTTGGATCCAGTGGCAGCAGGCGTGATTCCTTGGCGAGATGAAGTACTCAAACGTTTACTTGAGTTGCGTCCGACTGTTGTTCGTGGCAATGCAAGTGAAATCATGGCATTGGTCGGTGCCTCTAATGGCGGCAAAGGCGTTGATAGCCTTGATGAAAGTAAAAACGCTATCAATGCAGCTAAAGCGTTAGCGATTAAAACTCACGGTGTTGTCGCTGTCACAGGCGAAAGTGACTTTGTCACCGATGGCGAAGAAGTCATTGAAATTCCAGGTGGCCACGTCATGGCAACATTAGTCGTCGGCACAGGATGTTCACTATCGGCTATGGTTGCCGCTTTTTGTGCAACCTGCCCTTGCCCTCTTAGTGCAACAGCGGCAGCCCTTGCACTTGCCAAACGTGCCCAAGAAATGGCCATCGCCAACTCCAAGGGACCGGGCAGCTTCCACTCTGCCTACTTAGATGCTCTCTATCAATTAACCTGTAACGCTTAAACTCCATGGCTACATCGACACTGGATTACAGTATCTACTTAGTTCTTGACCCTGACCTTACCGCTGAATTTGGTATGGTCGAGACAGCAATTGAAGCAGCGAAAGCTGGGGCCACATTTGTGCAGCTAAGAGCACCAAACTGGAAAAAGCGCCGTTACTATGAATGCGCAGTTGCATTGAAAAAGGCGCTTTCTTCCTACAATACTAAGCTGATCATCAATGATCATGTTGATGTAGCCCTGGCTATGGATGCAGATGGCGTACATGTTGGACAAAAAGATTTACCCGTGCAAAAAGTCAGGCAACTCATAGGCCAAGATAAAATTCTTGGGCTTTCTGTTAGCAACTTAGGCGAGGCTCGCTCTGTAGATCCCTCAATTGTCGATTATGTTGGCATTGGACCTATTTTTGCGACAAACACCAAAAAGGACGCCTCTGCCCCTGTTGGTATTGATGGTTTTGCCACCATTGCTAAAGCTTGTACAGTACCTAATGTCGCCATCGGATCTGTAAAGTCGCAACATATTCCTGCATTAATCAAAGCCCATGCAAACGGTATTGCTGTGGTTTCTGCAATCTGCGGCCAGCCTAATCCCTACCTTGCAACTCTGAAATTAAGACAAGCTTGGGATTTAGCTATACAAACATACAAAGATGACACAATTTGACGACTTTTACACCATTTTTGTCTTTGAGATTAACGGTACAATTAGTAAATAGTTTTATTAAAAACCAGTGATCAAACGCCATGAGCGAACCTTACTCTAATATCCCTGACGGAAAATTATCAGTTACAGATGCCGAGCTTGTGACTCAAGTAAAAATGCTTGAGCAAACACCAACACTCGACTGGGAAAGCAGTGATGCTAATCGGGCTACCCGCCAAGCTTCATTAGCTGTTGGTGAGGGAGCTAACATTGCTACTTTTCTAGTTGCTCGCTCTCGTATTGCAAAAAAAATGATTGAGGCGAAAAATCCATCAATCAAATCAAATGCGATCAAACTTGTTCCTCCATCATGGTTGACTTGGGCATTGTTTGCTCTGGCTTTTTTGATGGGGCTTTTAACCGATCAGTTTGCTAGTACAGGCTCTCGCATCAACCTTTTATCTTTGCCATTTTTTGGCATTTTGACCTGGAATATCTTTGTTTACCTGGCATTGTTTATTTCTGGTTTTAAAGAAAATAATCGACGAGACTTTTTCGGTATACGATTAAGTTTTTCGTTTCTTCAAAAAAATCTCTTAACGAAGTCTTTGGACAAATCAAAAGCGCTTGGACAATTAATGCAACCGATGCTCACTGAGTACTCGGCTCGCGCCTTTCACTTAGCCGCTTTAGGCTTTGTGATTGGAATGATTGTCAGCGTTTTATTGCGAGGCATCGGGACTGCCTACACGGTTGGTTGGGAAAGCACATGGTTTGCAGAAAGCCCTGAAATTGTCTATCAAATCATTATGGTGACCTATGGCTTCTTTACAAGCTTCTTAGGCCCCATGCCTAACATTTTAGAGGTTGCCAACTTACGATTTGATCGACTTGCTTTAAGTGGTGTTGAAGTTTCCGCTGGCCTTTGGCTTTTGCGAATGATCGTTATGCTTTGCATTTTTGTTGTGCTTCCGCGCCTATTATTAGTGCTCAAACACAGCTTTAAAATTGCCCAACTAAAAAAGAATTATCCCATCGATTTAGGCGACCGTTACTTTCAAGAGATCTTAAAAGCCTGGCGAGCTGAAGAGCTCAACCTTGACCTAATGATTCCAGAGTCCAATAGTAATCAAGCGGCAATTGAGACAGCCTATCGACTCGCAGAAAGCTTAGGATTTAATTTGGCTGAAGTAAGAAATCATACTTTAGACTTTAGTTCAGACGATGCGCCTTTAACGCTTGAACAATCCGGTAGTGCCCAACAAGTCTGGATATTAATGAATGGTACGACAACGCCCGAAAATGAAGTTCAAGGCCACACGGTTCATCTCATTCAACAAAAGGTGGGAAAAGCGCCCGTAGTCTTATTGGTTGATATGGCTGGTTACGTTACTCGATTCGGAGACTTTGCCGATCGCATTCAAACTCGTAAAGATCTCTGGCACGAATTCGCCACCAGTTGTAACGTACCCGTTGTGTTTTATCACTCTGGTCTCAAACCGGATCCAACAACCCAAAATGAACTGAAACAAGCCTGCGGGCAACCTGTCTAGAAAGGGATCATCATGGCTGATATGCAAACAATGCGAATTAATTTAAGTCTGGTGTCTCACACCAATATTGGTAAGACCACGCTAGCTCGCACCTTGTTAGGTCGAGATATTGGCGAGGTCGCAGATCGCCCTCATGTGACAGAAACCAATGACGACTATGTTTTAATTCGCGGCTCAGATGGGTATTCCGAATTGGTTTTGTGGGATACCCCGGGATTTGGAGATAGCGTACGCTTATCTCAGCGCTTAGAAGGACGCTCAAATCCCCTCGGTTGGTTCTTGGCCGAGGTTTGGGACCGTATGTCAAATAAAGCTCTTTGGCTTAACCAACGCGCTTTAAAGCATGTCCGTGACACCAGCAGCGTCGTTCTTTACTTAGTCAATGCCAGCGAATCCCCTCAAGCCTGCTCGTATGTCAGCGCTGAGATGAAAATTCTTTCCTGGATTAACAAGCCGGTTGTTGTACTTTTAAACCAAATGGGTAAGCCCCGTGAAAAAAGTATTGAAGATGCCGAGCTTGCTCAATGGAATGAATATATGGCTCAGTTCCCATTGGTGAAATGTGTGTTACCGATGGATGCATTTGCTCGATGCTGGGTACAAGAGTTTGCTCTTTTTGAAGCCATCGGCAGTGTACTTAACGAAGAACAAAAGGCCACCTTTGAAGCGCTACGTGAGGCCTGGAGTCGCCAACGCCGAGCAGTTTACGCTTCTAGCATTGACGCCATCAGCAACTACATGACGCAACTTGTTGTCGATCATGAAGAGCTCTCCAATTACAGTCTTACAGAACAGGTCAAGGATTGGGGGCGCCGTTTAGGTGTTGTTAAACCTCAAGCGGGTCCTATTGAAGATGCAAAAAATGCGTTAGCAGCTCGTGCTGCCGATGGCTTATGCGCTTTAACACAACGCTTGATTGATGCCCATGGCATCGAAGGCGCGGGAGTTCGTCGCGAAATTTTGCGTCGTCTTAAAACAGACTGGACAGTCAATACAGCTGCCAACCCTAAAGGCGCCGCAATCGTAGGCGCTGTTGGTGCGGGTGCTGCCAGTGGTTTAGCAACTGATCTTGCCATGGGCGGCTTAAGTGGAGGCTTAGGTACCCTTTTAGGCACTGTCATTGGCGCCATTGGAGGTGCCGGTGCCGCTATTGCTTACAACCAAGTCAAAGGCGTCCATGGGACTCAAGTCTCTTGGAGCAAAATTGCGCTACAAAACTACCTTCTCGAAGCTATTTTGCTTTACTTAGCGGTTGCTCACTTTGGACGAGGACGAGGCTATTGGGAAGAAAGTGAGGCCCCAGCCTTCTGGAAAGACATTGTCATTGATGAAATGAAAAAACAAGATCCAGAGTATGATCCTACGCCCTTAACAGACCCAGATAGCATTGATGGCCTCAATCATAAGACCGTCGATTTAGTCATTCGCGGTGTGTTAATGACCCTTTATAATCGAGCACCTTAAGAAACAAAAACGAGTTCAATGTGAACTCGTTTTTGTTTTCTAATCATTGCATCTCTTAGGTTGGAATCCTAATTCTTTTAAGAGCTGCATATCTGTTGCTACTGTAATACCAGCAGTTGTTAACATATCCCCTGAAATCGTCGCATTCGCTCCAGACTTAAAACAGGCCTCACCTTTGTCACCTAAAAGACCTCTGCCTCCAGCCAAACGAATAGATGCTTGAGGCAACATGAAACGATATACCGCCACGATTCGTTGCAGGTCTTCTGGCGACAAACGCTTATTGCCTTCAAATGGTGTTCCCTCAATCGCGTTGAGCATGTTGACAGGAATACTCTTGACACCTAACTTTCTTAGGCTCAAAGCCATATCAATCCGGTCCTCTACACTTTCCCCTAGACCCATAATACCTCCGCTACAAACCGGCAATCCTGCCGCCTGAGCAGCTCTAATCGCTACTATCTTATCTGCAAACGTATGAGTCGTACAAACACTTGGAAAGTAACGTTCAGAAGTCTCCAAGTTATTATGAACCCGTTCAACGCCAGCCTCTTTGAGCCAAGCAAACTGTTCTTGTTTTAATAAACCTAAAGAGACGCAAACTGAAATATTGCAAACAGCCTTAATTGCTTTTACAGCCTCACAAATTTTCAATACTTCACGATTAGTTAGGCGTTTGCCAGATGTGACTATAGAAAAACGTAATACACCTTGAGCAGCATCATGTTTGGCTTGCTCGACGATTTTCTCAGTGCTTAACAAGGGGTAGACTGCACTTGCTGTGTGGCTATGAATTGACTGAGAACAAAAACGACAATTTTCTGAGCAGCGACCACTTTTGGCATTAATAATCGTACAGATATCAAAGCCGTTACTACAAAAATACTCGCGAATTTTATTAGCCCAAGAAGAAAGCTCTTTCAATGGTTGCTCATATAACCAAAGCGCCTCTTCTCGAGTAACTTGATAACCATCCAACACTTTTTGCGCCAGTGACTGAACATCCGACATATAAATTCCTTTAAAGCAAAAGCCTTCTAATCTTATCGATTAGAAGGCTTTTTAGGTACACATCAAAAGTACAAAATGATTAGGGTACCATTTCTTGAGGATTATCTTTCTTCAATGGCTTGACCAAATCCTCGCGTTTAACACCTAAATACAAGGCGATGGCTGCTGCCACAAAGACAGAAGAGTAAATGCCAAAGCAAATACCAATCGTCAATGCTAAAGAGAAATAATGCAAAGCAGGACCACCAAAGAAGAACATCGCTAACGTCATGGCTAACGTTGATGAGTGAGTAATCACCGTACGAGAAATCGTCGCTGTAATAGCTGAGTTAATAATCTCTTCCGAGTCCACACGGCGCATTTTTTTGAAGTGCTCACGGCAACGGTCAAAAATAATCACCGATTCATTCACTGAGTAGCCTAAAACGGCTAATACAGCTGCCAACACTGGTAGAGAAAATTCCCATTGCATAATGGAGAAAATCCCCAAAACCAACACTACGTCGTGCAAGTTGGCGATGATTGCTGCCACTGAGAACTTCCATTCGAAGCGGAAGGCCAAATAGATCACAATACCAATGACTACCAAAATGAGGGCAGTTAAACCATCGGTTGCTAACTCTTCACCAACTTGCGGACCAACGAATTCAACACGAGTCATTTGAGCATCAGGTTCAGTTTCATGTAAAACCCCCATCACCTTGACGGCTTGTTGACCCGAAGTTTCATCCGCTCCAATTGGTAAACGAATCATCACATCACGAGCTGTACCAAAATTTTGCACAGAGGCTTCTATACCAAGTTTTGTTTTCAACTCCTCACGAATTTGCTCCGTTGGTGCAGCCTGGGGATAGGAAACCTCCATCACCGTACCGCCCGTGAATTCGATAGAAAAAGCCAGTCCCTTGGTAAACAAGAAGAACACCGCAACCAAGAAAGAAAGCAAAGAAATTGCATTAAAGATCTTGGAATAGCGCATGAAAGGAATCGTGCGCCGAATTCTAAATAACTCCATCACAGACTCCTTTTACTTATTATCTTCGGGCTTCCAAATTTGGCCCACGTGAATGGTCTTAAGTTTTTTCTGGCGACCATAGATCAAGTTAACCAAAGCACGGCTAACCATAATTGCCGTAAACATACTAGTCATGATCCCCAAGCAGTGCACCACAGCAAAACCACGGACAGCACCAGAGCCAAAGATTAACAAAGCGATACCTGCAATCAAACTCGTGATGTTAGAGTCCAAAATCGTTGCAAAAGCACGATCGAAACCCTCACTGATGGCTTGTTGCGGCGTACGACCAGCACGTAACTCTTCTCGAATACGTTCATTAATCAACACGTTTGCGTCCACAGCCATACCCAACGTTAAGGCAATAGCTGCAATCCCTGGCAATGTTAATGTTGCTTGCAACATTGATAACAAGGAAATTAAAAGCATCACATTACAAGTTAAGGCAAAGACCGAAATCGCACCAAAAACTTGATAGTAGATGATCATGAACACAGCAACAATGGCAAAACCGTATAGAGTTGAGCGGAAACCAGCTTCAATATTGGCCGCACCAAGACTTGGCCCCACCAAACGTTCTTCAATGATTTCCATTGGTGCTGCCAAAGAACCTGCACGCAAAAGCAAAGCCGTATCCGTGGCTTCAATCGTGGTCATTCGACCAGAAATTTGCACGCGCCCACCACCAATTTCTTGACGGATCACCGGAGCCGTAACGACTTCACCCTTACCCTTTTCAAAAAGGATAATGGCCATACGTTTGCCGACATTCTCACGGGTCACATCTTGGAAAATACGAGCTCCACGAGAGTCCAACGTTAAGTTAACCGTCGGCTCTTGTGTTTGTTGATCAAAACCGGGTTGTGCGTCATTTAAATTTTCACCAGTCAAAATCACTTGACGCTTAACCAAAATTTGATTGCCTTCTCGATCAAGATAGCGCTCATCGCCAAAGGGCACCGTACCCGAACTCAACTGAGCATAAGCTTCAGGAGAGTCATCAACCATACGAATTTCGAGCGTAGCTGTACGACCCAAAATATCCTTAGCTTTTGCAGTATCTTGCACACCAGGCAATTGAACCACAATACGATTAGCACCTTGTTGTGCAATCACTGGCTCTGCGACACCCAATTCATTAATACGATTGTGCAAGGTGGAAATATTTTGCTTTAATGCATAGTCCATCACGTTCTTCAACGAAGCGGGCGTCATAGTTGCAATCAAATGATATTTACCATCTGTGTCACGATCTTCAAGTGTCAAATCATTGTGCGTATTACGCAAAAGATCACGAGCCTTATCGCGTTCTTGGGCAGAGCGGAAAGTCACATCCAAAGAAGTACCAGAACGGGTGATACCGGCATGACGGATACGCTCATCACGGAATTGAGTACGGAGGTCAGCCGATAACGCATCCACACGCTTTTGAACTGCAGCTTCCATATCCACTTCAAGCATGAAGTGCACGCCGCCACGTAAGTCCAAACCCAAATACATTGGCAAAGCATGCAAATTCAAAAGCCATTGAGGTGTGTTAGGCACCAAATTTAAAGCCACAACATAAGATGGATCAGACGGATCTGGATTCAAAATTCGTTCGATGACTTCCTTAGCTTGTAACTGCTCTTCAGCCTGAGTTGGATCAAAACGAACACGAATGGTGTTTTGTTGTGCACCCTGTTCAAAGAACAAGCCGTTCGGATGTAATTGAGCTTCAGTTAGAGCTTTTTCTACACGCGCATAGAGCGCTTCATCAACCTTAACCGTCGCTTTTTGGCTTGAAACTTGCACGGCTGGAGACTCCCCATAGAAGTTCGGAGCCGTGTAAATCATGCCAATAATCAAAGCGAGGGCAATGAAGATGTACTTCCATAATGGATAGCGATTCACTGGATGACCTCGTTAATTTAGAATGGAAAATGTCATCAACTTTGACATTCCCTATGGTACAAAAGGTCCTACATGGACCTACTTACCAAACGAAACCGAACCGCTGATAAGGCGGTTCGGCTCTGATTCATTAGAACGTCTTAATCGTACCCTTAGGCAAAACCGTTTGGATAGCATCGCGACGCATCGTCAACGTCACGGGCTCTGCCTTTACGTTAGCGATTTGAATAACAATATATTGCTCATCAATGTTAGAAATACGACCAGCAATACCACCGATTGTCAAAACTTCATCACCCTTAGATAAAGCATCAACCATCTTGGCGTGTTCTTTTTGACGCTTTTGTTGCGGACGAATCAAGAAAAACCAAAAAGCTGCGAAGATCAAAATCATCGGCAAAAGGCTTGTAATGAAGCTCATTGCGTCACCACCGGCAGCAGCTGTTTGAGCATAAGCATCAGAAATAAAGAACATGTTTTTCTCCATGATAAAAATCGTTTGCAAAGGCACTGACTTTGCACAAATACCTATGAATTATACGCAAAGGGAAACCGAGCTTTATTAACTCTTGGTCAAGGGTTTTTGCCAAGCTTGACCAAGAATTGCCCTGCAATCTTACCTTTACGATTAGTCCACACCACGAGCGCGATCGCGATGGAACTGTTCGCGCCACTCTTCAAAGCGATCATTGTCGAGTGCTTCACGAATTTCCTTCATTAAGTTGAGGTAATAGTGAAGATTGTGGATAGAATTCAATCGTGCACCCAAAATTTCATTAACCTTTTGTAAATGATGCAAATAAGCACGGGTAAAGTGCTTGCAAGCATAGCAATCACAGGTGGGATCCAATGGGCGCAAATCGTCCTTGTATTTGCTGTTGCGGATCTTTACATCACCATAGCGAGTAAAGAGCCAACCATTACGAGCATTTCTGGTCGGCATAACACAGTCAAACATGTCAATACCTTGGCTCACACCTTCAACCAAATCCTCTGGCGTACCCACGCCCATCAAATAGCGAGGCTTATCTTCGGGCAATTGCCACACAATTTTTTCCATGATGCGAAGCATGTCTTCCTTGGGTTCACCCACCGAAAGACCACCCACAGCATAACCATGAAAACCGATTTCCTTTAAGCCTTGCAATGACTCTTCACGCAGGTGCTCAAACATCCCGCCTTGCACGATACCGAAAAGCGCATTCGGATTGCCTAAACGTTCAAACTCATCCTTGCTGCGCTTGGCCCAACGAAGCGACATGCGCATGGATTTGGCAGCTTCGGCTTCCGTTGCAGGACGGCCTTTGATTTCATAAGGCGTGCACTCGTCAAACACCATAACGATGTCCGAATTCAGTACCTTTTGAATTTGCATTGAAACTTCCGGAGTCAAGAACAGTTTGTCTCCGTTAATCGGAGAGGCGAATTTCACCCCTTCTTCGGTAATCTTTCTCAAGCCCGTTAAAGAGAAGACTTGGAAGCCGCCCGAGTCAGTCAAAATCGGCTTATCCCAGCCCATAAACTTATGCAAACCACCGTGCTTTTCAATCACGTCAAGACCTGGGCGTAACCACAAATGAAAGGTGTTACCCAAAATGATTTGGCTACCAATTTCTTCCAATTCATTTGGCGACATGGCCTTAACCGTACCGTACGTTCCTACCGGCATAAAAATCGGCGTTTGAACTGTACCGTGGTTTAACTTCATCTCCCCTCGGCGAGCTTTTCCCGAGGTCTTTTTTAATTTAAATTCAAGACTCACTTGTCATTACTCCGGCTTTTTTTCCAAAAGCATGGCGTCGCCATAGCTAAAGAATCGATATTTATGCTCAATTGCATACTGATAAGCAGACTCAATACGTGGTTTACCCGCCAAGGCAGAAACCAACATCAAAAGCGTTGACTTAGGTAAATGGAAATTTGTGATCAATGCATCAATGATCTTAAACTCATAACCCGGTTTGATAAACAATCGGGTATCACGGCTACCTGATCTCAAAATGCCCTTTTGCTCAGCACCGCTTTCCAACGCACGAAGACTCGTCGTTCCTACGGCTACCACTCTGCGCCCTGCTGCTTTAGCCTCATTGACCATGCGTGCGGTTTCTTCACTGATGGTATACCACTCAGAGTGCATGATGTGCTCAGAAAGCTTTTCCACTCGAACAGGTTGGAACGTTCCAGCCCCAACGTGCAACGTCACAAAGGCCGTTTGAATACCCTTTTTATGCAAGGCATCAATTACCTCAGGCGTAAAGTGCAACCCTGCCGTCGGTGCGGCAACTGCTCCTGGTGTTTGGGCATAAACCGTTTGATAACGTGACTCATCCGACTTATCTGCAGCATGCTCGATGTACGGAGGCAATGGCACCTTGCCAAATGCTTCCAAAACATCCAATACGGGATGTTCAAACTCTAAAACGAAAAACTCACCCTCGCGCCCTGTGACATGAACTGTCTCTTGATGGCCTTCAGCTTCAAAAATTAAACTTGTTCCAGGCTTTGGACTCTTGCTAGCTCGAGCCATTGCAATGGCTGTTTTCTCACCAGTGATTCTTTCCATCAAAACTTCGACGGCCCCACCCGTGGCTTTTTTACCTAATAAACGAGCTTTAATAACCTTCGTGTTATTCATCACTAAAAGGTCATCAGGACGGAGTAAATCAACGATATCTTTAAAGTGATAATCTGTAAGCTTTTCAGGTTCGACATGCAAAAGTCGACTCGAACTGCGATCAGCTAACGGAAATTGAGCGATACGATCCAATGGTAAATCGTAATCGAAATCAGATAATAATAATTCGTGTTCAGACATGGCTTTACCGGCCAAAAGTTATAGGAAGGGCTATCTTAGCGAAACTAAAGGACTTTTTCCATAGCTATCGCTCTCAATTGCCTTTTTTTAGAAGAAGACTTTTTAACTTAAACGATCATTAGCTTTTTTCTATCATAATCGTAGATAATCTTTATAGTTAAAGAAATATATATCTTATTAATCAATGGGTTAGACAATAGATACAAATCTTCATCGTTTAGATACAAATAGAAATAGTTCTCAATTAGATTTTCATGTTAAATTTTTAGTCATCAAAAACACATGACCGCAAAACGGTCTTTATTGAGGAATCAAAAATGGCTTTATTGAACAAAGAAGTGCTCCCGTTTAAGGCTACCGCTTTCCACAACGGCGATTTTGTTGATTTAACTGATGCTGACTTGCGCGGTAAGTGGTCTGTTGTTTTCTTTTACCCTGCTGACTTTACGTTTGTCTGCCCAACGGAATTGCAAGACTTGGCCGAAAACTACGAAGCCTTTAAGCAACTCGGTGTTGAAATCTACGCCGTATCCACGGACTCCCATTTCACCCACATGGCTTGGCATGAATCCAGCCCCGCCGTTGGTTTAGTTCAATTCCCGATGGTTGGCGATCCGACGCTTGCCTTAAGCCGCAACTTTGGTGTTCTTATTGAAGAAGACGGCATGGCTGAACGTGGTACCTTCGTAATTAACCCGCAAGGCAAGATCGTTGTTCAAGAAGTTCATGACGGCGGTATCGGTCGCGATGCTAAGGAACTTTTGCGCAAGGTTCAAGCCGCTCAATACATTGCTGCCAATCCTGGTGAAGTTTGCCCGGCTGGTTGGCGCCCCGGTAAGAAGACCTTGACTCCGGGTACGGACTTGGTTGGTAAGATCTAATCCACTTAAGGATCACCTCTGAAAAGACGCTCGTAGTTATCTTCGAGCGTTTTTTCTTTTTATGTCTGAAAACGTACAAGAAAAGTCTATCGAAACAAACTGTTACGACTATTTTCGATAAATCTTCCAAAAATGCTTGTTATTGAGAATAATTCTCATTAATATACCTATTACTTCTGTTAGTCGTGGAATTTATTAAAAATTGGGACCGTGTTTCGTAATGAATGGGACAGCAAATT